>CAXSEC010000070.1:0-16295 GCA_964236325.1 uncultured Acidobacteriaceae bacterium | reverse complement strand
ACGGAGTTGCGGCGGATGGTTTCCTTGTAGAAGTGGCTGGAGAGCTTGGGGGTTCGCTTCTGGGTGGCGAAGTCGACGTAGGTGATGCCGAAGCGTTTTTCGTAGCCGTCGGCCCACTCGTAGTTGTCGAGGAGCGACCAGAGGAAGTAGCCGCGGATGGGTGTGCCTTCACTGACGGATTTTTGCAGCTGGGTGAGGTAGTTGCGCAGGAACATGGTGCGGTCGGTGTCGTAGATCTGGCCGTCGTCGGCGACGTGGTCGTCGGAGGAGGCGCCGTTCTCGGTGATGTAGATCTCCTTGAGGTCGAAGGCCTCGTTCGCGAGCTTTGGCGCCCAGTAGATGCCTTCGGGGCCGACGTTGAGCCAGGAGCTGAACATGTGCGGATAGGAGCTGGGTTTGGGGACGACGGAGAAGCCGATGGGCTGGCTCGAGTCGGCGCGGACCCAGGTGGGCTGATAGATGTTGAGGCCCTGGAAGTCGAGCGGGCTGCCGATGGCGCGGAGCTCGTCGGGGGTGAACTTCGGGGCGTCGGCGCCGAGCTCCTGCAGGTAGTGGTCGGTGTATTTGCCGGTGCGCATGACGGTGAGATAGCCGGCGTTGAGCTCGACGATGGCCTTCTTCGCGGCGGCGACCTGCTCGGGCGCGTCGAAGATGGGGCAGACGGCGGTGAGGTTTTCGGCTGAGCCGACCTTGGTGCCGGGCCGGGCGCTGGCGCGGATGGCCTGGACGGCGAGGCCGTGACCAAGGACGGCGTGGTGGCGAGTCTGCGCGAGATCCTTGCGGCTGAGCTTGAGGCCGGGGGCATGGGTTCCGTCGCCGTAGCCGAGCTCGATGAAGGTGCTGATCTCGTTCATGGTCATGAAGTGCTTGCAGCGGTCGGAGAGCTGGCCGGCGGTGTAGCCGGCATACGTGGCGAAGTCGACCGCGGTCTGCCGGTTCTGCCAGCCACCCTTGTCTTCGAGCGCCTGTGGGAGATCCCAGTGGTAGAGGGTGCAGTATGGCTCGATGCCGGCGGCGAGAAGAGCGTCGACAAACTTCTTGTAGTGGTCGAGGCCTTTGGGGTTCGGGGTGCCGGTGCCGGTGGGGTAGATGCGCGACCAGGCGATCGAGAAGCGGCAGGTCTTGAGGCCGAGGTCCTTCATGAGGGCGATGTCTTCGGCGTAGCGGTGGTAGCTGTCGTCGGCGACGTCGCCGGAGTCGCCGTTGTGGGTCTTGCCGGGGGTGTGGGCGAAGGTGTCCCAGATGGACGGGCCGCGGCCGTCTTCCTTGACGGCGCCTTCGACCTGATAGGAGGCGGTGGCAGAGCCCCACAGGAAGCCCTGCGGAAAGCCAGGTTGATGGGAGTGGACGGCACCGCTTTGGGCGGCGGCCTGAAGTGCGGTGGTCGCCGGAAGGGAGGCGATGCCGGCGGCGGAGGCGGCCAGGCGGGCGAAGCTGCGGCGAGAGAGGGACGTGGACACGAGGGGGAACTCCTTCAGAGTGGGCGGCATATGGCCGGCGCGATGCGCAGCCAGTATAGCGAGTCGGAAGGAGGGCTGGCTTTCCGGTTTGCGGCAGCGCGGCGTTTGCCCGGGAAGACGTATCTCCGCGGGTGGTTGGATTGCGAGGGAGCGATGCAATAATGCGGCATGCCTGAGGCTGCTGTGATTGTTTTGAGTCGCCGTCGACTGCTGTCTGCGTGTGCCGCCGCCGGAGTTGGCGGCACGCTGCTTCCGGGGGCGTTGCTGGGATTGGCGGCGGCGCAGAGGCCAAGCGGGCCGGTGCATGCGGCGGATGTTGCGGCGGACAGGCTGGCGAAGATTACGGTGGGGATGATTGCGGAGGCGGAGGCGCTGGCTGCGATCTCGCTGACCGCGGAGCAGCGCGAGATGCTGGTGGACGGGCTGACGGAGCAGCGGGCGTCGGTTGAGGCGATTCGCACGCTGCATCTCGCGAACACGGTGGCACCGGCGTTTGTGTTTGATCCAGTGCCGGCAGGGATGGTGCTCGAGACGGAGAAGAGCCCGGCGCGACTGGGGAAGGCGCCGGAGGTGACGAGGCTGGTTGCTGCGGAGGGCGCTGCGCGCGAGGAGGCTCTGGCGTTTGCGACGGTGCGAGAGCTGGGCGAGCTGCTGCGGCTGAAGAAGGTGACGTCGCTTGAGTTGACGAAGATTGCGTTGACTCGGCTGAAAAAGTATCAACCGACGTTACATTTTGCGATCAACCTGACGGAGCAGCGAGCACTGGTGCAGGCGTCGGCGGCAGACAGGGAGATGGCGGCGGGCAAGGCGCGCGGGCCACTGCACGGGATTCCGTGGGGCGCCAAGGATCTGCTGGCGGTGAAGGGGTATCCGACGACGTGGGGCGCGGCGGGCTTTGAGCAGCAACGGATCGATGCGGATGCAACGGTGGTCGAGCGGCTGGATGCCGCGGGCGCGGTGTTGGTGGCGAAGCTGAGCATGGGTGCGCTGGCGCAGGGCGACCTGTGGTTTGGCGGACGGACGCGCAACCGTGGAACCCGAAGCAGGGATCGAGCGGATCGTCGGCCGGGTCGGCGAGCGCGGTTGCGGCGGGGTGTGTGGCGTTTGCGATCGGCACGGAGACGTTGGGGTCGATCTCTTCACCGGCGACGCGCTGCGGGGTGACGGGGCTGCGGCCGACGTTTGGCTTTGTGCCGCGCACGGGCGCGATGGCGCTGAGCTGGACGATGGACAAGATCGGGCCGATCGCACGATCGGTCGAGGATTGTGCACTCGTGATGAGCGTGATCCATGGCCAGGACGAGCAGGATCGATCGGTGCAACCGGCGGCGTTCAACTGGGATGCGGAGTTCAACTGGCGGACGATGCGCGTGGGGTACCTGAAGTCGGCGTTTGATGCGCCGAAGTTTGAGGAGCTGAAGCCGCCGAGCGAGAGTGTGACGGCGAAGGAACGCGCGGAGGATGAGGCGAAGCGCGCGCGCCAGAAGGAGAATTTCACGCGGCTGACGTATGACGCGGCCTTCGATCGTGCGGCGCTTCAGGCACTGCGAACGATGGGCGTTCAGCTGGTGGCAGTGGATCTGCCGGAGGGATTGCACTTTGGCGACCAGGTGCCGCTGCTGGGAGCAGAGGCTGCGGCGGCGTTCGAGGAGTTGACGCTGAGCGGGCGCGATCAGCTGCTGACCGGGCAGAGGCCGTATGACTGGCCGAATGCGTTTCGGCGCGCACGGTTCTACTCGGCTGTCGACTACATTCAGGCGCAGCGTGCGCGGTCGCTGGTGATCGAGGCGATGGCGAAGCTGTTCGCGCAGGTGGATGTGCTGGTGACGCCGAGCGGAGGCGCGCAGCTGGTGGCGACGAACCTCTCCGGGCATCCGGCGGTGATTGTGCCGAATGGCCTGCGTGGAGACGATGCACCGAAGGCCACGGTGAGTGAAGAGGATGATGAGCTCGAGAACCCGGGCGGGCCAGGAACGCCAGTGTCGCTGACGTTTCTGGGGAGCCTGTACAGCGATGCGCGGCTGCTGGCGTTTGCGCGGGCGTACCAGGAGGCGACGGGATTTCATCGCAGGCATCCGGTGCTTTGACGGACGCAAAAGGGCGCGGAGTGTGCGGTCTTCGCGGCCTTGCTGCCCGATGTGGAGGGCGATCGACCTTCGGGGTTAATGGACTATGAGGAGTTCGGCGCTGTGACCGGAGACCAGCCATGGACCTCTGGTGGTGTCGGCGGGAGACCAGATGTCGCGGACGGTGTTGATGCGTTTGAGGCCGATCGCCGAGGCTGCGGGCAGGGTAATGGCTGCGGTGTCTTCGCCGCGATTGAAGAGAGCGACGGCGACGGAGCCATCTTTGAGCGGCTTCGACCAGACCTCATACGGGCCAACGGCCGAGACGCGGTCGCCCTGTCTGCCGAGGGCGTCCTGATCGATGGCGATGACGTCCTTGTTGGTGAGGATGGCCTTGTCCGCCGCGCTCATCTTCGTCAGGTCGTTGCCGGCGAGCAGCGGTGCGGCGAGGATGGCCCAGAGCGTCATGTGCGTGGTGTATTCGTCGGTGGTCATTTTGCCATTGCCGACCTCGAGCATGTCGGGGTCGTTCCAGTGGCCGGGCGCGGCGTACTTCGAGAGACCTGCCTGCGAGAAGCCGATCTCCGCCATGCGGCTGTAGCTATCGCTGATGTCGCCGGTGGTGCGCCAGAGATTGCCGTCGACCGATGGGCCCCAGGTCCAGACGGAGTCCCAGCCGTACTGGCAGAGGGAGAAGACGATGGGGCGGCCGGTGGCTTTGAGGGCCCTATCCATTTTGGTGTAGGCGGCGCGCATCATGGCGTAGGCCTGGGATTGGTCTTTGCCGGCCTGTTTGTCCATGAGGTCGTGATAGCTGCAGAGGTCGTATTTGAGGTAGTCGATGCCCCAGGCGGCGTAGGTTTTGGCGTCCTGCTCTTCGTGCTGGTAGCTGCCTTCGAAGCCGGCGCAGGTCTTGGGGCCGGGCGAGGAGTAGATGCCGATCTTGAGGCCCTTGCTGTGAACGTAGTCCGCGAGCGCCTTCATGTCGGGGAACTTTTCGTTGGTGAGGATGTTGCCTTGCGGGTCGCGGCCGGCCTCCCAGGTGTCGTCGATGTTGACGTAGAGGTAGCCGGCGTCGCGCATGCCGGTGGAGACGATCTGGTCGGCGGAGTCGCGGATGTCTTTGTCGGTGACGCGGCCGGCGAAGTGGTTCCAGCTGTTCCAGCCCATGGGCGGGGTGGCCGCGAGTGGTGCCGTCTGCGCGCCGGCGGACGCGAGACCAAGAAGACCAAGGAGAGCCAACGACGGGAGACGATGCATGCGGGAACCTTTCTACAGCAGATGTTTCTGTCGCTGCCATCCTAGATGATCGTCTGGGTTATGGCGAAGATAGGGCGCCACCCGCGCGTCTCGACGGGCGATGTACCATCCGGCTATGGTGGTGCAGTCGCAGTCCGAGCCGGCGATGTCAGGCTCTCGCGGCGTTACTGTCGAGCCGCTGCTGGTGGCGCGCGATCTGGTCAAGCAGTATGGCGAGCGGCGAGTGGTGGACGGGGTTTCGCTGACGCTGGCGCGCGGCGAGACGCTTGGGCTGGTGGGCGAGTCCGGGTCGGGTAAGTCGACGGTGGCGCGCATGGTGCTGCGGCTGATCGAACCGACTGCAGGGAGCGTGGCGTTTGAGGGTGTGGATGTGCTGCGGCTTCGGCCGCGGCCGCTGCGGGCGCTGCGGCGGAGGATGAGCATTGTGTTTCAGGATCCGTTTGGGGCGCTGAATCCGCGTATGCGGGTGCGACAGATTCTGGCCGAGCCGTTCGTCATCCATGGGGAGCGGCCGGAGGAGGGTCTTCCGGCGCGGCTCGCATCGCTGCTGGCCGAGGTGGGGATGGAGGCATCGGCGCTGGCGCGGTATCCGCATGAGTTTTCGGGCGGGCAGCGGCAGCGCATCAACATTGCCCGGGCGATCGCGCTGAAGCCCGATCTGCTGGTGCTGGATGAGCCGGTGAGTGCGCTGGATGTATCGGTTGGCGCACAGGTCATCAACCTGCTAAGGACGCTGCAGCAACGGTACGGCCTGACGTATCTCTTTATTTCGCATTCCATGCCGCTGGTGCGGTATTTGTGCGATCGCGTGGTGGTGATGCAGCACGGGCGCGTGGTGGAGGAGGGACCGGTGCTGGAGGTGTGTGACCGGCCGCGCGAAGCGTATACGCAGCGCCTGCTGGCCGCCACGCCGATGCTGCCCGGCGAGGTGGAGGTGTCTGCGGCAGCACCGTTGCGGCAGGGGGACTCTGATGGAGGGAGAGTCTGATTCGTATGCGGAAGTATGACCAGGCTGCCCTCAGCGGCTGAGGCGATGGCCTTAGGGAAGGACAGGTAAGCGTGTTTTCAGTCGGCTGGCTGGGTGCTGCTCCGGAACGCCTTTGGCGTCACTATGCCTGCAGGAGGGCGTCTTCTGACCCTGTTTTTTGAGCGCCGATGCTGCGATTGCCGGTTGCGTGGACTAGTCCGGCGCAGGCGATGAACGCGAGAGCCAGAAGGCAGACGCCGTTCCACTGCCAGCGGACCCAGGCGACGGTGGCGAGCGCGGAGCCGATGGCGGCTCCTGTGAAGTAGAGGGTCATGTAGACCGTGTTGAGGCGGCTGCGGGCGGAGGTGTCGAGGCCGAAGATGCGGGTCTGGTTGGCGACCTGGGTCATCTGTGCGCCCATATCCAGCACGACGACGCCGACAACCAGCGTAACCAGGTGCACCGCTGTCGCGAGATGGGCGGCTTCTTCTGCCCAGAGGAGGAGATAGGAGGCGGCAAGGAGCGTGAGGCCGCAGGTGATGACCCATCGCGAGCCATGCCTGTCGGAGAGTCGGCCGGCGAGGGGAGCGACCAACGCGCCGGCCGCACCAACGATGCCGAAGGTTCCAGCGGCGGCGGCGCCTAGTCCATAGTGGCTGTGCAGGACAAAGGCCAGCGTGGTCCAGAAGCAGCTGAAGGAGGCGAAGGTGAGCGCACCGACGAAGGAGGACTCGCGCAGCAGGGTATGGGTGCGAAAGAGCGTCCAGAGGGAGCGCATGGCCTCGCTGTAAAGGAGCTTTTGGCGCGGCGGAAGCTTGGGCATCACCTTCCACAAGAGAGGAACAAACGAGGCGTTGAGGACGGCCGCGATGACGAAGACCCAACGCCAGCCATGGATTTTGCTGACCCAACCGGCGAAGGTACGGGCGAGCAGGATGCCGAGCAGCAGGCCGGTCATGACGATGCCGATGGCGCGACCGCGCTGGTCGTTGGAGACGAGGTCAGGTGCGATGGGCAGGACGATGTGCGTGACCGAGGCAAAGAGGCCGATGAGCAGGCTACCCGCGAGCAGCCAGGAGAGGTTCGGAGCGATGGCAACCAGAAGAAGCGAGACGGCGACCGCGGCGTACAGGCGCATCATGAGGGCGCGGCGTTCCAGAACATCGCCGAGGGGAACCAGGGTAAGAAGTCCTGCCGCATAGCCGACCTGGGTGGCTACGGCGACGAAGCCGGTGCGTCCGACATCGGCCCTGAAGGTGTGGCTCATATCCAGGAGAAGTGGCTGGTTGTAGTAGATCGTCGAGACGCCGACGGCGCAGGCCAGGCCGAGAAAGGGCAGAGGGGCGGCAGCAGCGGATTTCAAAGTGGTCATACCAGGCCTGCCTGTAGTGTAGGGCAGGGCTGGTCTGGCGAGTGGCTGTGACGGAGGGCGCGGGTGGAGGTTCGGGCGCGGTCGGCGCAGAGACGCCTAGAATCGAAGTACATGCTGCACACCCTTGCTCCGCATTGGCGATACGCCTGGCTGGTCACGGCCTCTCTGCTGGCCGGTGTGATCAATGCCATGGCCGGCGGAGGCTCATTTCTCTCGTTTCCCGCGATGCTGGGCATGGGGGTCCCGCCAATCGAGGCGAATGCGACGAATACGGTGGCGCTGTGGCCCGGGCAGTTGACGTCGCTCGCGAAGCTGCAGGCGGATGTACGGCGAGACCTTCTGCCCGCGGTGCTGCTCGCCTCGCTGGTGGGCGGGGTGTGCGGGGCGGTGATTCTGCTGCATACCGGGCAGACGCTGTTTCTGCGGCTGATCCCATGGCTGCTGCTGGGCGGGGCGCTGCTGTTCTGGGCGTCGGCGCCGGTGTCACGTTGGCTGCGGTTACGGTCTCGCCAGGCGCGGGTGGAGCCCCATGTTCCGACCTTTTCACGCGCCGCCATCTTCTTTGCCGTGCTGCCGGTGTGCTTTTACATTGGCTACTTCGGTGCGGGCGGCGGCTTTCTGATCATGACGGTGCTGGCGCTGTTTGGTCTTGAAGATATGCATGCGCTCAACGCCTTGAAGGTGGTCGCGGCATGCGCCTCGAACCTGTGCGCGGTTGTGACATTTATCGTGTCGGGCGCAGTGCTTTGGCATTACTGCGTGGTGTCGATGGTGTTTGCGGGAGCGGGCGGCTACATCGGAGCCCACTTCGCACGCCGCAGCAACCCGGCCGTGCTGCGATCGCTGGTGGTGATTACCGGACTCACAATCGCCGGATATTTTTTCTGGAGACAGTATGGAGCATAGGCTGACGCGCCTCCCGACCGGGGCGCAGAGGAATCCTCAGAGCGAGGCAAGCGTCGAAACAAGAGGTGCCTGGAGATGTGTGGCCGGTGTGCCCGTAAGGAGATCTCTCAATGAGCCATGAAGGCATACGGATCGTGCGCGGGGAGCAGGCGCGGGAGCCCGAGCGATTGCCGGCAGATGCCGTCATTCCGCTGAAGGTGAGGGTCAAGAAGACTGAGGGCACGGGGGTGGAGGTGGTGTGGAAGGACGGCCATCACAGCGCGTGGAACTTTGTATGGCTGCGGAACGCCTGCCCATGTGCAACCTGCCACGAGGCGCGAGAGAAAGACGGTCGGCCGCCGGGCGAGCCCAAAGCCAAGCCGGCCACGCTGCTGGCGATGTATGAGGCTCCCGCGCGGCCGATGGAGGTAACGCCGGTGGGGAAGTATGCCCTGCGCTTCAAGTGGAATGACGGGCATGAGAGCGGCATCTACTCGTGGGAGTACCTGCGCCGTGTCTGCCAATGTGAGCAGTGTCTTCCGCAGTTTGCCGCGAAGATGTTTTAGTCGCTCCAGCTGATTTGTAACTGTTGAGGAGAGTGTTGCACCGATGACTACGAAGATCCTTGTTGCTCCGACAGCCGTGCCGCAGGCCGAGTTGAGATTGTCTGGAACACAGACTCCGGTGTATGCGGCGGAGGCGTCACTGCATGCCCTTGAGGAGCGTCTGGCGCCGCTCTATGGGCAGCTCGCCGCGCATCCCCTCTACGCGTCGATGCGAAGCCTTGAAGATCTGCACAGCTTTATGCAAACGCATGTCTTTGCGGTGTGGGACTTTATGAGCCTGCTGAAGGCGTTGCAGCGCGGCTTGACCTGCGTCGATGTGCCGTGGGTGCCGAGTCGCTTTCCCAAGGCGCGGCGCTTGATCAACGAGATTGTGCTGGGGGAAGAGTCTGACGTCTACGAGGGTGAGGCGCTTAGCCACTTTGAGTTGTATCGACGCGCGATGCAGCAGTGTGGCGCGTCGACGGACGCGATCGACAGCTTTCTAAATCAGCTTGAGCGAAGCGAGGGGACGGAACGGGCGTTTGCTGAGGCGCGGGCATCTGCGGCGGCGCAGCGCTTTGTTCGATCGACGATGGCGTTTATCGCCACGGGTCAACTGCATGTCATTGCGGCGGCGTTTACCTTCGGTCGCGAAGATCTGATTCCAGGCGTCTTCAAGGCCTTTATTCGCGATCAGGACGTACAGCTGTCGGGAAAGCTGGCGCTCTTCCGCTGGTACCTTGATCGCCATATTGAGGTGGATGGCGAAGAGCACGGGCCGATGTCGCTGCGCATGGTCTCCGGACTCTGCGGGACTGATTTGGTGAAGTGGAAGCAAGCCGAGGCGGCAGCGGTGCAGGCGATTGAGGCGCGCTTGATGCTCTGGGACGACATCCTTGCGGGGCTGCCTTCTACTGCAAACAAGTAGGCGGTCTGTGACTGCGCAGACCGCCAGGTGCGTTGTTACTGCTCTAACTCCATCTTCTGCTCCTGATAGTGGCCGATGTGTTTGTAGATCGCCTCAGGAAAACGCAGGTTGCGATAGAGGTTGCCGCAGTCGGGATCTTCCGGATCGGGCAAGATTGGGAAGTCCTGCTGTGCCTGCCATTCGAGGATGCGCTCACGCTTCGGTGGGCTGTAGTCGCGACCTTCTACCTGCTTCAGCATGACGCGGGCGTCTTCGTCGCTGAAGTCCTGGTCCTTGGTCATCCAAGCCAGCACTTCATCATGGGACAGGAAGTGACGCGCGACCATGGCGAAGACGAGCCGGCCGTAGTGGCCGATGTCCTTGCCTGCAGCGAGCGAATCGAGCAGGTGGGCCATCATGGAATCTTTGCGCAACTCACTTTCGCCACCCTCGACTCCGGGCTCGCCGGCGGCGGAACTGGGGCTGGGCGGCTGCTTGGTTGAGCCGGCATCGGCGGCGGCCGCTGGTTTGGCCGCGGAGGTATGCGTGGCGGCTGGCTTTGCGGCCTTCAGCTTGGCCAGCTCTGCTTCAGCCTGCTCTGCGCGCTCGGTTGCATGGCGCAGCGCCTCGCTCTGTTCATCCATAATCTGCGGCTGGTCCAGTACGATCTCACGTTCGGCCATGGGCTGCATCTCCTGATACGCTTTTTCTTCGCTTTTGAGATGGACGCGGACGGTGACGATCGCGTTGCCTGCCGCGCTATATGGCCTGCGGAAGAAAGGCGTTTAGACGATGCCGGCGAGCGACAGCGCTTCGCCTACGCGGCGCGCTTCCTGCAGCACGGTGCGGCTCTCGGCACGCAGCATGCCGGCCGCGACGGCGTCATCCAACCAGGCCAGCAGTGCATCGTAGAAGCCGGCGGTGTTGAGCAGCACGATCGGCTTCGCGTGCAGGTCGAGCGTCTGCCAGGCCAGCACCTCAAACATCTCTTCCATGGTGCCGAAGCCGCCAGGCAGGATGAGAAAGGCGTCGGAGCGCTCCGCCATCAGCGCCTTGCGCGTGTGCATGGTGGTGGTGACGTGCAGTTCGGTGAGGCCATCGTGCGCGACCTCCTTATCGACCAGCACTTCAGGGATAACGCCGACCACGGTACCGCCGCCACGCAGGCAGGCCTCCGCGACTGCGCCCATGAGACCTACTTTGGCCCCGCCGTAGATCAGGCCGACACCGTGCCGTGCGAGCTCGCTGCCGAGCTCGGTTGCCGCCTGCTGGTAGACGTTGTCGATGCCCATCGCGCTTGCGCAGAATACTGCCACAGCCTTCACCGTCATGGGCTTAAGCATAGCAACTCGAGGTCATACGCGAATGTGTTCCCACGCACGCCGGGGGTCGCGCGGCATGGAGCACGAAAACAGCGGGAGCAGTGGATCTTCTCCATCACGCCCGCTGCTTGCTCACGATACGAGCTACTTGATGGCGATGGTGGCGCCGGAGAGTTCGCCGGTGACCTGGGTGATGACGGCGCCGGCGCTGAGCGTGGAGGTTGCCTCGACCGCCGTGACGCTGGTGCCGGCGGGCAGCTTCATGGCCAGCGTCTTGCCGGCGTCGATGGTCATGGCGCTGTCGCCGGCCATGATCTTGAGAGGGGCGGCCGAGTCGTTGCGCAGGGAGAAGCTGACCAGCTTGGTCTTGGCGAACATGGCATGCACGGTGGAGGGAAGGGTCAGCGGCGCGGCGTGAACGGCCTGCGTGGAGACGAGCGAAGACGCGACGAGTACAGCTGTGGAGAGGATGCGACGGTTCATGTGTAGCTCCCAGTAGATCAACTTGCGACGGGAACTCTCTGCCATGGTTCAGGAAGCCAGTCGTATTCAGTTGTACGCAGGCCAAATGGAAAGGTTCCGTTGAGTTCCGTTACAAAGGAAAGAATTGATTTTCGATGTGCTGTGTGCCGTCCGAAGACCCTGGCATAGCTCAAAAACACAGATTCGGCGGCGCGCTTAAGATAGAGCGTGGAGTGCTTGTGTCAGACCTTGTAGTGAACATGAATCCGCAGCAGGCGCTCGGCGTCACGACCGTTGACGGGCCGGTGCTGCTGCTGGCTGGCGCCGGATCCGGAAAGACGCGCGTCATCACGCATCGCATCGCCTACTTGATTCAGGAGCGCGGTGTCTCGCCCGATGCGATTCTTGCGGTGACGTTCACCAACAAGGCGGCGAAGGAGATGGCGGAGCGGGTCGAGAAGATCCTCGGCCACAGTACGCTTTCGCGGCCAACGCTGGCGACGTTCCACAGCTTCTGTGTGCGTGTGCTCCGCCGCGACATCGAGGCGCTGCGAACCAATGGCAAGGGGCTGACGCGAACCTTTGCTATCTACGACGAGACAGATCAGCAGGCGGTGGTGAAGACGGCGCTGAAGCGGCTGGCGATTGATGACAAGCAGCTGAAGCCGCGGGTGGCGCTCGGTCGTATTTCATGGGCGAAGAACCACATGATTGATCCGCAGGAGTACTTCCTCGCGAGCTCGAACCCGATGGAAGAGAAGATAGCGCACATCTTCGAGATCTATCGCAAGGAGCTCTTCAAGGCGAACGCGCTGGACTTTGACGACCTGCTGCTCGAGACGGTGCGCCTGCTGAAGACGGATGCGGCAGTTCGAGATCGTTACAACCGACGTTACAAATACCTGATGATCGACGAGTACCAGGACACGAATCGGCCGCAGTATGAGCTGATGAAGCTGTTGGGGGCGCATGGCAACGTGTGCGTGGTGGGCGATGAGGATCAATCGATCTACTCGTGGCGCGGCGCGGATATCAAGAACATTCTCGAGTTTGAGAAGGATTTCTCTGAAACAAAGACGATTCGTCTGGAGCAGAACTATCGCTCGACGCAGGTGATCCTCGAAGGCGCCAGCGCGGTGGTGGCGCAGAATCTGCAGCGCAAGGGCAAGAACCTGTGGACCTCGCGCGAGGGTGGCAGCCTGATTGGCTACTATGAGGCGCCGGATGGCGAGAATGAGGCGCTGTTTATTGCCGATCGGATCCAGCGCTATTTTCGTGAGGCCGGCAAAGAGGCAGATCTGCCACGCTGCGCTGTGCTGTATCGCACCAACTCGCAGTCCCGCCTGGTGGAAGAGGCGCTGCGCCGCTACGGGATCAAGTACCACATGGTGGGTGGCTTCTCGTTCTATGACCGCGCCGAGGTCAAGGACATTCTGAGCTACATGAAGTGCGTGCAGAACCCGCACGACTCGGTGGCTCTTGGACGCGTCGTGAACTCGCCAGCGCGAGGGATCGGTAAGACGACCATGGAGACGCTTGAAGGTATGGCGCTCTCGACCGGCACGTCTACGTGGGATGCCATAGCTGCGGCGGTTCGCGATCGCCTGCTGCCGGCGCGTGCCTTAGCCGCGCTTGAAGGCTTTCGCCGCCTGATTGAGGATGCGCGGGCGATGCTTGGACCGGACTTTGCCGACAAGCTGTCCGGGGACGTGGGCGTCATCGCGGGGGAAGACTCTTACGCGATGGCCGATGCCGCGGCGGAAAGCAACTTCGCGGCGGAGAGTGATACTGCGTTTGACCCGGATGCATTTGTAACTGGCGACGATACAGAAGCGATGGCGCGGGTCGAAGAAGGTACGGGCGCAGACACCAGCTTTGATACGAGCTTCAACTTCGGCTTCGACTTTGGGCCGTCAGAGGAGATCTCTACGCTGGCGGCGGAGAATGCGGTGGATGACGATGCCGCCCATGGCATTGACGACGTCAGCTTCAATCCATTTGCGCCGGTACCACTGAAGGGATCAGCGCTGTCTAGGCGAGAGCAGCAGAAGCGCGAGGGTGCTGAGGGAGGGTCGCGCGAAAAGGGTGGGGCGAAGGAGGCCGCTGCAGCGACAGGCGGCGAAGGATTTCGCAAGCCGGGCGATCCGGCGACGCTGCCGGAGCTGATTCGCTTCCTGAATGAGCGATCGGGCTACATCCGCGCGCTTGAGGATGAGGCCACGCCCGAGAGCTTCTCGCGCATTGAGAACCTGAAAGAGCTCGCCAACGCCGCGCAGGATGCGACCTCGCGCGGTGAGACGCTGGCCGACTTTCTCGATCATGCGGCGCTGGTCTCAGACGCGGACGGTTACTCCTCCGAGGCCCGCGTTACGTTGATGACGCTGCACGCCGCCAAGGGCCTGGAGTTTCCACTGGTCTTTCTGGCCGGGATGGAGGAAGGCCTGTTTCCGCACTCGCGCACGCTGACCGATCCGACCGGGCTGGAGGAGGAACGGCGGCTCTGCTACGTCGGCATGACGCGCGCGATGGATACGCTGCTGTTGACCCGGGCTCGCTATCGGCGGCGCTACGGCAACGACATGCCGGAGGCCTCGATCGCCTCGCGCTTTCTTGAAGAGGTGCCGAGCCGGCTGGTGGAGGATCTGAGCCCTGCCCGGCCGCAAAATAGCTACTCCGATGCGGATGAGTACGGCACGCGGATGGCCGGTCGTGCCTTCAGCACGCCGTACCCGAAGGCCGGAGGACGCAGCGCTGGCGCGGATGCGGGCGAGCGGCACTACAGCTATGAAGATGAGGACCAAAGCGGCGGTAACGGCGCCGCGCGCACGGGAGCGGCTGGTCGCGGCTTCAATCCGGCTGGTTCGGGCAAGCTCGACAACGTCGCCAACTTCTTTGCGGCACGCAACAAGCCCGCACCGGGCACGAAGTTCGGCCGGCCCAAGCTGGACGTGCCGACGCCGACGGGCAAGACCGGGCTGGGTAAGGGAACCCGGGTTCGGCACCCGAAATATGGGGAGGGATCGATCGTTCAGCGGGAAGGCGACGGAGAAGACGCGAAGATTACAGTACAATTTCAGCTACACGGCGTGAAGAAGCTGGTGGAGAAGTTTGCCCAGCTGGAACGTCTTTAGGGTCTCGAAGGCTCCGAGGTGCCAGATGCCTCCAGAGTTTTGACCCGCCCCAGGCTTTGAATTTAAGCTCCACGAAAGAAGTGACACGACCCATGGCAAACACCAAGAGCATTACTGACACTGAAGAGCGCAAGAAGATCAAGCGCGCAGCCCGCAAGAAGGCCGCCCCCAAGGCTCCGCGCACCGGCGCACGTGGCGAAAACAAGCAGAAGATTAAGAAGGCGGCACGCGGCGCGGCCAAGCGGTAGTCGATTCACCACGAACTCGTCTACAAATCCGTGACACTCCTGTAACGTAGAAAACATTCAGTCCAAGCATGTTGCTATCTGCGTTGAGGAGTGCTTCCCGCTGCCCCGTCAGATCTTTGCCACCAAGTCCATCGACAAACTGATCTCCGAATCGGAGCGTCCGGAGCATGCGCTCAAGAAGACGCTAGGACCAGTGTCGCTTACGGCACTGGGGATCGGGGCGGTCATTGGCTCGGGTATCTTTACGGTGATTGGCACGGCGATCGGCGGCAACCCGGCGGCGCTTGCGACCTGGGCGGACTCACCCGTGCTGGATCTGATCGTGGGCTGGCTGCACCATACCTCGGGCGCGGTTGCGGGTCGCCCGGGCGCGGGGCCGGCGCTAGTCGTGTCGCTGGTTCTGGTCGCCATTGTGTGTGGGCTGACGGGCCTGTGCTATGCGGAGCTGGCATCGATGATTCCGATTGCCGGGTCCGCCTACACCTACACCTACGCGACGCTCGGCGAACTGATTGCCTGGGTCATTGGGTGGGACCTGATTCTCGAGTATGCCTTCTCGAACATGAGCGTAAGTGTGGGCTTTGCGGCGCATCTGGTCGATCTGCTGGACTGGCTGGGGCTTCATCTCAGCCCGAAGTGGCTATCGCCGGCTTATCTGCCGCTCGGACTGCAGGATCTCGCCGGGCGCGACATCTATGCGCCAGGCTGGCACGCGGGCTTCAACATCCCGGCCTTCCTGGTGGTGCTCGTGCTGACCACCGTGCTGGTGCGCGGCATTCGTGAATCCGCGCGGACCAACAACATCATGGTGCTGGTCAAGATCGCGGCGATCCTGGTCTTCTGCTTCGCCGGTCTCTCGTTCATCCACCCCGGCAACTATCATCCTTTCTCGCCGAATGGATTTTCGGGCGTCCTCGCTGGCGGATCGATCATCTTCTTTACCTACATCGGCTTTGACTCTGTCTCCACCGCGAGCGAGGAGTGCAAGAACCCGCAGCGCGACGTGCCGACGGGCATTCTGGCGACGCTGATCGTCTGCACGATTCTCTACATGGGGGTGGCCGCGGTGCTGACCGGGCTGGTGCCGTGGCGATCGGTGGCAGGCGATAGCGCGCCGGTGGTCAACGCGTTGAAGCGCGTCTCGCTGACACCTGGCGGACACCCGCTGCATTGGGTGCGGCTAGCCGTGCTGATCGGCGCCCTCCTCGGCATGGTGTCGTCGATCCTGGTCTTTCAGCTTGGCCAGGCGCGCGTGTGGTTCGCCATGTCGCGCGATCGCCTTCTGCCGGACGCCTTCTCGCGCATCCACCCGAAGTTCCGCACACCTGCCTTTGCGACCTGGTTTGCAGGCGTGCTGGTGGCGATCCCGGCGGGCCTGTTCGATGTCGGCACCTTCGCCGAGATGTCAAACATCGGCACGCTCTTCGCCTTCGTGCTGGTCTCGATCGGCGTTGTCGTGCTGCGCTACAAGGACCCTGGCAGGCGACGCGGGTTTCGTGTCCCGTTTGGTCCGGTCATCCCGGTTCTGTCGGTCTTCTGCTGCGGTCTGCTGATGGCTGGCCTGCCGGCGAAAACCTGGCTGCGTTTCTTCGTGTGGCTCGCCATCGGGCTGGTGGTCTATTACTTCTACAGCCGGAAGCGGAGCGAATTCTACAAGGGCTGACCCGTCC
>CAXSEC010000069.1:0-16867 GCA_964236325.1 uncultured Acidobacteriaceae bacterium | reverse complement strand
TTTGCGGATCTTTCGATCAAGCAGCAGGCGGGTGGGGCGCCGGATGCAGGGATTCTGCCGGAGGCGTGCGCGGTGATCTTCGATGAGGCGCATGAGCTTGAGGATGTGGCCAGCAACTACTTCGGGATTGGCCTGTCGACCTCGCGTTTTGAAGAACTTACGCGGGATACGGAGATGCTGCTGCGAGCCAAGAACGCGACCAGCTCGGGGATCGAAAGCGCGCTGGGGATGGTGCGGGACCGGGCACGGCTGTTCTTTGCGGCGCTGCCGGCGGCGGGCGGAGCGGGGTCCGGGGCAGGAGTTGGACGCATGCCATTTACTGAACGGGCGGATTTTCTGGAGAGTTCAGGAGATGTGTATCTCTCTGTATCGAATGCACTTCAGCGCCTGGAGGGAGAGCTCGAGCAGCTGAAGAATGTGGAGGAGGCGCCGGGATTGCGGAAGCGGGCGACCGACATTCGCAACCACCTGAAGTTTCTGCTGGAGTCTGAGGATAAGAACACGGTGTTCTGGATCGACCGGCGGCCGGCGGGCGGCGTTCGAGCAGCGGGGCGAGGGGGTGCGATGGGGCAGGGAGCGTTCCATACGCACCTGCTGGCAACGCCCATTGATGTCTCGGAACTGCTACAAACGACGCTATTTGAGACGTTTCCCGCGGTGGTGCTGACGAGTGCTACGTTGACGGTGGCGGGGACGGACGGGGTGCCGGGGTTTGGGCATATCTCGAAGCGGCTGGGGCTCGAGTCTGCGCGGGAGCTGGTGGTGCCGAGCCACTTTGATTACAGCTCTCAGGCGCTGCTGTATCTGCCTCAGAACATGCCAGATCCGCGCGATCGAGAGTTCACGGACAAGGCGGTCGAGAGGATTCGGCGGGTGCTTGAGATCACCAAGGGGCGGGCGTTCTGCCTGTTTACGAGTTATGGGGCGATGCGGGTGGCGCATGAGCGGCTGCTGAGCGAGCTGCCGTACCCTTTGCTGCTGCATGGAACGGCGCCTAGACACGTGCTTTTACAACAGTTTAGGGAGACTGAGAATGCTGTGTTGTTCGGCACGTCGAGCTTCTGGCAAGGGGTGGATGTGCAGGGCGAGCAGCTGTCATGCGTGGTGATCGACAAGCTGCCGTTTGCGGTGCCGTCGGACCCGGTGGTGGAGGCGCGGATGCGGGCGATCGAGGCGGCGGGCGGGAGGCCGTTCTTCGATCTTCAAGTGCCACAAGCAGTTATCACGCTTAAGCAAGGGTTTGGGCGGCTGATTCGATCGCTCGATGACCGCGGGGTGCTGATGCTGCTGGATCCGCGGGTGCAGCGATCCGGGTACGGGAAGATCTTCCTGGACTCGCTGCCACCGTACCGACGGACGAACGAGATTACGGATGTAGAGGCGTTTTTTCGCGAAGGTTAAGCAGGTTTTCGTCGAGGTTCGGGGGTGTTTCGCGCGACTTTCGCGAGGGTCTATGCTGAAGGAGCGATGGGCAGGAATCTTTTCATACTGGCGGCGACCCTGGGACTGTTTGCGTTGGTGAGCGGCGCACTTTCTTTAAGCAATGTGGCGCAACAGCCGGGGTCGCCGGGGGACACGTCGCTGTGGCGGACGACGGGGATCGGGCTGATGGTGATCGCGCTGCTGGTGGCTTTGGGCGGCGTTCTGTCGTCGTTGTTTGAGCAGGCCGAGCGACGCGCGGAGGAGGCACGGGTGAGGGAGCGCGAGAAGCGGACGAAGCGGGGGTAGCGTGCGTCGCTCAGAACGGATGCGGTTATCTGCTCAATCGACTTCGCTCAGGGTTGGTAGGAGTACACACAAAAGTGAGAGCGGGTGCGAGCTCTCTCCGCTGTGCTGTGCCTGGTTGAGATGACCGCTTCAAGGCGCCCTAGGAGAGGCCTGTGGAAGTCCAGAGGTGTGACCAAGCTGCCCCTCAGCGGCTAAAGCCGCGCTCTACCGAAAGCACATAGGGCATGGCTGAAGCCATGCCCCTAAACAAGAGAGGCTCGGGCGGGATGCCTAAAGCCGTGCCCTCAAGCTGTCGAAGTGTCCTTAGAGGGTGTCGCCGCCGCGGCGTTTGAGGCCGGCGGCCAGGAGTTTTTCGGTAGTGACGCTGTTGAGGGGGAGGCCGGTGCCGGCGAGCTGTGTGGGATCGGGGACCTGTTTTTGGGTGAGGATCTCGCCTTCGAGCATGGCGGTGTTGGCCTCGTCGGCGGAGTCGTAGATCTGCTCGTAGAGCTCCGCGGAGTTGTGCGCGTTGCCGACGCGGACGCGCACCTGCTTGCCCTGCTCGAACATGCTGAGGGTGACGTTCGAGAGCTCGGTTTCGATTGGGGTGTGGCCTGTGGCGTCTTCGGGCTGCGACTCGACGATGGAGGCGTCCTTCGGGGTGGAGACTCCCGCGGCCATGTGCTGGACTTCGTCTACGCGGCTGGCTCCGGAACGGATAGCGTCATCGGCTTGCTTGGTCATGTCTTCGGTTAGAGGCGGGACGCTGGGGAAAGGGTGGCTCAACCTTCGGTGGTGTGGTTGCGGGCGACTTCGCGGGCTTTGCGGAAGCGGGCTGGTGGGCTGGAGAGCAGGGAGTCGCGGATGGCGGCGCGATAGCCGCCGAAGTAGATGGAGTAGAGGACGGCGAGCGCGCAGCCGACGCCAAAGGCGAAGCCGAGGAAGAAGCCGATGAGGGCGGCGGCGGGGAAGCTCATGGAGGTGATGGTACGTGGCGGGCTGAGAACGCGGGTCTGAGGTGACTACGCTTAGGGGGAAAGGCGAACGATTGTTCCCGGGGTTTTGGGGGTCGCGGTGGAGACGCTCTATGGGAGGACAACGCAAGGGGATGACAACGCAAGATGTAGGCGTGTGCATGCGGTAGTTTGCTTAGGGAGAGGTTGATCGACTTGGTGGAGTATGACCAAGCTGACCTCAGCGGCTAAAGCCGCGTTTTAGAGATGGCACTTATGGCATGGCTGAAGCCATGCCCTTAACGCTGGGCAGTGAAGCGTGCCCTTGCGAGCGGCTTTGATGACAGTGTCAGGGAATGAAGGGTGGCTGCTTTGACGATTGAGAACTTTCGCCTGGTTGTGTTTCGAGCAGTTGCGCGTCACCTGAGCTTTAGCCGGGCGGCGGAGGAGCTGCTGCTGACGCAGCCGGCGGTGACGCAGCAGATCAAGGGGCTCGAAGAGGAGTTTGGCTGCGCGCTGTTTGATCGGGGTGGGGGACGGATCTCGCTGACGCCGGGCGGGGCGGCGCTGCTGCCGTTTGCCCAGCAGATACGAGAGCTGAGTGAGCAGGCGCTGGCGGCGGTGGCGGAGGCGTATGGGCAGCAGGCGGGCGAGCTGAGCCTGGGCGCGTCGCAGACGATTGCGCACTATCTGCTGCCGGGTTTTATGGCGGGGTTTCTGCAGCGGAATCCGCGGGTGCGGGTGACGGCGCGGAGCGGCAACACGGACCAGATGCTGGCGGCGTTGCTCTCGGGTGAGATCCATCTGGCGCTGGTGGAAGGGCCGGAGCAGCGCAGCGGCGTGCATCTGGAGCCGTTTCTGGAGGACCGCATGGTGCTGGTGGTTCCGGCGAGCCATGAGTGGGCCGGACAGAAGATCCCGCTCGACGAGCTGCGGCGGCAACCGGTGCTGATGCGGGAGTTTGGATCGGGGTCGCGGCGGGTTGTGGAGCAGGCTCTTGCGGGCGCGGGCGTGAAGACGAAGGACCTGCTGATCCCTATGGAGCTGGATTCGACGGAGGGGCTGCTGAACGCGGTGGAGGCTGGGCTGGGGGTGACGTTTGTCTCGCGCTGGGCGGTGCGGCACCAGATGGCGCTGGGGACGCTGAAGCTGGCGCGGGTGGAGGGGCTGAAGCTGGTGCGGAGCTTTTCGCTGGCGTATGCGGCGGGGCCGGAGCCGACGGGGAGTGTGGGCGCGTTTCGGGCATTTTTGCTGGAGCAGGCGCGAGTGCTGGCTCCGAAGCGGGCGGGAAGGGAAGGGCGGAGGTAGGGGGGCAACGACGAAAATACAGGGGTCTCTCCACTTCGCGAGACGATAAAGCTGTCTCGCTGCGGTCGAGATGACGGCCTCTTTGGGGTCCCTTCACGGCGCAGACCGGTGCTTTGGGTGCGTGGACGGGGAAGAACAACAGCAACGACGAAATACGAGGGTCTCTCCACTTCGCGAGACGATGAAACTGTCTCGCTCTGGTCGAAATGACGGCAAAACTGACGCCGCACGAGCAGGAGGACAACTACGGCATCTTCAGAGGTTATTGAACGGCGCGGCTTTGGGAGTTAGACAACAGGTGCTTAGGGGTTTGTCGTGCAGGTGTAACTTGCTGCGACGGCCGGATCTTTGCCGGTGAAGCGCGGCCAGCTCGGCCAGGGGCACATGGGTCTTTCGCGACGATGGGCGTGCTTGTTCTGGTCGATAGCGACCAGGTTTTGCGGGCGGAGGTGCTCGTCGGACCAGCGATCGAGGATGCCGATGGTGTCGAAGCCCGCGTGGAAGACGCCGGTTCCGTGTCCGTAGCCGGGGATGAGGTAGAGCTGTACAAAGGCTGCGGCGCGCTGCTGTCCCATGGCTTCAACGATGCGTTGGTAGAGCAGCACCGAGGCGTCGGTGGGGATGGTTGAGTCGGCCACGCCATGGACCAGGAGCAATTTGCCACCATGCTGCTCAAAGGGAGAGAGGTCTGCGAGGCTGGCGTCGTCTTCGAGGGATTGCTCCTGAATGCGAGCGAGGGATGCTGCTCGGGGATGGGTGGGATCGTTACCGGCTACTGTGTTGATCTGGAAGAGGTCGGCCTGCGGGCCGTTGCCCAGGAAGGTACGAACGACTCCGTCTCCGATGATGTAGTAGAAGGAGTTGAAGAAGGCAATGGCGGGGTGGAACGGGTGATCGATCCATCCCAGGTTGCCGACCAGGTTTGAGCCGCGCAGGACGTTGTAGCCGGGCTCCGAGTGGATTGCGTGGGCGACCGAAAAGGTTGTGATCTGCGGCGAGGAGAAGGCTGCGACGGTTCGTTCCTGTCCATCCGAGAGGCAGGCCTTGTGGTCCAGGCCATCGCTGCAGCGGAGAAGGGACGCATTGAAGGAGCAGCCTGCGGGGTTGCTGACGATGCGGTCGGTTAGACCATCCTGCGCATCGCAGGCCCGGAGTACCGCATCGCGGAGCAGTTTGGTCTTGGACGAGGGCAGCCAGCCGGACTGTCCGTCTTTGCCCTTGGCGTACGTGGCCTGAGAGACGCGGATGAACTGCAGATCGCTCTCGATCTGATTCCAGGCGGCGTAGGCGGCGAGGACACCGTCGTAGTCGTTTGGCCAGCGATCGACGACCTTCATGGCTTCGCGCCCGCCGGTTGACCCGCCGATGAAGTACATGCGCTTCGGTGCGGCGTTGTAGCGCGCTTGCATGAGGTGGAGGGCGACGTCATGGGTCTTTTTCAGGCCATCGGAGGCGAAGTTGTTTCGCTCTTCATCGTTGAGGCCGAAGTCTGGATTGAGCAGGTTGAAGATGTCGGGGAGCAGGCGATACTGTTTGTGGTGGCCGGAGTCGCTGCCGAAGGTGGTGTATCCGCGATTGAGCGGTGTGGGTTGGCCCATGTCGGCGACGACTGTGTTGCTGCGGCCATCACTCTGTTTGAGATAGCCGTTGAAGGCTCCACCACCGAACTGGAGCGCTTTGCCGTTCCACGTTTCGGGCAGGTTGACCTCGAAGCGGATGGGATCGGCTGCGGGGTCGATGGATCCGATTTTGCCCAGGACGCGGCAGTAGCCTCCGTCGGGGCCGTGGACGTGGCGGGCGGAGTCGACGAGGCCGCCACGGGTGGGAAGGGCGATATCGGTCGCGGGGATGACGTGGTGCTGCAGGTCGGCGCAGGTGTGGGTTTGGGTGTGGGTCTGGCTTTGGGCGTGGAGATCTGCCAGGGAACAAAGGAGGAACGGGAGCAGCAGACTGCCGCGAGTGATCATGCGATTTCCTCAACTATCTCTCACGCAGGGTCATGTGCGATGCGGGCGGCGGTAGGTGTGACTTGCGAAGTTCTGTGCTCTGGCAGGGAGCTAAGCGTGGGAATCGGTGGGCGTTGCCTGACTGTCTGTTCGATGCCTGAGAGCTCTGCAGCGAGCCTAAGGGCTGAAGAGGGGATGCGATTTCTGCCCGCGCCTGGGCTTGCTGTGGCAGTTGCGGTGATGGGGCATAAGAAGATCTGCTTGGACGCGGCGGGTGCGGGGGGTGAGGCTTGGTTTAGAGGTATCAGACTTGATGGAGACGATGACGCAGGCGGTAGCGGGAGTACAGGGCGGGCGCGAGTGCTTCATCACGGAGACGGCGGAGGAGATTCGGCGTGGAGCGATGTCGGGTGCGCGGCCTTCAGCGCTGGGGCAGACGGGGCCGGGGGCGCCGAAGAGGACGTTTGATGCGCGGATGATCTTTTTTCTGGGGCTGCTGCTGACGGGGAGCGGTCTGGTGTCGCCGCCGGTGGCGCTGGTGGGTGGGATTGCGTTCGGGTTTCTGGTGGAGCATCCGTATCGGCGGGAGTCGAGCTCACTGGCGAAGCTGCTGCTGCAGATCTCGGTGGTGCTGCTGGGGTTCGGAATTCAGTTGAAGCAGGTGATTCACGCGGGCAGATCGGGGTTTGTTTATACGGCGATCAGTATCTGCTCGGCGGTGGTGTTGGGGCTGCTGCTGGGCAAGATGTTGAAGGTGGGGGGCAAGGCGAGCTATCTGATTACGCTGGGGACGGCGATCTGCGGGGGATCGGCGATTGCGGCGATCGCGCCGATTACGGATGCGAGTGAGGAGGAGATTTCGGTGGCGATGGGGACGGTGTTCCTGTTGACCTCGGTGGCGCTGCTGCTGTTTCCGGCGGTGGGCTGGTGGCTGCATCTGAGCCAGAACCAGTTTGGGCTGTGGGCGGCGCTGGCGATTCATGACACATCTTCGGTGGTAGGGGCGGCGGCGAAGTATGGGCCGCAGGCGCTGGCGATTGGGACGACGGTGAAGCTGGCGCGGGCGCTGTGGATTGTGCCGGTCTCGCTGGTAACGGCGGCGTACATGGGCAGGGCGGCTCGGCGCGACGGGCAGGCGGGACAACGGGCGAAGGTGAAGGTGCCGTGGTTCATCTTTCTGTTCGTTGGAGCGTCGGTGATGAGCACGTATCTGCCGCGGTTTATGGGGGCGTATCTGGATCTGGGCCGGCTGGGCAAGGCTGGGCTGACGGCGACACTGTTTCTGATCGGGACGTCGCTCTCGAAGAAGACGCTCGAGGCGGTGGGGATCAAGCCGTTTCTGCAGGGCGTGGTGTTGTGGGTGATGGTAGGGACGGCTTCACTGGTGGCGATCGATCTGGGGTGGATCGCTATTTGAGCGGCGTTGTGGTGGCTTGGGGATGGAAGAGCTTGAGGGCGTTTTTGACGGTGTAGCTGAGGCCCCAGGCGGTGGGGAGGAGGACGACGAGCCAGGTGATGGCGACGAGGAGGGTTTGGGATTTGGGGGCTTGCTGGAGTTGGGGCATGTGGTGGCTCCTTGGGGTGGGTGGTTCGCGTCGCTGCGCTCCGTGGTTAAAAGCGAAATGCGGGGGTTCCTCGGCTGCGCCTCGGAGTGACAACTGAAAATTGCAAGATGACGAGTTGGGTTAGTGGGCGGGGCCGGCTTTGCTCATGTCGAGGTCTCCTTTGATCCAGAACTTTTCAGCGACGGGGCGGACGAGGAGGTTGGCGAGGAAGCCGACGCAGAGCAGTGCGGTCATGATGTGGAGGATGAGGGGGTAGGCCTGCTCGCGGGGGAGGTGGTTCGAGACGTGGTGGTCGAGGATGCCGTTGACGATGAGCGGGCCGATGATGCCGGCGGTGGACCAGGCGGTGAGCAGGCGGCCGTGGATGGCAGAGACGTTGTAGCCGCCGAAGAGGTCTTTGAGGTAGGCGGGGATGGTGGCGAAGCCGCCGCCGTACATGGAGATGATGATGGCGGCGCCGGTGACGAAGAGGGGGATGGAGTTGAGGTGGGTGCTGGAGGTGAGGGGGAGGAAGAAGAAGAGCAGGGGGCCGAGGGTGAAGAAGGCGAAGTAGGTGGCTTTGCGGCCGAGGAAGTCTGAGGTGGAGGCCCAAAAGAAGCGGCCGGCCATGTTGAGGATGGAGAGCAGGCCGACGAAGCCGACGGCGGCGGCGGGTCCGGCCTGGCCGCGGAAGAGGTCCTGGATCATGGGCGAGGCTTCTTCAAGGATGCCGATGCCGGCGGTGACGTTGGTGAAGAGGATGATCCAGAGCAGCCAGAACTGCGGGGTTCGCCAGGCCTGGGTGACGGCGACGTTATGGGAGGAGATGAGGCCGGTGTCTTTGCTGCCGGCGGGGTGGGTGGGGGCGGTGTAGCCGTCGGGCTTCCACTCGGGATTGGGGACGCGGATGGTGAAGACACCGAACATCATGAAGGCGAAGTAGAGGAGGCCCATGACCACCAGGGTGTGGGCGATGGCGGCGCTGCCGTTCGAGCCGGAGGCGCGGAAGTGGGCCATGAGCTGGCTGGCGAGGGGGCCACCGATCATGGCACCTCCGCCGAAGCCCATGATGGCGAGGCCGGTGGCGAGGCCGGGGCGGTCAGGGAACCACTTGATGAGGGTGGACACGGGGGAGATGTAGCCGAGGCCAAGGCCGACGCCGCCGATGGCTCCGTAGCCGAGGTAGACGAGCCAGAGCTGGTGGGTCTGGACGCCGACGGAGGCGACGAGGAAGCCGATGCCGAAGCAGCAGGCGGCGTAGAACATGGCGCGGCGGGGGCCGGCTTTCTCCAGCCAGGCGCCGAAGATGGCGGCAGAGAGGCCGAGGAAGGCGATGGCGATCGAGAAGATGTAGCCGATGTCCTTGTTGAGGTTGGCGGCGGAGACGGAGCCGGTGAAGGCCTGGATGAGGGGATTCTTGAAGACCGAGAAGGCGTAGACCTGACCGATGGCGAGATGGATGGCGAGGGCGGCGGGTGGGATGAGCCAGCGGTTGTAGTGGATGGGGGCTACGGATCGATCGCGGTCGAGGAAACTCATGGTGAGTGGGATGCTCCGTAAGTTGGTCAGCGCCAAAAGTTGCCTGGCTGAGCGTCAGACTGGGAGTGTAGTGACGTGGAGGGAGGCGTGTCTACGTGACCGATGGGAGTGACGGCGGTTTGATGGTGAAGGAGGACGGGGTCCGCATTCGTGGCAGGGAAGATACAGGGGTCTCTCCACTCCCCGATCGACGCGCTTCGCTTGCTCAGGGTCGGTCGAGATGACGGCTCCAACGGAGGCGAGTGCTGAGAGTTGCCGAGGGGTTGGGAGAAGCGTAGGTTTTGGGTGATTGCCTTTGCGATCTTTGGAGATGTGCGCGCGTGAGTTTGACGGCTGCTGAAGCGAATCTTTCGTCGAGTTTGAATGAGAGCCGGTTGTTTCCGCCGCCGGCAGCGTTTGCGGCTGGGGCGCGGGTGAAGGATCGGGCGGCGTACGACGCCATGTACCGGCGAAGTGTGGAGGAGCCGGAGGCGTTCTGGGCGGAGGCGGCGGGTGAGCTCGAGTGGTTTCAGCCGTGGCGGGCGGTGATGGAGGGTGAGGCCGAGGACACCAGGTGGTTTGTGGGGGGAAAGACGAATTTGTGCCACAACTGTGTGGATCGGCATGCGCTGGGCGCGAAGAAGGATAAGGTCGCGCTGCTGTGGGAGGGCGAGCCGGGCGAGGTGCGGCGGATGACGTACGGGGAGCTGCACGTTGCGGTGCAGCGGCTGGCGAATGCGGTGAAGGCGATGGGGGTGAAGCGAGGGGATCGGGTGGCGATCTATATGGGAATGACGCCGGAGCTGGCGATGGCGCTGCTGGCGTGTGCGCGGATCGGGGCAGTGCATACGGTGATCTTTGGGGGGTTTGCGGCGCATGCGCTGGTGGATCGGATCAACGATGCGGGGTGCGTGGCGGTGATGACGCAGGACGTGAGTTACAGGCGCGGCGGGGAGATCAAGCTGAAGGCGATTGTGGATGAGGCGCTGTCGCAGTGTCCGACGGTGAAGCGGGTGCTGGTGTATCGGCGGCGGACTCAACTTTCTTCTGGCGGTGCCGATGTAGAGAGTGCGATGACGGCGGGGCGGGATGTTTGGTGGCATGAGGCGATGGAGGCGGCGGGCGCGGAGTGTGCGGCGGAGTGGATGGATGCGGAGGATCCGCTGTATCTGCTGTACACGTCGGGGACGACGGGGAAGCCGAAGGGGCTGGTGCATACGACGGGCGGGTATAGCGTGGGGACGTATCTGACGACGAAGATCAACTTCGATCTGCGGGACGAGGATGTGTACTGGTGCACGGCGGATATTGGCTGGGTGACGGGACACAGCTATGTGGTGTACGGTCCGCTGGCGTGCGGGGCGACGGTGATGCTGTACGAGGGCGCGCCGAACTGGCCGGAGGCGGACCGGATGTGGAAGATTGTGGACGACCACAAGGTGACGGTGTTTTATACGGCGCCGACGGCGATCCGGGCGTGCATTAAGTGGGGCGATGGGTTTGTGCGGAGGCACTCGCTCGAAAGTCTGCGGCTGCTGGCGACTGTGGGCGAGCCGATCAATCCGGAGGCGTGGATGTGGTACTTCCGGGAGGTGGGGCATGAGCGGTGTCCGATTGTGGATACTTGGTGGCAGACGGAGACGGGCGCGCACATGATTGCGCCGGTTCCGGGGGCGGTGGCGGCGAAGCCGGGGTCGGCGACGCTGCCGTTTTTTGGCATTGTGCCGGATGTGGTTACGAAAGAGGGCGAGTCGGTGCCGCTGGGGCATGGCGGGCTGTTGGTGATCCGGAGGAGCTGGCCGTCGATTGCGCGGACGATCTGGGGCGACCATGAGCGGTACGTGAAGAGCTACTGGAGCGAGGTGCCGGGGAGTTACTTTTCGGGGGATGGGGCGCGGCGGGATGGGGACGGGTACTTCTGGATTATGGGGCGGGTGGATGATGTGATTAATGTGAGCGGGCATCGGCTGGGGACGATGGAGGTGGAGAGCGCGCTGGTGGCGCACTCGAAGGTGGCGGAGGCGGCGGTGGTGGGTCGGCCGGACGAGATGAAGGGGCAGGCGATTGTGGCGTTTGTGACGCTCGAGAGTGGATCGCAGCCGAGTGAGGCGTTGAAGCAGGAGTTGCGGCAATGGGTGGCGAAGGAGATTGGCGCGCTGGCGCGGCCGGACGATGTGCGGTTTACGGAGATGCTGCCGAAGACGCGGTCGGGCAAGATTATGCGGCGGCTGCTGCGGGAGATTGCGGCCGGCAAAGAGGTGACGGGGGATACGTCGACGCTCGAGGACTATGGGGTGCTGGCGAAGCTGCGGGGGAATGAGGAGTAGGTACCAGCGATATATACTTTTCGCCTGAGGTAGGCGCGATGGCGATGAAGGGGCGGGCGAAGCTGTTTCAGACGGGACGAAGCCAGGCGGTGCGGCTGCCGAAGGAGTTTCGGTTTGCGGGGACCGAGGTGCGGATTCGGCGAGCGGGGAACGCGGTGGTGCTGGAGCCGGTGGACGATGGATGGGGTTGGCTGCGAGCGATGCACGCCGAGGGGATCGTGTTCCCTGACGACATGATCGCAGCGATTGAGGAGGAGGTTCCTATGCCGCCCGACAATCCTGAACTCGACGAGTTTTTCCGGTGATCCGTTATCTGTTGGATACGAATGTTGTTATTCAGACGTTGAACGATCCGCGCGGCTCAACGGCGAGATCTGTTCTTTCGCACCGAGTGGAGGAACTGGGGACCTCGTCTATCGTGCTTTATGAGCTAGCGTTTGGAGCGTACAAGAGTGCGCGGCCGGAGACGAACTTAGGAACGCTGGAGCGCGTCTCGTTCGAGGTGCTGAGCTTTGATGCGGAGGACGGGCGGGAGTCGGGGAAGCTACGGGAGTACCTGCGAGCTCAGGGGCGTCCGATTGGGCCATACGATCTGTTGATTGCCGGTCAGGCGTTGCGGCGAGGGCTGACGATGGTGACCGGAAACCTGCGGGAGTTTGCGCGGGTGCCGGGGCTGCGGTGTGAGGACTGGTCGCGCGGAGAGATGGCTAGCGGAGGGTGACGCTGGGGCGGGTAGGCAGGGTGAAGTGGAAGGTGGTGCCCTGGTTTGCGGTGTTGGGACCGGGGGTGCTGGTGGCCCAGATGCGGCCGCCGTGCTGGGTGATGATGGATCGGCAGATGGCGAGGCCGAGGCCGGTGCCGCCCATGGCGCGGGAGTCTGAGGCGTCGACCTGCTGGAAGCGTTCGAAGATGGTTTCGAGCTTGTCGGCGGGGATGCCGCGGCCGTGATCGGTGACTTCAAGGACGACTTCGGTGTCATCGATGGCGTGCGCGGAGAGAAGGACGTCGGAGTTGGCGGGGGAGAACTTGATGGCGTTCGAGATGAGGTTGGTGAGGGTCTGGAGGATGCGGTCCGCGTCTGCCCAGGCGCGGGTGCCGCTGGCGATGCAGTTGATCTGAATGCTGGCCTTGGCGGCGGCGGCCTGCTGGAGGTCGGAGGCGCGCTGGAGGAGATCGTCAACCGAACACATGGTGAGTTGGAGCTCGGACTTGCCGGAGGAGATGCGTTCGAGGTCGAGGATGTCGTTGACAAGGCGGACGAGGCGATCGGTGTTGTCGAGGGCGATCTCGAGCATCTGCTGCATTTTTTCGGGACGCGCGAGGAGGGCGCCGCCGGTGACGAGGCCGAGGGCGGCGCGGAGCGAGGTGAGCGGGGTGCGGAGCTCGTGCGAGACGGTGGAGATGAACTCGTCTTTCATGCGATCGAGGGCGCGGCGCTCGGTGGTGTCGGTGAAGGCGACGACGACGCCGATGGCTTTGACGGGGCCTTTCTCGGCGCGGGGGAGATCGGTCGAGCTGCCGTTCGAGCTTCCGGACTGGTGGTCAGGGTGGTCGTCGGTCTGGTTATCGATCTGGGGGCGGGCGACGTATTCGACGGGGAAGCTGGTGCCGTCCTTGCGCCAGAAGACGTCGTCCGAGACGCGGACGGTGTCGAGGGAGGTGAGCGAGCGCGAGATAGGGCAGTCGGCGGCGGGATAGGGGGTGCCGTCGGCGCGGGTGTGATGCGCGACGGCGTGCATGTTCTGGCCGAGGAGATCGCCGGGTCTGTAACCGAGCATGATTGAGGCGGCGGAGTTGATGACGGTGACGCGGCCTTCGAGATCGATGCCGAAGATGCCGTCGCCGACGGACTCGAGGATGGAGTCGGACTGCCGGGTGAGGGTGCGGATGCGGCCTTCCATGCGGGTCTGGTCGGTGATGTCGACGCCGAAGCCGAGGACGTAGGGCTCATGGCCGGGGATGGCGATGAGCTTGTTGCGATAGGCGACGACGCGGATGTCGCCATCGATGTGCTTGAGGTGGAGGAGTCCCTGGGCTTCGCCGGTGGTGCTGATCTGCTTGAGGTAGACGGCGAGGCTGCGGTGGCGCTCCTGGGGGATGAAGTCGAGCAGGGAGTGGCCGATGAGCTGATCGGTGGTGCGGCCGATGGAGGTGGCGCCGTAGCCGTTGATGGAGAGCAGGTTGCCCTGGAGGTCGTGGGTGCAGACCATGCCGAGGGAGCCCTCGATGAGCTGGCGGTAGCGGGCTTCGGACTCGCGGAGGGTGGATTCGGCGGCGCGCTGCACGGTGACGTCGATGCCGGTGGCGATGATAAAGCCGACCTGCCCCTGCTGATCGACGAGGGCGGTGGCGGACCAGGCGATGCGATGGATGGAGTTGTCGCGGCTGGCCCAGCGATTTTCAAAGGCTGCGGGAAAGCCGCCGGCGCGGATCTTCTCGAAGGTGTCGATGGCCTCGGGGACGTCTTCTTCGGGGATGAGGCGATCCCAGGCGTAGCGGCCGACGAGGATGTTGAAGTCGTAGCCGCTGGCGATCTCGCAGGCTCGATTGAAGCGGACGATGCGGCCGGCGGTATCAAAGACGACGACGAGGGCGCCGACGGTATCGAGGACGGCGGAGACGAAGTTGCGCTCGACGGTGAGGGCGGACTCGACGCGCTGGCGGGCGCGGGCGGCACGATCGATCTGGCGGACGCGGGCGTTGAGTTCGATGCGGCCGATGGCGAGGCGGGCGAGGCTGACGAGGCTCTCGTTTTCGAGCTGCGAGAGACGGCGGGGATCGGCGTTGAGGACGAAGAGGGCGCCGATCGAGACGCCGCCGGGGGTGGTGAGGGGAGCTCCGGCATAGAAGCGGAGGTCGCGGCCGTCGACCTGGATGCCGTTTGGCGCGAAGTCGGGATCCTGGCGGGCGTCGGTGAGCTCGTAGACGCTGTCGCCGAGGATGGTGGTTTCGCAAGGGGTGCAGCTGAGGGAGAGCTCGGGCGACTTGAGGCCGAAGCGGGCCTTGAGCCAGATGCGATCGGCGTCGATGAGCGAGATGGCGGCGAAGGGGGTGTCGCAGAAGCGGGCGGCCATGCGGACGATGTCGTCGAGGATGGGGTCAGACGCGGGATTGAGGACCTCATATTGCGTGAGGGCTTCGATCCGGAGAGCTTCGTCTTTGACCAGGAGAGCGTTCATAGACCCATTTCAACGGTAGGCAAGGTTGGTGGGCGGCGCACTGCTACTTTCGAGTGAGCGAACCTGAGCGATCAGGGCTTGGGCAGGGAGCAGCAGGCTCCGGGGTCGGGTGGGGCGTTGGCGCTGGCTTCCATGGCGACCTTCCAGGCGCCGTCGGGCTGTTTGCGCCAGACAGTCATGTAGCGGCCGGTGGTGAGGACGGGCTCGCCGTTTTTGTCTTTGGAACGGCCTTCGTAGGTGCCCCAGGTGAAGCCCATGTCGTTTGATGGACCCATTTGGGCGCCCTCGGCGACCCAGGTGAGCTGATAGTCCTTGGGGTCCCAGGTGGCCTGGGCGGCGATGTTGCCGCGACCCTGGACGGCGGGGCGACCGTTGTTGAGGGTGACGGCGTCGTCGGCGAACCAGGTGGCGAAGGCTTTGCCGCCGCCGGCGGCGACGGCCTGCGAGAAGCGGCCTTCGAGCTCGAGCAGGGTGAGAGCGCCGGGAGAGAGGGTGGGGGAGCGGACGAGGCTCTGGATGCTGTAGGGGGCGGCGCCCGCGGGCAGGGGAATGATGCTGGGGCCGGCGGATGGCTGAACGCCGATTTGGGGTCGGTTAACGGGCGCGGTTGGCTGCAGCGGCTGTACCTGTTGGATCGTCTGGGCGCTTAGAGCGGACGGGCCGAGGAGCAGAAGCAGAGGGGCGACGGATCGGAAGAGGGAATGATGGCAGGGCACAGGCATCGGGAGAAGTGAACCGCAGCGAACAGAGGAACATGGCTCCGACCGGCTGAGCTGGTCGTGAGGAGTCCTCATAATAGACGGGATTTACCGGCAAGGGACAGCGCGCGGGTGCAAGAGGAACCCTGGAGGGCAGCCCGGGAAGGTTGCGGGTGGGGCTGGTGCGATCTTTCGGGTGGCTCGGTTGGTGTTGCCTGGGAGGGAGTTAGGGACGGAGACAAGGAGCGGGGAACTGGTATGCTTCGCGCCATGGCGAGAGATGGGAGACTGGTGTCGCTGCTGATACCAGCTGTGGTGCTGATGGCGGTTGGGGCGGGGTTGCAGGCGGGATGGGGGGTGCTGCACGGGGCTGAGGCGATGCGGTGGGCGGGGCTGGGGGTGCTGGCGGTGTGGTGCTGGCGGCGTGGAGGGCTGACGGGGTGGGTCTTCTGGGCGATGCTTGGGGGGATCGAAGTGGGGCTGGATGCGCCGGAGTTTGCGGTCGAGCTGCGGGTGCTGAGCGATGTCTTTCTGCGGCTGATCAAGACGATTGTGGCGCCGCTGATTCTGGCGACGCTGATTACCGGCATTGCGGGGCACGGGGATCTGAAGGGCGTTGGGCGGATGGGAGTGAAGGCGCTGATTTGCTTTGAGGTGGCGACGACCTTGGCTCTGGTGATCGGATTAGTGGCCATTAATGTCACGAAGGCGGGGGTGGGGCTGGCGATGCCGGTGACGGCGACGGCGGGGATTGCGGTGGCACCGGCTGGGGGGACGCGGTGGGATGAGTTTCTGCTGCATGTGTTTCCGGAGAACCTGGCGAAGTCGGTGGCGGAGGGGCAGATTCTGCAGGTCGCGGTGTTTGCGGTGATCTTCGGGATTGCGCTTGGGTCGTTGAGTGAGGCCAAGCGGGCGCCGGTGCTGCGGCTGACCGAGAGTCTGAGCGAGGTGATGTTCAAGTTTACGAATGTGGTGATGTACTTTGCGCCGGTCGGGGTGGGGGCGGCGATGGCGTACACGGTGGGGCACATGGGGCTGGGAGTGCTGGTGAACCTGGGCAAGCTGCTGCTGACGCTCTATGGGGCGCTGCTGGCGTTTGGGCTGCTGGTGATGCTGCCGGCGGCGCTGCTGTTCCGGGTGCCGGTGCGGCGGTTTCTGCGGGCGGTGGCGGAGCCGGCGACGATTGCGTTTGCGACGTCGACGAGTGAGGCGGCGCTACCGCGGGCGATGGAGGCGATGGAGGCGATGGGGGTTCCGCGGCGGGTGGTGAGTTTTGTGATTCCGGCGGGGTACAGCTTCAACCTGGATGGGTCGACGCTGTATCTGGCGGTGGCATCGATCTTTGTGGCGCAGGCGGCGGGGATCAAGATGCCGTGGGGCGAGCAGCTGCTGATGATGGGGACGCTGGTGCTGACCAGCAAAGGGGTGGCGGGGGTGCCGCGGGCGACGCTGGTGGTGCTGCTGGCGACGGCGGCGACGTTCAAGCTGCCGACGGAGCCGATCTTTGTGATTCTGGGGGTGGATGCGCTGATGGATATGGCGCGGACGACGGTGAATGTGGTGGGGAACTGTCTGGCGAGTGTGGTGGTGGCGCGGTGGGAAGGGGTGTTTGGGGAGGAGGCGGTGGGTGTGGTGGTGGCGGAGGCTGTTGAAGGCGATAGTTCCAAGTTCCTCCCGGGCAGTGAAG
>CAXSEC010000068.1:0-17289 GCA_964236325.1 uncultured Acidobacteriaceae bacterium | reverse complement strand
ATGAGCCTCAAGTGGGAGTTCCCCGGAGGCAAGATCGAGGCCGGCGAAACCCCCGAAGCCGCCCTCGCCCGCGAACTCAACGAAGAGCTGGGCATCCACGCCACCATCGGCCGCCACGTCGCCGGCCTCCGCCATCGCTACCGCAACGGCGCCTCGATCGACCTCCAGTTCTTCCTGGTCCGCGAGTTCCAGGGCGAACTCGAAAACCGCATCTTCAACGAAATGCGCTGGTCCCCCCTCGGCGCCCTCACCGCCTACGACTTCCTCACCGCCGACCTCGATCTCGTCCGCGAACTAGCCGACGGCAAACACCTCTAAGCCCAACTTAGGCAGTCGCCCCGCGCATCTTCATGACGACCGCCTTTGCAATTTTGGTTGTCATTCTGAGCGCAGCGAAGAACCCCCGCATTTCCGCTCCTAACCACGGAGCGCAGCGACGCGTCTCCACCGTCATGCTCTAACTCCTTCGATCGCCACGCCAATCCTAGACTCCTACCCGAGCGATCTCCTGTACCTCCGCCACAATCCTTGCCACCTGCGCGTCATTGCCGTACCCGCTCTCGACCGCCCGCGCCCGCCCCGCCGCCGCTATCCGCGTCCGCCCCGCCTCATCCGGCAAATATCGGCGAATCTTCGCCGCGCACTCCTCCACCCCGGTAAAGAAAACCGCCTCCTCATCCTCCCGGAACTTGCGGCTATGCCCCTCCGATCGCTCCGCCAGCAAAAAACCCCCGCATGCCGCGATCTCGAAGCTCTTGTGCGCATACTCATCCTGGTTCGAGTGCGTCAGAAAGCTCAGGTTGATCTGCGACGCCCAGATCGCCTCCCGATATGCATCGTGGTACAGCCCATCCTCACCTGAGAACAGCCTGGCCAGCATCTCCGGCGACAGCACGGAGCGCCACGCCTTCGCTCCCGACACAGAGAGCGGCACATTAAACTCGGTCGCCAGCCGCACCAGAAACTCTGCCCGGTTGTCATACGGACTGCCAATGAACGACACCCCCCGCGTCCGGTCCGCATCCGTCCACCCCGCCGGCGGCGGATAGTGCAGCGTCGGCTCATACGCCGTCTGGATCTTGAGCACCCGGCGCGCGCCCCGCTGCTCGTAGTCCCGCACACTCACATCCCGCTGCGTCACATGCAGATCAAACTCCCGCAGGTCGCGCATATAAAGCCGCCATCCTGGATCGCGTCGCGGGCCAAACGCATTGTCAATCATGTAACTCACGGTCACGATCCCCCGTCGCCGCATCGCCTTCAGCGTCGCGGGCTGCAGCCCCAGCACCTTGTCTGCCCAAAGCGCATCCACAACGTGCATCTCGGCAGCCGCCAGCAGCTCCCGGTTCAGCCGCTGGATGTGCGGCCCTATCACCGCCCGGAAGGCCACCTTGCGCCATAGCCCGTCGCGTGGTTCATAGCCATTGATGTCAAACGGAACCACCGTATGCCCTTCGCGCTCAAGCGCCCAAAGTCGATAGAGCGCCGAGTCGTTCGGTGTCAGACTGCCCGCATACAGAATCTTCATCGACCGTCAAACATCTCCTGGATTGACTTCACGGATCAAACCTACCGCAGCGCCTTGAAGAGGCGCCTGCTACCGTCGAGCGACATCGCTGCTCTTCAGTAGTCATCGCTCCTCTACGATATACGCCGCCTTTGCCCGCGCTCACCCTTGCCGCGCTCGGCGTGCCGTTCGCCTTTTACCGCTCGCCACAGGACACCTGCCGCGGCACGCTAATCGATGGACACTTGAGTTAAGGGCATGGCTTCAGCCATGCCGTACATGTCCCGCATGGAATGCGGCTTCAGCCGCTGAGGGTTAGCCTGGTCATACTCTCAGGACAACTTCAGACTCTCGCTCAAGCCCGAACCTCTCTTGACAATCGCTTTTCCGCACCGCACACTTCGAGAACAGTCCCTTACGACGCCTGCTCTTGTCCTGACACCCCTGGATCGAGGTTGTGCTTTGGCAGATTCAACCACAAGCCGTATGAGCATGACACTATCGTCCTCGCTCGCCAGTGTGGATCAGGCGGAAAAGGCAGCCGAGGACTACGCCGAGCGCATCGGCTTCGATGAGGACGCCCGCGGCAACATCGCCATGGCCGTCCGCGAGGCCGTCGTCAACGCCGTCCTGCACGGCAACGCCTACGACACCAGCAAACACGTCACCGTCTCCTTCGAAACCACGATGGACGATCTGCTCGTCAAGGTTGCCGACCAGGGCGCGGGCCTCGACCCGGACAGCCTTCCCGACCCGCTGGCTCCCGAAAACATCCTGCGCGGCTCCGGCCGCGGGATCTTCCTCATCCGCGCCTTCATGGATGAGGTAAACTTTCGCCAAACCCACCCAGGTACGGAACTCACGTTGATCAAACACAGAACACCGGCGTAAGTCGGGCATAAGGAGAGCTTTCCATGAGTATGAAGGTAGCTAGTCGCCAGGTAGATGGCATCACGATTCTGGATCTCAGCGGTCGCATCACCCTCGGCGAGGGCAGCGTGACGATCCGCGACGCCGTTCGCGATGTCCTGGCCAAGGGTTCAAAGAAGATCCTCCTCAACCTCGGCGACATCAACTACATCGACAGCTCCGGCATCGGCGAGCTCGTCAGCGCCTTCACCACGGTCAAGAACGCCGGCGGCGAACTGAAGCTGCTTAACCTCACCAAAAAGGTGCACGCCCTCCTCCAAATCACCAAACTCTACACCGTTTTCGACGTAAAAGATGACGAAGCAACCGCCATCGCCTCCTTCAGCAAGTAGTCGTCCCCCACCGCAAACGAAAGGGCCGTCCGTCGGACGGCCCTTCCATTTGAATCACTTAGCAGCTACTTGCTGAAATCCACCTTCGGCGCGTTCGAGTTCTCCGGATTGCCCTTGAAGTACTCATCCCGATACTTAAATCCCGCCATTCCAGCCCAGATACTGTTCGGAAACTGTTGAACATAAACGTCATAGTCGCGCAGCGTCCGGTTATAACGGCTTCGCTCCACCGCGATTCGGTTCTCCGTTCCCGCCAGCTCATCCGAAAGCCGCATAAACTGCTCATTCCCCTTCAGATTCGGATATTGCTCCTGCAGCCGGAAGAACGGTCCCAAAGCCACGTCAAGCTTTGAGTTGGCGTTGATCGCACTTGCCCTGTCGCCCGCACCGAGAACGCCTGCCCGCGCGTTTGCGATGTTGGTGAGAACCGTTGTCTCCTCACTCACATAGCCCTTTACTGTCGCAACCAGGTTTGGAATAAGGTCTAACCGCCGTTGCTGGACTACATTGACCTGCGAGTAGGCCTGATCAACATCCTCATTCATCTTTACCAGCTGATTCTTCGTGCTGACATAGCTGCCAAAGCCCAGTAAGCAGAGCAGAATGATGACGACCACCGCTCCTATGCCGACCCAAGTACCTTTCATATTGTTCCTCCACCCATCCAAGGGCTGCTTTTGAATACTACGTGCGCGTACCATCCGTGTTCCCGGCTAACTGTACCCGTTCGATGCATGCTGCGACTCTTCCTTGATTTAGAAGTCTCCGCTGGCTCCACCTCCACCAGACGAGCCGCCGCCGAAGCCACCGAAACCGCCCTCATCGCTGCCCCCTCCACCAAAGCCCCCGCCGTATCCCCCTCGGCCGCCCCCGCCCAGTCCTCCGAGAATATTTCCCAAGAGGAACCAGCCAAGACCTCCGCCGCCTCCGCCGCGACCTCCACGCCCGCCGCGCCCCATCACCGACAAGATGAAGATGCCGATAACAACGAAGAGCACGATCTGACCAAATCCGACAGCATCCGTGGGCGCCGAGCGATGATAGGTGCGAGCGACCGGGACCAAGGTAACTCCAGCATCGGCAGCGATGACAGTCGCTAGCTGCTGCACCCCGAGAGGAACGGCGGCGTCGTAATTACTGGCTTTTGCATCCGGCTCCATAGTGCGGCCGATGTCACCGACCTTTGCATCGTTAAGGATGCCCTCGAGCCCATAGCCTACTTCAATCCTGCCGCGTCGTGGACTCATCACCAAGAGCATGAGCACACCACGATCAGTGCCCTTCGGTCCTACCTTCCACTTGTCCTCTAGCTGGGTGGCAAACTCCTCGATCGACTCATCGCCATCAATGGTCTTGATGGTCACAACGGCGATCTCAGCGTGCGCCTGGCGAGCCACTGAGGTACAGAGAGCTTCGACCTGCTGTCTGACAGGGTCAGAGAGGACACCGGCAAAGTCGTTCACGTACCCCTGCGGCGCCGGCAGGCTGGCTACGGTCTCTGACGGAGCACGAAGTGCAAAAAGGAACAGGACGAACGAACCAAGCAGCCAGCGGCGCATCGGAGATTGCCTCTGCATCTATTATCTCGCTTCTCTCTCGCATCACTTGACTGCTCGCCGCTACAAAGGGGGGGAAGAAGCCTTCGCTCCTGCTGACTGACGATATCCTCTCCTTCAGGGAGCAGTATTGAACATGATGAGTTCTCCACCTGAAGCACGCCGCGATACGACGACATTGTCACTGCACGGCCAGATGCTCTCTGATGACTTTGCATGGATGCGGGACAAGAGCTCTCCAGAGGTCCTTGCCTACCTGGAAGCCGAAAACGCCTACACAGCGCAAGAGATGGTCAGAACAGAGCTACTGCAGGCCCGGCTTTACGCCGAGATGTTGTCACACATCAAGGAGACGGACGAGTCGGTTCCCCACCCTTACAAGGGCTGGTGGTACTCCACTCGCACTGTCGAAGGAAAGCAGTACGCGATCTACTGCCGGCGCAAGGCTCCTGAGGATGATCGGTTTGACACGGAAGCGGATGAGTCCGTTCTTCTTGATGTCAATGAGCTGGCTGAAGGCCAGGCCTTCATGTCCGTGGGCGGCATGACGATAAGCCCGGATGGATGGCTGCTCGCCTACTCTACGGACAACGCGGGCTTTCGCCAGTACACGCTGCACCTTCGGGATCTGCGCACAGGGAAGGATCTAACCGACAGCGTGCAGCGCGTTGGATCGATCGCATGGGCCGCTGATGGAGAGACGCTCTTCTATACGACGGAAGATGAAGTCACCAAGCGACAGGACAAGGTCTGGCGGCATCAAGTTGGCACAGCAACGGAGAGCGATGTTCTGGTGTATGAAGAGGCCGACGAGCGGTTCAACCTTGGTGTAGGCAAAACGCGGGATGGCCTATTTCTCCTGTTAGAAGCCGGAAGCCACACCACCACGGAGACCCGCTTTCTTGACGCCTCAAACCCTACTGGAGAGTTTCAGGTCATAGCGCCGCGCCGGGACGAGCAGGAGTACACCGTAGATCATCGCGATGGCCAGTTCTACATCCGGGTGAACGATACAGGAAAAAACTTCCGGGTGGTCACAGCGCCGGTGACGTCTCCCGGGCGTGAGCAATGGACTGAGCTGATTGCGGAACAGGCTGATGCCCCGCTCGAAGACTTCGACCTGTTCTCGACCTTCTGTGTGTGCTCACGGCGACGTGCGGGCCTGACGACGCTGGAGGTCGTTCCAATTCTTGAGCAGCGCCAGCTCGGTGACATCCAGCAGATTGCCTTTCCGGAGCCCGCCTATACTGCCGCGAGTCACGTCAATCGAGAGTTTGACACAAAGGTCTTCCGCTACAGCTATCAGTCGCTTGTGTCCCCAGCGTCTGTGTACCGCTACGACCTAGACACAGGAACCTCGACGCTGCTTAAGGAGCAGGAGGTTCCAGGCGGGTTCGATCGAAACCTCTACGCCTCGGAACGACTCTGGGTCACGGCTCGTGACGGAGTCCAGGTGCCCGTCTCGCTGGTGTATCGCCGCGACCTGTTTGCGAAGGACGGCACCAACCGTCTTTACGTGTATGGGTATGGCTCGTACGGATACCCTTTGCCTGTCGGTTTCAGTTCCACTCGCCTCTCGTTGCTTGACCGCGGCCTGGTCCTTACGTACGCCCACATTCGCGGCGGCGGTGAGATGGGAGACGCCTGGCACGATGCAGGAAAGATGATGGTGAAGCGGACTACCTTCTCTGATTTTGTCGAAGTGACCGAGGCTCTCCTAATGCAGCGCTATGGTGATCCTGCGCGTGTGGCCATTGAAGGAGGAAGTGCTGGCGGTCTTCTTATGGGGGCGGTCGTGAACATGCGTCCAGACCTATTTCGAGCCGTCCTGTCGCATGTTCCCTTCGTCGACGTCATGAACACGATGCTGGACGCCTCCCTGCCGCTTACCGTGGCGGAATATGAGGAGTGGGGTAACCCGAATGAAGCTGAGGCATTTGCCTATATGCGGAGTTACTCGCCCTATGACAATCTCGCGGAAGGAGCCTATCCGGCCATGCTGGTGAAGACGAGCCTGAATGATTCGCAGGTGATGTATTGGGAACCCGCGAAGTACGTGGCGAAGCTGCGCGGATTAAAGACGAACAAAACCCCGCTGCTACTGCACATCAACATGGACGCGGGCCACGGCGGCGCCAGCGGGCGCTACGACTATCTGAAGGAGATCGCCTTTGACTACGCCTTCCTTCTGCGAGAACTTGGTGTTGAGTTGTCGTAAGCGTTAAATCTTGGCCGCGGTCGCGAGGCCGCCGCCCTCTCCGGGAGCCAGAAACAGGTTGGTTTCCAAGCCATGTTGTCGTGTGTAGAGCTCGTGGTACCGGCCATGCGCAGCCAACAGCGTGTCGTGGGTGCCGCGTTCCACGATCTGACCCTGCTCGACAACCAGGATCTGATCAGCGCGGCGAATTGTAGAGAGGCGATGCGCGATCACAAAGGTTGTGCGTCCCTTCATAAGATAGTTCAGCCCGGCCTGAATCATCGCCTCTGACTCTGAGTCCAGCGAACTTGTCGCCTCATCCAGGATAAGGATTCGTGGGTCCGCAAGGATTGCTCGCGCAATCGAGAGTCGCTGTCGCTGTCCGCCTGATAGCTTCACGCCTCGTTCGCCGACAATTGTCTCGTAACCCTCCGGGAATCTCTCTGCAAACTCGTCCACGCGAGCGATACGGCAGGCCTCCACCAATTGAGCTTCGGTCGCGTCCGGACGAGAGAAGAGAATGTTCTCCCGGATACTGCCGTCGAATAAGAAGGTCTCTTGAAGAACAACTCCTAATTGGTTCCGATAGGTCGAAAGCCGGACGGTGGCAAGGTCAACTTCATCTACCGCCACTGCCCCTCCCGTGGCCGTGTGGAACGCGCATAGAAGCGAGATGATAGTCGACTTTCCCGATCCCGACGAGCCGACCAAAGCCGTCGAGGTGCCTGGCTCCGCCGAAAACGATATCCCATGCAGCACCGGCTTACCGGCTTCGTACTCGAAGCTGACGTCATGAAAGGCAACCACGCCGCGCAGGGTGGGAAGGGAGATAGCCCGCTTCGGGCCTCCATCTTCTTCCTGCTCAGAGAGAATCTCGGTCGTACGATCAATGCCGGCCATGGCTTCCGTAAGCTGAGTCCCAATGGACACAAGCTGTACGATCGGGGCGATCATGAAGGCGAGGAACATCACATAGGTGATATAGCCGCCCTCTGTAAGCTGCCCGGCAACCACCTGGTGGGCGCCCAGCCACATGACCAGCGCACCGACGAATCCAAGCACTGCCGTTGAGGCAAGAGACATAAAGCTTTGCGCCGTGAGGGAGCTGATCACGTTGTCGAGCAGCCGCTGCGCCCCTGCGGCGAAGACATTCGCTTCACTCTGCTCTGCGTGGTATCCCTTGACGACGCGTACCCCGCCGAGAGACTCTGTCAGCCTCCCGGTCACCTCAGCGTTGATCTTCGAGCGTTCCCGAAAGATCGGACGAATGATCTTGAACGCGTGTTGAAGAATAAGGCCGAAGATGATGAGGATGACGAAGGTGAGAAGCGTCATCTTCACTGAAAGCGAGATGAGATAGCAAAAAGCGAAGACCGCAGTGAGCACGCCACCAATAAAGTCGATGACGCCCGTCCCTATGATGTTTCGAACTCCTTCCACGTCGGTCATGATGCGAGCAACCAATGTTCCTGTTCGATTCGAATCGTAGAACGATACCGGAAGCCTTCCGATGTGTGACTGTACTGCCGTGCGAAGTTCCGCGATAAGGCGCTGGCCTGCTTTGGACAGCAACTGAGTCAGCGTGAACGAGGTAATGCCTTGCAGGATGGTCGCGGTGATGACGGCACCCACAATCACTGGCAGGAGGCCAATCTGCCGCTTTTTCATCACATCATCAATCAGGTATCTCGTGCTGCCAGGCAGGATGAGACCACTTGCGCGGTTCACCACCATCAAGGCGAAGCCGGCGGCCAGCAGGCCACGGCGTGGGCGAACAAGCTTCCATATCTCAGGCAATACCTTCTTGAGCGGCGGCTTTGGACGTTCCGCTGTAAGGCCGGCGACGGTAGCTCGGCCGGTTCCACGAGTAGCCCGATCTCCGCTGGGCATGCTGGGCGGTCCGAAGTTGGAGGTGAGAGACATAGGAAGCCTTTCCGGCTGTCGATCGTAGCTCGCTGGTTAAAGCGCCAGTCGAGAGCGGCGCACAGCAACAAACGACCGGACGCAAAGAAGAACAAAGATAAGACACAGCAGCGACATGGCAGCCTTCTCCTCAATCGCGATGGGATGTTCAAAGACAGTCCCGCGTGAAAGGAGGAAGACGTCGCGGTCGGCTTTGATTGTGCCGACGAAACATAGCAGCGCAACCGTCACTGCGACGTGCATCCAGAGCATCCGCTTCTTGACGTCGGCTGAGCTTGCGAGCGCACCAAAGATGCAGAAGAGAAGACCAACTCCGCTCGGGATCAGCGCCGTTGGATGGGATGAACCGGTCGCCACAAACCCTGCGATTGCCACCAGGATAAGAAGAACGCCGAGTCCTAAAGTAAGCTTCGCCATCTGCTGTACTCCTTTCGTTTTACAGGACAGCCTTGCGTCGCTAGGCTGCGCTTGCTTTGTGGATCTGAGCCAGCATCTGATCGGGCGTCCACTCATTGGTGGGGTACCAGACGAGGATGCGGCCCTTCTGATCAATCAGGGCCGTCGAGAGTGAGTGATAGAGCGATCCGGAGTCTCCGGGCGTTATACCCACGCCAAAAAACTGCGCGACAGATGGCAACTCCGCTTGGGAGGGCGCCGCGAAGTCCCAGTGAGCGAAGTCCTCTTTGGTGAAGCGTCCCGTGTAGGCGCCGCCGTAACTCCGCAGAACCTGCGGCGTGTCGTACCCGGGATCAAAGGAGATGGAGAGCAGATGAGTCTCCTGGTAGAGCTTCGGATCTTTCGCTAGAGCTTCATCAATGGCCGCGAAGTTGCGGCTCATCCGCGGGCAGTAATCGGCAATCGTGCATCGGGTGTAGACAAAGGTTGCAAGCAGCAGTTTGCCGCGAAATTGGTTGAGATGAATCATGCGATTCGATTGATTGAGCAGCGCAAAGTTCGGCACCACATCACCCGGAGCCGGAGAGTGGTAGAAGACCGTCGGCTTATAGTCAGGTCGCGCTTGCGCTATCACCACCACCTCGTCCAAGGTCGGATCAGAGAACCCGTCTCGATCCTTGTGGACAAGGATGGTGGCCGTAATGCGATCTCCTGGATGTAGTTCACTTGCCACGGCCGGATCCTTGAGCTTGTACGGCATTGTCATCGCTTCCATAAAGCCGGGCACTGCTTCATGATCGAGCGTGACGCTGCCTCCCTGAACCGCCACCACCTTGCCGCGGACGGCAAATCGAAGGACAGGCGTCGCGCTCGAAGGAGCAGACGCCCGGTCCGTGTGACAGCCAGAGGCGAAGGGCAAGAAGAAGGTCGCAAGAACAAGCGTCGCGAGGCCGCGCGGAAAGATCATCATTCATGATGATACTGGGTGAGGATGTAACCCTGTTGCGACGCCTGACCTCCCGAGGTAGAACCAGTGAAAACGGCACCCAAAACGGCGACCAAACCCATCCCATCCGCAACCATGATGCACTTTGCCTTCATCCTCACCGGCCTGGGCACAGCGATGCTGGGCCCGCTTCTTCCGCTGCTTACGAAGCAATGGCACCTTCTTGACGAACAGAGTGGGTTGTTGCTCTTTTCACAGTTCTGCGGATCGTTCCTCGGCGGAGCGACGATGTCTTGGCGTCTGAAACGCGGTTTGCTGCTGGGAATTGTTGCCTCAGCCGCTGGGGTTTTCATCTTCGCTCTGTCCCCGACATTGACCGTCGCCTGTCCAGCACTCTTTCTTACCGGATTTGGCTTAGGACATTCTCTTACTGCCGTGAACATCCTCGCAGGACAGCGTTATACCGAAAAGAGGGCGTCGGCTCTCTCACTGCTCAACTTTTTCTGGAGCTTTGGCGCCATGTTGGCGCCGCTGCTGTCGGGATGGCTGACGCCCCACCTCGCGCTGCGGACTCTGTTGCTGTCCCTTGCCTTCCTCTTCGCTGTTTGCGCCCTTGGTCTCCTGGTCGAGATGCGTGGCGGCTTTCAGGATGTTCGGGTCACAGGTTCTCCGACATCCTCTGATCGTGGTTCCGGACTATCCCCGGAGACCTTCGTCTTTTTTATGGGAATGCTCTTTCTCTACGGTGGACTGGAGACGTCTCTCAGTGGCTGGCTGACGACCTACGCATTTCGCTACGGTGACAAGACGTTGGTAGTCAGTCAATACACAACGCTCCTGTTGTGGATGAGTCTGACCACAGGTCGAATGGGCTCGGCGGCTCTCTTGCGTCGACTTCGAGAGACGCTGCTCTGGCGGACTGCCTTGAGCGTCACGGTTCTGCTTACCGGTATCCTCGCTCTCGCGCATACGACCGTAAGCATCGCCCTGGTCACGATCTTGCTGGGACTCAGCCTTTCCCCCTGGTTCCCCGTAACCCTCTCTTTGCTGATGGGAGAACGGCCGCGTGCGCGGCAGGCGGGCGTCGTCATCGCCGTGAGTGGTCTCGGTGCAGCGTCACTGCCCTGGATCATGGGCGTTCTCTCGACGCGCACAGGCTCTCTCCAAAGAGCCCTGGTAATCCCCTGCTCCGCGGCGATACTCCTGTTAGCAATGAGCCTGGTGCGACGATCCCGGTTCCACGAACCTGATCGCTAAAGGAAGCTGCATGTGGAAAGCGTCTATCAATCATGGTGCGCTCCTAACGTATCTTTAGAAAGATGGGGGATTTACTTTCACCAGAACTCGTTCAGCTTCTTGATCGAGGCGTACTTCTGCTCACAGGGAACGATCGAGCGGCACGCAGTCTTATCCGCGCTTGGGACCGCCTGCAGGTCGAGCGCGGGCGGACCTCGTGGGAGCCATGCCATGTCCTGAGTTGGCACAACTGGACGCAGCTTCTGTGGAAGAGGCTGATCCTGAATGGCAAGGTTACAGCTCTTCTGCTTAGCCCTTATCAAGAGAGGCGGGTTTGGGAGAAGGTCCTTGAAGCGGACGCAGGCACCTCCATGCGTATGCAAAGAACAAAGTCGCTCGCGACGCTGGCTGCAACGTCCTGGCATCGTCTTTGTTCCTACGGAGGAAGACAGCGCCTCCTGCAGTTGACGCCGGCTCTTCGAGGAGACTCACTTCACTTTGCTCGCTGGGCACGTTCTTTCGAAGCAATGTGTGCTCGAGAGTCACTGCTCAGCGAGTCGCTCCTGGAAGAGGAATTAACGCACCATATAGAGGCAAAAGACCTGGCGACCTGGACCGATGAAGTTCAGCTGCTTGGCTTTGACCGATTTACGCCAGCTCAGAACGTTTTGCTGGACCGCTGTCGTGTGCTGGGCATCACCTTTAAACATGTTGAGCCACCCTTCCCTACAAGCGCCCTGCTGGTAGCAACGGCGGATGAGACGGAAGAGCTTCGCGGATGTGCACGCTGGATCCAGAATGAACTGAAGCAACATCCTCACACGCACATCGCGATCATCGTGAGCGATCCGGGAGAGGAGATGAGCAGGCTCGACTCTATTCTTCGCGAGCATCTCTCTCCGCAATCGAACAACATCACGGCCACATCGGACGACAAGCCTTTCGAGTTTTCCCTGGGTACGCCGCTATCGCATGAGCCTATGGTGCAGTGCGCACTCAGCCTGCTTCATTGGGCACTTGGGCCACTCGACGTTGGAGAGGTGAGTCGCCTCTTGCTTTCACCCTATTTCTCCGGCGTTGACGAAGAGATGCTGAGCAGGGCTGAGTTTGACGCCACGGATCTTCGTCGACGAAAGCGCCTGTTGCCTGAAGTCACCATAAGCGGCTTTACAGACCTGCTTCGTCGTTCCGGCACGGGTCAGTCGCACTTACCTCACCTCGTGCGCACTGTGGTCGCAATGGAACGAGCTCTCAACCAGTCCAGGCTGCAGGCACGAGGCTTTGGAGACTGGTCAGAGTGGATTCGAGTATGGCTATCGCACGCGCGTTGGTGCATGACTGGAGCGACGCGAACAAGTCGGGAGCACCAGGTGCACGAACGCTGGGAGAATGCTCTGGATGACTTGGCCAGTCTGGATTTTCTTGGGGAGGAGGTAACGCTAGGCGACGCATTAGCGGAGTTGAAACGACTTGCAGACGAAATCATCTTCGCGCCAGCGTCCCGCGACGCGCCCGTTCAGATCCTTGGACCCCTGGAAGCGGCAGGAAGTCACTTCGACTCCGCCTGGATTCTGAGAGCGGGAGAGGCCCACTGGCCGCCACGCACAGCGGCCGTTCCTCTGCTTCCCTGGTCGCTGCAGCGAGAGTTCAAGATGCCGGGTACAGACGCCGCAAACGATCGTGCCATCCCGCAGCGGATGACGCACCGTCTTGCCGCAGGTGCGCGACAAGTCATCTTCAGTTACGCTGAGTCACTCTCGACCGGAAGATCACAGCGTGCCGCGACCGTCGTTCGCCAACTGCGGCTTGGTTCTGCAGAGATCAAGCAGATCACAGCTCCGGAGCAACCACGCGGTTGCGCGACCCTTGAGCGCTTCAGAGACAACGTGGCCGTTCCTGCTCTCAACACAGATTCGCCTCGTGGAGGGGCCAGTGTCCTGCAGCTCCAGGCAGCCTGCGGCTTTCGCGCCTTTTCGGAGCTCCGGTTGGGTTCTACGGAGCTGCGCGAATCTTCTCTCGGCTTCAATGCAATGGAGCGGGGCATCATAGTCCACGACGCTCTGGAGGTGTTTTGGCGCGGTATCCGAACGCAGCGGGATCTGCTTCTGATGGGCGAAGCTCGTCGGAATGAGGCTTTGCGCAATGCGGCCATGGAAAGTCTCGCGCGCATGAGCAATTCATCCTCTGGTCCTTGGGAAGCTGCGTACCTCGAAGCTCAGCAGATCCGGCTCATCCGCCTTCTACAGGATTGGATTGCGATCGAGCTGCGACGTCCCGAGTTCACGGTAGCGGCACAGGAGAGCCAGCAGAGCGTCGCCGTCGGTCCTCTGCATCTCTCATTGCGTGTGGATCGAGTCGATGTGGTGGATGGTCGTCGAGTCATCATCGACTACAAAACGGGGGTCGCAACAACTTCAGAGTGGCTCGGAGATCGACTGGATAGCCCTCAAGTCCCGCTGTACGCGATCCTTGCCACGCAAGCGGGCGACGCGTCTTCACCGCTCGGGGCGGTGGGCTTCGCCCAGATTCGACCTGGCAATGGGATGGGTTTGCAAGGATTTCAGGCGGAGCCGGGGATCCTCTCTCCCGCCTCGGAAGGCAAACGCGTAAAGATGGACGCAACTAGCTTTGAGGAACAGGTGGAGCAATGGCAGGGCATCCTTGGGCAATTGGCAACCGAGTTTGCCGAAGGCGATGCGCGCGTTCGGCCCAAGCGATATCCGACTACATGTGAGCGATGTGGTCAGCGCCTGCTGTGCCGAGTGAATGCTTCCCTGTTCGGAGAGGTCTTCGACGCTGATGCGGCGGAGTCGGACGACAATGATGAGTAAGCTGCTTGCGATTGCGCCACGCGGTATCCCTGATGCGCATGATCGCGCGAGGGCGCTTGATATCTCACGCTCCTGGATTGTTGAAGCGCCCGCTGGCTCGGGAAAGACAGGCTTACTGATCCAGCGCTACCTTCGACTGCTTACCGACCCGAATGTCTCTGAACCAGAACAGGTTCTTGCTATTACATTCACGAAGGCCGCAACGGAAGAGATACGCGATCGCGTCATACGAGAGCTATTTCACGCAAGCGTCGATGCCGAAACAACTAGTGAGTATGATCGCGCAACTCGAGCTATGGCCAACGCGGTCTTGCTGCGTGATTCTCAGCGTGAATGGGGTCTGCTGGACGATCCTGGCCGGCTGCGTGTCCGAACGATCGACGCGCTCTGCGCAGAGATCACCAGGTCATTACCAGTGCTCTGCGGGGGCAACGGGGCACTTACGCCAGTGGAAGACCCCTCTCCCCTTTACAACGAGGCCGCGCGCCGCACATGGATGTGTCTCGGCGGAAAAGACACTGCGCTTAGTAATGCACTTCGTTCTCTCTTGCTGCATCGTGATGGAGATGTCAGTGCATGCCTGACGCTGGTCGCCGAGATGCTGGCACAACGAGAACAATGGAGTTCGCTTGTGCCGAACCGAGAGGAGGATCTCGAGGAACAAGCGCTCGACTCCTTGGTCCGCACACAGCTTGATCACGCACTAGAGCAGGCCGTTTGCGAAAGCCTGACTCGCCTCGTGCATGCCTTTCCAGAAGAGATGCTGCGTCGCATAACGAATCTAGCGAACGGTTTAAGCGAGCGAACTGGCTTTGAAGGACAGCCTTCGCCCCTAGCGATCTGTCGTGAGCTGAGAACCTCACCTGCCGCAGCTGCAGAGCATCTACTCCATTGGCGTGCTATCTGTCATCTTCTCATCGCTCCCTCGACCAAATCCTGGCGAAGAAGCTTCTCTAGAAACCACCTTCGCGTCGAGCTTGTGGCGCAGGACAAGGCCCTCCTGAAGGAAGTCGCTCTTGATCTCCAACAACACCCAGACCTGCTTGATCTATTAAACGAGACCGCTACGTTACCTTTGCCCCAGTTCCCTTCTGAGCTCTGGCCACTTACTAAGTCGCTCCTTCGTGTACTGAGGCGTGCACTGGCAGAACTTCAAACGGTTTTCCTGGAGACCTCTCATTGTGACTTTGCGGAGCCGGCACTTCTAGCTCGCCACGCGTTTTTGCAACAGGATGGACCCGACGACTTGCAGACCGCACTTGGCATCGACCTGAGGCACCTTCTGGTAGACGAAATGCAGGACACTAGCCGGCACCAGTATGATCTGCTCGAAGGTCTGACCCGTGGCTGGCAAGAAACGCAGAAGACCGTCTTCCTGGTCGGTGACCCAAAACAATCCATTTACTTGTTTCGACAAGCACGTGTTGAGAGCTTCAACAAAACCATGCGGACGGGGATGCTGGGACAGCTTCCCGTTCAATCGCTTCAGCTTACGGCCAACTTTCGCTCACAGGCACTTCTAGTCGAAGCCTTCAATCGAGACTTCAGTAGGATCTTCCCGCAGACCATCAACCGTGCAGAAGATGTGATCTATGTTCAAGCTGCTGCTACCAGACCCGCATCAACAGGATTTCTGGATACAAAGGGGGCCGCGTGGCACATAAGCATTGCGAGCGGAGACCAAATAGAAGTTCAGCGAGCATCTCAGGAACAGACCTATAAAAATGCCAGCAACATACGCACGATTGTTGAAGCGTGGCAGGCCCGTCCTCTTCCGGGTCGACGCACCGAACCATGGAAGATAGCAATCCTTGTTCAATCGCGAGCTAGTCTGGGTCCAGTTCTTACCGAGCTTCAAAGACAGCCATCTATCCCAATCCATGCTGTAAAGATCGACACATTGAACGAGCGCCCGGAGGTCCTGGATCTTCTCGCTCTTACCCGGGCGCTCCTCCATCCCGCAGACCGAACCGCATGGCTAGCGGTATTTCATGCGCCCTGGTGCGGCCTCGGATTGGCGGATCTCCACAGCTTGACCGGGAAAGACGATCCCGCATTTCTTGATCGCTCGATGGCCAGCTTGATATCCGAATTTGGAACTGAAATCAGCTCGGATGGCGCAGAGCGCCTCAAGCGCGTGTGGCCTATCCTGGATGCTGCCGTACACGCCGCAGGTCTTCTTCGCCTGCCGGAGATAGTTGAGCGAACATGGCGCTCGCTTAAAGGAGACAGCTATCTTGACGACACCGCTATGCGGAACGCAGGCACCTTCTTGAACCTCCTCCAAACCATGGATCGTGAAGGAGGAAGGGTGATCGCAACAGATCTGTCCCGCCGTCTGCAATACCTCTATGCCTCCCCTGCTATCCAGGCAGGAGCCGTCGACCTCGTCACCATTCATGGCGCGAAAGGTCTTGAATGGGATGTAGTTCTGGTTTCAGAGTTGGAGCGGCGGTCTGCTGGCAACGCTTCTCAACTGTTCGAGTGGGAAGAAGTATCATCCACAGTTGTAGTTCTTGCACCTATCAGTGGAAAAGGTGAAGAGGCGGTGGAGCTCACAAAGTGGATTCGCACGACGCGATCAAAGCGAGAAGCCGCTGAACGAAAACGCCTCTTCTATGTCGCCTGTACTCGTGCACGCGAGGAGCTACATCTCTTCGGTATCGCCTCGAGGCAACAAGGCGGCTCCGTTCAGGGCAATCACAGTAGTCTTCTTCACGCGTCGTGGAATGCCGCTGAACTTGGATTAGCAAAAATGGAAGACCTCTGTACTTCCCACAGGTCTCAATCGGGAGTGCTTCCCGATTTGGCCGCCTCTTCAAATGCTTTGAAGAGTGAAGGTGACGAGCCCTTGCTGGAGCGGCTTCCCTTAGAAGCTATACCGCACTTCCAGGCAGAAGCAGTCACCCCTGCCTCCAGCAAAGGCGTGGAGGAAACGGACAGGTGGCCCACATCGCGCCCTTCCGCAAGCTTTACGGCGCGCAGTTTCGGCACCGTTATCCATCTGTTCTTGGAAGAAGCGTCGAACAGACTAGCGGGAGGCATTGCCATCTCCCAATTGGCCGCGGAGATCTCGCTTTGGGACCCCCGCATCCGCGCCGTCCTTCGAGGGTATGGACTTCCTATGAAGGCTATCGCCCGCAGCGCGCCCGTTGTCCTTCAGGCGCTAAAGACCACCCTCCAGGATCCAATCGGACAATGGATCCTAAAAGCAAGTCTCGCGGCTCGCAGCGAGTTTAGTCTTGCGTCCAAGGCGCAGGCGATCACGAAGTATCGCATCGACCGTACCTTTCGCGCCGGTATTGTTCCGCTCGAACCAGGCCATGAATACCTTTGGATCATTGACTATAAAACCACCCCCTTCGTTGGAGATAGGCACGATCCAGCGGCTCTACGATCCTTCCTGGAGACCGAACGATCCCGCTTCAAACCTCA
>CAXSEC010000067.1:0-17450 GCA_964236325.1 uncultured Acidobacteriaceae bacterium | reverse complement strand
CGAGATGACGGTGTTGCGGGGAGGGAATGGCCGCGTCGCTGCGCTCCGTCGCTAGAGACGAATGCGGGGGTTCCTCGGCTGCGCCTCGGAATGACAACCAAGGATTGCAAAGGCCTTGGTTGGCCCGTTGTTCCAGGTCAGGTGGTGGCGGGCGATAGGGGGTTGGAGGTGCGGGTGAGGCCGAAGACGGCGATGTAGAGGTAGCAGAGGACGGGGAGGATGAAGGCGTGGTGGACGCCGAAGCGATCGGCGATGAAGCCCTGGGCAACGGGGATGATGGCGCCGCCGACGATGGCCATGACGATGAGCGAGGAGCCTTTGCTGGTGAGGGGACCGAGGCCTTCGAGGCCGATGGCGAAGATGCTGGGGAACATGACGGAGTTGACGAGGCCGACGAGGATGATGCTCCAGACGGCGATGTTGCCGAGGGTGAGCATGGTGGTGACGACGAGGGCGGCGGCGATGAAGGCGACGAGGGCAAGGAGGCGGGAGGCGCGGATGCGGGTGAGGATGGCGGAGCCGGCGAAGCGGCCGATCATGGCGCCGAGCCAGTAGTAGCTGACGAGATGGGCGGCGGCGCGCTCGGTGAGGTTACCGATCTCGGGCAGGGCGAGGTAGTTGACGAGGAAGCTGCCGATGGAGACCTCGGCGCCGACGTAGAGGAAGATGGCGAGGGCGGCGAGAAGGAGCTGGGGGTGGCGCCAGATGCTGTCGTTGGCGGCGACGGTGGTGTCGAGCTCGCCGGGGCGGATGTCCTGGGTGAAGCTCATGCTGGGGAGCTTGACGACGGCGATGGCGATGGCGAGCAGGATGAGGCCGAGGGCGATGCCGGTGTAGGGGATGCGAACGGTGGAGGCCTGCTCCATGCGGTAGGTCTGGAGGGCGGCGGCGGAGAGGGAGTGGAGTCGCTCTGGCGCGAGGGTGGTGGTGCTGAGGATGACGGCGGCGCCGAAGAAGGGGGCGACGGTGGTGCCGAGGGAGTTGAAGGCCTGCGAGAGGTTGAGGCGGGAGGAGGCGGTGCGGGCGGGGCCGAGATTGGCGACGTAGGGGTTGGCGGCGACCTGCAGCGAGGTGATGCCGGCGGCGAGGACGATGAGGGCGAAGAGGAAGAGCGGGAAGCTGGCGATGGAGGCGGCGGGGACGAAGAGCAGCGCGCCGAGGGCCATGATGAGGAGGCCGGTGACCATGGTGCGCTTGTAGCCGATCCACTCGACCACCTTGCCGGCGGGCTGGGCGAAGACGAAGTAGGAGGAGAAGAAGGCGAACTGGACCATCATGGCCTGGGCGAAGCCGAGCTCGAAGATGGATTTGAGATGGGGGATGAGGATGTCGTTCAGGCAGGTGAGGAAGCCCCACATGAAGAAGAGCATGGTGGCGATCGACATGGCGCGAACGTTGGTGGATTCGAGACCGGAGTCGACGGCGGGGGTTGCGGATTGCATTGAGACGGCCATGTGGGGTGGCTCCTGAGGATAGTGAAAGCGTGGAACAAGCAACGGCGAACTACGGGGGTCTCTCTCCACTATGCCTTGCGATGAAGCTGCCGGGCTTCGGTCGAGATGACGGCTTTCTCTCTGAGAAGAGCGAGAGGACAAGCCCGTTGCCGCCTATCTCTTATACGCGATGAGTTGATGGCATGGCTTGGCGGATTTGTGTGACGGCGACAGTGGAACGGAGCGCGGGGTAGACTTCGGGTCGAAGCAACGTTGTAGGACTGAGGAGATTCCCTTGCGCTTGTCGATGCTGGTGGTTGGCGTGGTTGTGTCTGGAGTGGTTACAGTTGCGGCGGTGGGGCAGGGAGCCAAGGACGGGAAGGCGGCGGTGGCGGCGGCGCAGCCGTGGATGAATACGGCGCTGACGGCGGATGAGCGGGCGGATCTGGCAGTGAAGGCGATGACGCTTGACGAGAAGATCCAGCTGGTGCACGGGATTGGGTGGGGGCCGCTGCGCGAGGGGGCGCCGGTGCCGGCGGACAACAATGGCGGCGCGGGTGAGGTGGAGGGTATCGCGCGGCTGGGGATACCGGCCATTCAGCAGGCGGACTCTGCGGTGGGCGCGCGGATGGCGGCGAAAGAGAGCCGGTATGCAACGCTGCTGCCGAGCGTGCTGGGGGCGGCGAGCAGCTGGGATCCGGATGCAGCGTTTCTGTATGGCGATGTGATTGGGCGGGAGCTGCGGGCGCAGGGGTATAACCAGTCGATTGGCGGCGGGGTGGACCTGGCGAGGGACCCGCGGAATGGGCGGCTGTTTGAGTATCCGGGCGAGGATCCGGTGCTGGCGGGGGTGACGGTGGGGCAGCTGATCCGCGGGGTGCAGTCGAACCGGATCATGGGCGACATCAAGCACTATGCGCTGAACGACCAGGAGACGGGGCGGAACACGCTGAATGTGGAGATTGACCATAAGGCGGCGCGGGAGAGCGATCTGCTGGCGTTCGAGATCGGGATACGGATTGGGCAGCCGGCGAGTGTGATGTGCTCGTACAACAAGGTGGCCGGAGACTGGGCGTGCGAGAACGACTACCTGCTGAACCACGTGCTGAAGGGGAGCTGGAAGTATCCGGGGTTTGTGGTGTCGGACTGGGAGGCGACGCATACGACGGTGAAGGCGGCAAAGGCCGGGTTGGACATGCAGATGCCCGGGGACGAGTACTTTGGCGCGCCGCTGAAGACGGCGGTGCAATCGGGCGAGGTGCCGGCGGCTCGGCTGGATGACATGGTGCACCGGATTCTGCGATCGATGATTGCGACGGGGGCGGTGGACCATCCGTCGGCGCCGCGGTTTGTGGTGGATCCGTTTCGCGGACGGGATGATGCGCAGCATATTGCCGAGGAGAGCATTGTGCTGCTGAAGAACGAGGGGGCGGTGCTGCCGCTGACGGCGGCGGTGACGTCGATCGTGGTGATTGGGGCGCATGCGGATGTGGGGGTGATGAGCGGGGGCGGGTCAGCGCAGGTGGATGCGCCGGGCGGCAATGCGGTGAACCCGACGCGGCCGACGAAGTGGGGCGAGGCGGTGTACTTTCCGTCGTCGCCGGTGAAGTATTTGCGGGAGCGGATGCCGGGGGCGGTGATCACGTTTGATGATGGGACGGATGTGGCGCGGGCGGCGGCTGCGGCGAAGCGGGCGCAGGTGGCGATCGTGTTTGCGGACCAGTATATGAGCGAGGGCTCGGACAAGCCGACGATGGCGCTGCCGAACGGGCAGGACGCATTGATTGCGGCGGTGGCGGCGGCGAATGCGCGGACCGTGGTGGTGCTTGAGACGGGCAATCCGGTGTCGATGCCGTGGGTCGGCGCGGTGCCGGCGGTGGTGGAGGCATGGTATCCGGGGATTGGCGGGGGGCAGGCGATTGCAGCGCTGCTGACGGGGGCAGTTAACTTTTCGGCGAAGCTGCCGATAACGTTTGCAAGGACGGAGGCGGATCTGCCGCATCCGGTGGTGTTTGGCCTGGAGCATGCGGGGCCGAATGGACTGCCGGAGCACTGGGCGAAGGATGCGGCGAAGACGAGCTTTCAGGTCGACTACACGGAAGGTGCGCGCTTTGGTTACAAATGGTTTGACTCGGAGGGCAAGAAGCCGCTGTTTGCGTTTGGGCATGGGCTGTCGTATACGACGTTTGCGTATTCAGGGCTGACGATCGATGCGGCGGCGAAGACGGCGACGTTTACGGTCAGAAATACAGGCAGGCGCGAGGGCGTGGAGGTTGCGCAGGTGTATGTGCAGCTGCCCAAGGCGGCAGGCGAGAGCTATCGGCGACTAGCGGCGTGGAAGCGGGTGCCGCTTGAGGCAGGACAGAGTGGAACGGTGACGGTGGCGATGGAGCCGCTGGCGCTGGCGGTGTTTGATGCAGAGAGGGATGGATGGCAGACGATGAGCGGAGAGTATGGGGTTTCGGTGGGCGGATCGTCGCGGATGCGGCCGCTGACAGGGGTGCTGCGGGTGCCGTAGCGGGGACGGCGAGCGGGAAAGTAGGAAGCGGAGGCAGAAAGGCAAGACAGAAAGGTAAGGCAGAAAGGCGAGACAGAGAGGCAGAGCGGAGAGGCAAGACAGGAAGGCGAAGCAGGAAAGCAAGGCAAGAGGCGAGGCTGAGGGCGAGGGCAAAGTGGAGGCAAGGCGAGGGCAACGACGGAATACAGGGGTCTCTCCACTTCGGCGCTTTCGCGCCTTCGGTCGAGATGACGGCGCTTATGGCGACGTCTTTGGGAAGTCGGGTTATGCTAAGCGGGACGAGCGGACGGTTGCCTGTCCGCAGATCTCGCGCTACTGCGCACCTGACAGGCTTGTTTCGATGAGTTCAGAAAGCCCGTGGCTCGAGCGAGTTCGAGCGCTTAAGAATCTTCCGCCCGTGCTTGGGATCCTGTGGCAGTCGAGCCGGACCGCGGTGTCGTGGGGGCTTGGGCTGCGGCTGGTGGTGGCGACGCTGCCGTTTGCGATCGCGAAGGTGGCGCAGTACATCATTAACGGCATTGCGGGGGTGCTGCGGGGGCAGCCGCTGCAGGCGCAGAGTGTGGATCTGCTGGGGCACCACTGGTCGGTTCCGTTCTGGCACCTGGTGGCGGCCGAGGTGGGGCTGAACGTGTTTCTGGGACTGATGACGCGGGCGATCGACTACTCGGACTCGCTGCTGGCGAATAGCTATACGCAGTACGTGAGTGTTCGGGTGATGGAGCAGGCGGCGCGTCTGGACCTGACGACGTATGAGAATCCGGTGTTTTATGACCGGTTGGAGCGGGCGCGGGTGCAGGCGACGGACCGGCTGGCGATGATCCAGCAGATGGGCCGGCTGCTGCAGCAGGTGATTACCACCGTCGTCTTTTCTGCCGCGCTGGCGGTGGCGAGTCCGTGGCTGATTCTGCTGCTGGCGCTGGGAGTGCTGCCGTCGTTTCTGGGCGAGACGCACTATGCGTTTCTGGGGTATGCGAAGAACTTTCGGCAGACTCCGGCGAAGCGGCAGATGGATTACCTGCGGCAGGTGGCGGGATCGCGCGAGGGGGCGAAAGAGGTCAAGCTGTTTGGCCTGAGCAAGTTCTTTACGGAGCGGTTCCAGACGCTGGCGGGGCAGATCTACCGCGAGGATGTGGCGCTATCGCGGTCGAAACTGATTGTGGGCGGGCTGCTGGGGGTGATTGGCACGCTGGGGTACTACGGCGCGTATATCTACGTCATCTGGCGGACTCTGCATGGGCAGTACGACATCGGGCAGTTTACGTTTCTGACGACGGCGATCCAGCAGGCCAGCTCGAACCTGCAGATGGTGTTTTCGACCGCGTCGGGGATTGCGGATCAGGCGCTGTTTCTGACGGATCTGATTGCGTTTTTTGAGATGAAGCCGACGGTTGAGCAGAACCCGGACGGGGCGAAGGCGCCGCGGCCGATCAAGCGAGGGTTTGAGTTCAGGAACGTGAGCTTTACGTATCCGGGGACGAACCGGACGATCTTGAAGAACTTCACGTTTCACCTGCACCCGGGAGAGCGGATTGCGCTGATCGGGGAGAACGGGCAGGGAAAGACGACGGTGGTGAAGCTGATTACGCGGCTGTACGACCCGACCGAGGGGCAGATTCTGCTCGACGGCAAGGATCTGCGGGAGTATGCGCTCGAGGACCTGCACCGGGAGATCGGCGTGATCTTTCAGGACTTTATGCGGTACGAGATGACGGCGCGAGAGAATATCGCGGTGGGGCGGATCGAGTGGGATCACGAGCAGAAGGAGATCGAGTTTGCGGCGCACAAGAGCCTGGCGGATACCGTCGTTGCGAAGCTCGAGCATGGGTATGACCAGACGCTGGGGCGGCGGTTTGAGGGCGGTGTGGAGCTTTCTGGCGGGGAGTGGCAGAAGATTGCGCTGGCGCGGGCGTATTTGCGGGATGCGCAGCTGCTGATTCTGGATGAGCCGACGGCGGCGCTGGATGCGAAGAGCGAGCTCGAGGTGTTTGAGCGATTTGCGGAGTTGACGCAAGGCAAGATGGCGCTGTTGATTTCGCACCGCTTTTCGACAGTGCGGATGGCGGACCGGATTGTGGTGCTTTCGGGCGGGCAGTTGGTGGAAGAAGGGAACCATACGGAGTTGATGGCGCGGGGCGGGCTGTACGCGGAGATGTTCGAGATGCAGGCGGCGAGCTATCGTTAAGGGCAGGCAGACAGGAAAGACAGAAGACAGGGAACGGGGCACATGGCAGAGTCGCAGGAGTATAGCGCGGTAGAGCAGGTGGTTCCGCTAACGGCGCCGCTGCCGGAGCTGCCGACGGATCGGCTGCCGGAGCGACCGGCGGTATCCGACGAGGAGCTGCGCAGACATGCGGCGGCGCTGGCGGCGCAGTGGCAGATGGCGCACCACTCGACGGTGAAGAGGGACCATCTGCCGGAGCGGTTGAAGAGCCTGAAGACGCGGCTGGACGCGCGGCTGACGGCATGCCGGGCGATCGTGAACCTGAAGGAGCTGACGCCGCAGCTGGAGCTGCTGGAGAGCTCGCGGGCGCTGCAGGGGGTGCTGCAGGGGATGACGGCGGCGGCGCCGGAGTTTCGCGAGCTGCCGTACGTGACGGTGCGGGGAGCTCAACGAGTTCAAGGGAGCGAGGCGGAAGAGGCGATTCCGCGGGTGATGAACCTGGGCGAGGGGTACCTTTCGGCGGCGGATGGGGTGTGGTCGCAGGAGTCGCTGGCGGCGTATGTGGGGGCGGCGCAGGGCCATGATGCGCTGCGGCTGGGAGAGGTGTTGTTGCTGCCCATGGCGTTGAAGCTGGCGCAGCTGGAGTTTGTGCTGGACCGGGCGGACGAGGTGTTTGGCGCGGCTGAAGCGCGACCGGTGAGGGAGCTGCCGGCGATTGAGGACTCCCCGTTTTCGGCGCCGCTGCACAGTTTGCGGCGGCTGAACCAGTTTGAGTGGCCGGAGGTGCTGGAGCCGCTGGTGCCGTTTACGAAGGTTCTGCTGGCGGACCCGGCGGGGGCGTTTGGCCGGATGGAAGAGGAGACGCGCGACGCGTACCGGCTGCGGGTGGCGGAGCTGGCGAGGTATGCCGATGCGAGCGAGCTCGAGGTGGCGGAGAAGGCGCTGGCGCTGGCGCGGGCGGCGGCGGGACGACCGGATGGCGCGAGCGGGCAAGGGCATGGGGGGCATCGGGATCCGCGGCTGCAGCGACGGCTCTCGCATGTGGGCTACTACCTGTTTGAGCAGGGGCTTCCGGTGTTGTCGCGAGAGATTGGCTACCATCCGCCGCTGGCGGACCGGGTGCGGACGTTGATCCTGACCAATAACGAGGAGTTTTACATCCTGGGGATCTTTACGGTGTCGGTGCTGCTGATTGTGGCGTTCATTGCGCCGCTGGTGCCGCACCATGCGTTTGCGCCGGTGATTGCGACGTTGTTTCTGGCGCTGCTGCCGGCGACCCAGGGCGCGGCTGACCTGGTGAACAACATTGTGACGGCGGGGCTGCATCCGCGGGCGCTGCCGAAGCTGGACCTGACGAACGGGATACCGGCGGAGGAGGCGACGCTGGTGGTGGTGCCGACGCTGTTGCTGTCGGAGGGACAGGTTCGGGAGATGTTTGAGGACCTGGAGGCGCGGTATCTGTCGAACGAAGACCCGCATCTGCACTTTGGGCTGCTGACGGATCTGCCGGACTCGCTGGCGCGGCCTGAGCCGGAGGATCGGAATGCGCTGGTGGAGCTGGCGCTGCGGCTGACGAACGATTTGAACCACAAGTACGAGCAGGGGCGCGGCGGAAAGTTTCTGCTGCTGCATCGCCACCGGACCTTCAACGCGCGACAGGGCGCGTGGATGGGATGGGAGCGAAAGCGCGGCAAGCTGCTGGACCTGAACAATTTTATTCTGGGGGACTTTGACAGCTTTCCGGTGAAGGGTGGGCCGGTGGAGGTGCTGCACCAGGTGCGGTACGTGATTACGCTCGACTCCGACACGCAGCTGCCGCGGGGGACGGCGTCGCGGATGATCGGGACGATGGCGCATCCGCTGAACCAGGCGATTGTCGATCCGAAGTCGCGGATTGTGACGCTCGGGTACGGGATCCTGCAGCCGCGGGTGGGGGTGAGTGTGTCGTCAGCGGCGCGATCGCGGCTGGCGGCGCTCTACTCGGGCGAGACGGGCTTTGATATCTACACGCGAGCGGTCTCGGACGTGTACCAGGATCTGTTTGGCGAGGGGATCTTTACCGGCAAGGGGATCTATGAGGTGTCGATTCTGCATAAGGTGCTGGATCGGCGATTCCCGCGGAACTCGCTGCTGTCGCACGACCTGATTGAGGGGGCGTATGCGCGGGCGGGGCTGGTGACGGACATCGAGGTGATTGATGATTATCCGTCGCATCACTCGGCGCACACGCGGCGCAAGCATCGCTGGGTGCGGGGCGACTGGCAGATTGTGCAGTGGCTGTTCGGACGGGTGCCGGATGAGTCGGGTAACCAGGTGGAGAACCCGATCAGCACGGTGTCGCGATGGAAGATTTTTGACAATCTACGGCGGTCGCTGGTGGAGCCGGTGACGTTTCTGCTGCTGGTGTCCGGCTGGTTCTTTTTGCCGGGTGGACCGTTGTACTGGACGCTGGTGACGCTGACGCTGCTGTTTTTGCCGATGCTGGTGCAACTCGGCTTCAACCTGGGGCGGGCGGCGGTGAAGCTGTCGACGACGGCGGCGTGGGGCGGGATCACGACGTTTGGTACGTCGATGTTTTTCGCGCTGCTGAACCTGGTGTTCCTGCCGCACCAGATGCTGCTGTCGCTGGATGCGATTGTGCGATCGCTGGTGCGTCGATTTGTCACCGGGAAGAGGCTCCTGGAGTGGGAGACGGCGGCGCAGTCCGAGGCTGGGCGGAAGAAGACGTCGCTTGATCGCTATCTGCAGCTATCGCCGGTGCTGGCGCTGGTGATTGCAGCTCTCTTGTTTGTGACGCATCACGGGCAGGCCCTGGCTGTGGCGTCGCCGATCCTGGTGCTGTGGGCGGTGGCGCCGCTGGCGGCGGGATGGTTGAATGCATCGCCGACGCGCGAGCTGGGGCCGATCTCCGAGGCGGACCAGCGGTTTCTGGAGGATCAGGCGCTCTCGGTATGGCGGTACTTTGCCGATTTTGGCGGAGAGGCGAATCACTGGCTGATCCCGGACAATGTGGAGGAGAAGAACACCTTCCAGGTGCGGAAGCTTTCGCCGACGAACCTGGGGATGGCCTTCAATGCGCGGCAGGCGGCGCTCGAGCTGGGCCTGCTGACGCTGCCGGAGTTTGCGCATGCGACGCTGGGGACGCTGGCGACGTACGAACGGCTGGAGAAGCAGCGCGGGCATATCTATAACTGGTACGACATGGAGACGCTGCAGCCCATCGCGCCGAAGATCGTGTCGGCGGTGGATAGCGGCAATCTGATGGCGTCGCTGTATGCGCTGCATGGCGGGGCGCTCGACCTGCTGAAGCGGCCGCTGCTGGAGATGCAGGCGTTTGTGGCGCTGCATCGACTGCGTGAGGCGGAGACGGCAGCCTTACCCGCGGAGTTGTCGGGCAAAGGAGCCGAGGCACTGCGAGCGGCGGTGCAATGGCTGCTCGACCTAAGACCCTTCGTGGCTACGGGCACGGATGCGATTGCGAGCCGGCACGCGCAGGATGCGGAGGCGCGACGGATGGCGCTGCTGGGCTTTGTGACGGAGTATGCGCCGTGGCTGCTGCCGCGGTTCCGATCGCTGCACGACATTCCGGCCTTCAACGATCCGGTGCACGCGGAGCTGCCACAGCTGGGGCATGCGGGCGAGTATGGACGGCGGCTGCAACAGCGGATCGACGCGGTGTTGACTGCCGCGAAGATGGGTTCGGCGGAGCATGCGCTGGCGATGGAGTTTGCCGCCGAGCTGCGGGCGGCGATTGAGCGAGTCGATCGGCTGGGCTGGGATGTGGCGCGGATCGTCGACACGGCCGAGCTGTATGCGAATGCCATGGACTACAGCTTCCTGCTGGTGGAGAGTCGGCAGCTGCTGTCGATTGGCTATGACGGGGCGACGGGCGAGCTGTACTCCGCTTGCTACGACCTGCTGGCGTCCGAGGCGCGGATAGCGTTTTTCCTGGCGGTGGCGAAGGGCGATATTCCGCAGCAGTCGTGGTTCCGTCTGGATCGCTCGCATGTGCTGGTAAATGGACGGGCGGCTCTGCTTTCATGGACCGGCACGATGTTCGAGTACCTGATGCCGGCGCTGTGGATGCGGGCGTTTCCAAACACGCTGATCTCGAAGACGATTGACGCGGCGATCGCGATTCAGAGATCGCATACGAAGGGGATGCCGTGGGGCATCTCGGAGTCGGGATTCGGCATGATGGACCCGAACGGGCGCTATGGCTATCAGGCGTTCGGTATTCCGCAGCTGGCGTTGAAGTATGGCGCGGAGGATGGGCCGGTGATTAGTCCATACTCGACCTTTCTGACGCTGCCGTTTGCGCGCAAGGAGGCGATTGCAAACCTGCGGCGCATGGCCGGCATGGGGTGGACGGGCGTGTATGGGCTCTACGAGGCGGCGGACTATACAGCGGGCGTGAGTGAGCCGGTGATGGTGCGGTCGTGGATGGCGCATCACCAGGGCATGAGTCTGCTGGCGCTAACCAATCTGCTGTCGCATGATGTGTTTCAACGCTGGTTCCATGCGAACCCGCGGGTTCGGGCGGCGGAGCTGCTGCTGCATGAGCGGCCGCTGGCGAAGGAGACGCTGAAGGCGCTGGCAAAGCAGCCGTCGCCGACGCAGGCACCGGAGGCGGCTTAGGCGAGGGCTCTACGGCGTCGTGAGATCCAGTGCATAAAGATTGCCGGTTCCTACGCGCGGTTGAACCAACGGTTCACCTCCAGGCGTAATCCCTCCGAAGAAGTAGTTGGCAGCCTCGCCATCGTGGAAGTTTCCAAGGTCGGCTACGGTGTGCATCACTCCGCCTGGGACTTCTATTTTTAGGATGGGCTCGCGATCTGCAAGAAAGGCATGGACGTATATCGATCGGCTATCCGCGCTCCAGACCGGGTCAGCGGCACTTGTTGATGCTAAAGGTTGCCAGCGTCGGCGGGCCACGTCATAGAGCATGACGCTCTTTTGATCCAGAGTGAGGGCCGCGATCCACTGACCGTCGGGCGACCAGCGCGGGCTGAAAAGGTTCTCTGAGCCTGGAAGCTCCTGCGTCTGATGCGTGGACAGATCAAGGATCTGGAGGGTACGAGGGCCGCTCTCCTTGCCCATCAGGTCTGGCTCCCGGCCGAAGACGAGGCTAGCCCCATCCGCGGACCAGCCCGGGTCAGCGGCGTTGCGGGTCTCATCCATCAGGGCTTCCGCTTTCCCTGCGTTCGCGTCCACAAGGTAGATCTGCCAAACACCTCCTGGCCGCCGAGCCATGGCAGCCAGCCGCTTTCCATCCGGCGACCAATGCGCAAGGAAGACCTCCAATCCATCGGAGGTGAGCCGAACCTTGTCAGAGCCGTCGGTATGTGAGCGCCAAAGCTTCTCGTGGATGTCGGTCCATGCAACCCATTTACCGTCTCTCGAGAAGTCCATTCGGTTGGCGTCCGCGAGAAACGCAGGCGCCGAACGAAATTCTTTGCGATCGGGATTGAACCTCTGCAAACCAGAAGGAGCTTCCAAGCCGACAAAGAAGATGCGACTGCCGCTGCGAGCGGCAACGGGCGAAAGGGAGCGGAGTGGTCCGTTTGTCAGCTGGAGGAGCTTTGCGCCGCGTCCAAGACCCTTCAGTTCCCATAGGTTATCGTTGGCTTGGAAGACGTAAGACTGTCCGTCTGGCAGCCACACTCCGCAACATGTGGAGAAATGGTCTTTGGCGGGAAGGCTGAGAGGTCTGGCCGTGTGACTTGCACTTTCCATCTCCCAAAGGGCAGCCGCGTGGGTCACGGGATCAAAAAGGGTGAATCGAAGGAGCATTCCATTCGGCGACCAGCGTAGCCAATACGCGCGGCCAGGGAGCCTGGCGTACACAACGCGAGCATCGTCGTTCGGACCAATCTCAGCCAGGTCATTCCCGGTGGCATAGAGGATGTTCGTGCCGTCGGGCATCCAGACGGCATCGTGAGCGAGCACGCCCTGAACCTGCCGTCCGCTGCCACCCTCTGACGGCACCACCCACAGCGGCTGCTCGGATGCAGTGGACTGCTGACTTCGCAAGAGCAGTCTGGAACCGTCCCTGGAGATGTCTGTTAGGGAGTTTGCGGCGATCTCATCAGGTAGTTCGATCGCTCGGACATCTCCGGTGTCGACGTTGATGGCTGATAAGCGGGGACGGCCGTTGACCATGACCGAAGTCAACACACGATCTCCGTCGACAGCCAGGTTGAGGAAGCTCTCGGGGTTCGGCGGGCCAAGGGAGATCGGTACGTAGTGGGTTACCTGGTCGACGCGACCAGGGGCTGTCCTGGAGGTGGCAGGCGCGAGCCATCTGCCAAGCAGGGCGCTCGCAGCCAGGGCCGCGAAGAAGAAGCATACGCGCAAGGTACTCGCGTGGTTTTGCCAAACAGAGGGTCCTTGAAGGACTACCGTTGGGGAGGCTCCGGCGTGTTCCTGCAAGCCAGTTCTGAGAACGTCTATCAGCTGTGGGGACTCGCTAATCAGCAAACGTGCCGGTTCTGCACTCGGCGGAACCACGGACGATGTAGCCAAAGGGACTACTTGCTCACCGCTCACAGCCCCTATCGGTAGTTCCGGGGTTTCGACTGTAGCCTGAATCGCTTGCTGTACAGCGCCCGCCGGAGGGTGATCGGTAGACGGAAGCACTGGAGTGACTGGCGCGATGAAGCGATATCCCCGCTTGGTGAGGGTTTGGATGAAGCGGGGGTTTTCGGCCGAATCTCCGAGAGCCTCACGGATCTTGTTAATAGCGGCGGCGATCGCCTGATCGAAGTCGACGTTTGTGTTCGCTCCCCAGATTTCACGTTGAAGATCTTCGCGGGTGACGATGTCACCTGGTCGCTCCAGCAGTGCGGCGAGTACCCGAAATGGCTGTCTGGCAAGCTTGACGCGGTACCCGGCCTTCCAGATCTCCCCGGAACGCAGATCCGCTTCGAACAGGCCAAAGGTCACTCGGTCTACTTTCTCCCCGATCAGCAAGTGCTCTCCTCCCGAGGCACCATGCTATATCACCCCCGGTCTTCGAATAAATTAAACCTTATAAGTTGTTCATTCTATGAGGGAAATCCGGAAAACTCAAAAGTATGGAATAAGAAGTTCCCAACCATTGCATGAATCTTGCGAATGAGAAGAGGGTCACCATCGAGCCGACATGACTTGTTCTGGCGCATGAGACGCGGAACAGCTGTCAGCAAAGAACACCTCGGAGAACAGCCAATGACCAGCAAATCCACATTCACCAAAATCCTGCAGAGACAGGGAACCGCAGGTGCAGTCCTCGTTCTAGGGCTGCTTGCGACAGCAGCCATCCCGAGTGCAGTTGGGCAATCCGACTCCGGGCGGGTCGTTGGGACCGTTACTGACGCAACTGGCGCTGAGATCCCGAATGCCAGCATCGTCCTGGTGAATAAAGCGACAGGCGCGAAGTTGACCGGCACCGCCAATGCGAGCGGCGAGCTGAACGTTTCAGCCGTTCCAGCAGGCGACTATGTGGCTACCGTAACGGCGTCCGGCTTCCAAACCCAGACGCAGGCCTTCACCGTTCGAGTGACGACAAGCCTGACGCTGAACTTTTCGCTCAAACCAGGTGCGGAGACGACGACGGTTGAAGTCACTGATGCCGCCTCGCTGGTGAACACCACCGACCCGACGCTTGGTGAGACGATCGAGGAGAAGCAGATCACGGAGCTGCCTTTGAACGGCCTTAACTCTCTGAACCTAGCTCTGTTGACCCCGGGCGTGACTCAGGGGGCCAATGGCGAACAGAACCAGGACGTGGCCGGTCGTCATGGGAGTACCGGCGGAAGCGCCATCTCCGTCAATGCAACGCGCCCGCAGGCCAATAACTTCATCCTCGACGGCGTAGACAACAACGACAGCCTGATGAACGTCATCCTCTTCTTCCCGCCGGTCTTTGCCACGCAGGAATTCAAGGTGAATACGAGTGTGTCGCCTGCGCAGTATGGCCGTGGCGGTGGTGCCGTCGTGGTGAGCTCCACCAAATCGGGTACTAATGGGTTCCACGGATCCGCCTTTGATTACTATCGTAGCAATGCCTGGGCGGCAAACCCGAACTACTCGTATCCGTACAACAACTATGCTCCCGCAGCGCCAAAGCCGCCCTACAACCAGAACATCTTCGGCGGCGCGGCAGGCCTACCACTGATCAAAAACAAGTTGTTTCTCTTCGGCGACTATCAAGGCACACGCTATCAGCAGCCGGTCGGAAGTGGCTATCTGAGCGTACCCACGCCACTGATGCGCCAAGGCAACTTTACGGAGTTGCTCAACCCCGTGCTCGCGAGTAACGGTATCACCAACGGATCCGCACCGTTCTACACGACCTATTTCCCAGCTTGCTATCCGAACTCCGCTGTCCTGGACAAACCCTTCCCTGCCATCGGTAGTGTGGGTCAGATTTATGACCCCTTAACCTGCAAGCCTTTTACGGGTAACATCATTCCGCAGGGCCGTTTGAACCAGGTGGCACTCAACTACTTCAACGCCTTTCCCTTGCCTACGCGCACGGATCGCCTGATCGGTAACTACTTATATCAGCAAAATCAAGTTGGTAAATACAACACCTTCGACACGCGCTTGGACTGGAACGCCTCCCCTGGAAACCTGTTCTTTTTCAGGTTTTCTTATGACAACACGAGTTCAAATCAGAACTCTGCATTTCCCCCGGATGCCGCTGGGGTACTGCTGAACGCAAACTCGGGTCAGATCAATTACCTGCATGCCCGCGGATACGACCTGGGATACACGCATACCTTCTCTGCCCGTTCCGTCAATGAATTCCGCCTTGCATACAATCGCGATAATTATGGCTACACTCCCCCGAACTACGGGCAGTCCGTCGGCCAAGAGCTCGGGATCATGGGTACGGCACAGGGTGCGGCAGCAGGCACGGGAGGACCGTTGACGGGCGGCGGTGGGACCGACCTGGCGTATACGGGCGATTTCGGCCCTTACGAAGTACCGCAGAATATCTATGAGGGCACTGATACGCTCAGTCTTACCCGTGGCAGTCATCAACTCAACGTTGGTGGAACGGTGATTCGGCGTGTGACGAACTACTATCGGCCCGTTGAAGGTAAGGGTGGAATCTTTTACAACCCGCAACTTTTCACCGGATACGACGAGAGCGAATACGAGGTAGCCGGCGCTGCTCAGTATCAGATCGGCTCGCAGACCGGCTTCTTCTCGAACATCAACCAGGAAGATGCCCTCTTCGCCCAGGATGACTGGCGTGTGAACAAACGGCTGACGCTGAACCTTGGCATCCGTTGGGACCTGCTCACCTGGCCTTATGAGGCACACAATCAACAGAGCTCATTTGACGTGACCAACGGTCACTTTCTCGAAGCCGGCGTGAACGGCGTTTCCAAGACCATTGTTAATCAGGACTACCTCAACTTCGCACCGCGTGTCGGATTTGCTTACGATCTCAGTGGAGATGGCAAGACGGCCCTCCACGGCGGGTATGGCATCTTCTACTTCCCTGACTACGGCGGCATCAATAACCAGCTGGGGCAGAATGTTCCTTTCAGCGGAAACAATTTTTTCCTTGCATCGAGCGGATATTGCCTCACTTTGAGTGGTCAAACGTCATCACTGCAGGCGCCTGACTCCTGCGCCGGCTATACCAGCCCGGCGGCCGTTACGTCACCGCTGCCCCTGCCCACTTCCGCTGCCAACTTCAACCTTGCCGATCCACCCGCCAATCTCGGGGGAACTGCAATCAACGTCAATAACAAGCACAGCCGCGTCCAGCAGTACAACCTGCAGCTGCAACAGCAGCTGTCTCCAAGGGATGTATTTAGTGCCGCATATGTCGGCACGCGTGCCGATCGACTCTCCACCTTTTACAGTCTTACGAACTACCATATCGGTGCAACGACACTGCCGTATGCAAACCAGGATGGTGGCATCACCTACAATCTGTACAACGGCAGCTCCAACTACAATGGTCTGCAGCTGCACTATGAGCATCGGGCAACCAATTTCTTAGCAACCGCCTCATACGCCTGGTCTCATGCGCTGGACAATACAAACAGTCCCTATGGTGGAACTCCTACAGCTGTCCTATTGTGGTATGACCAGGCTGCGAACTACGGCAACTCCGCTCAAGACGAACGCCACATTTTTAGCTCATCGTTCGTCTACAGCTTGCCCTTTGGACGCGGGCAGCGCTTCGGTACAGGGGTGAATCGTGCCCTGGATCTGCTGATCGGAGGATGGCAGGTGAACGATATCGTTCAACTGTCAACCGGGCAGCCGGTTGACCTCCAGGCAGGTGCCAGCGCCCAGGAAGGTGTCAACAACAGGCCGGACGTGGTTGGACCGATCAAGTATCCGAAGACGCTAAGCGAATGGTTCGATCCCACCTCGTTCAACTCCACAAACCTTCCCTCGCAGGCGGCCACGGATCTACCGAACACCCAAGTGTTCACGCGCCTGGGAACCCTGAGCCGTAATGCCGTCTATGGACCAGGATTTCGAGACATGGACCTTGGCATCCAGAAGAATTTTCACATTCTGGAAGGGAAGCAGCTGGAACTGCATGGCGACGCGTTCAACGTGACCAACACTCCCAGCTTCGCCAACCCGGCCAATGTTCAGTCAGGTAACGTCTTTGGCGCTATTACGGGCGAGCGCAGCACAGCTCGACGGATCCAGGTAGCCGCTAGACTGGCGTTCTAACCGCTTCGGGATCGCGCTGTTCACGCGGCAGCGCGATCCCGAAGGCATGACTTTCTACCTTTCTTGCACCTCTTCGTACCTCGGAGCACCATGCCGACCGTTTTCCCGTGCACACTGAAGCAGATACAAAAACGAAGTTTTGTTCCTGTGTCCCACGGTGCCTTTAGGCCGATGCTGATCTTGATCGTGCTGCTTTCCATGGCTGGATTTACAGCGGAAGGTCAGACCGATTCGCACACGCTGGTCATTGCAGAGCACGTGCCCGCGTGGATGGATCAGGCGATCTTCTACGAGATCTTTCCCAGGGCTTTTTCTGCCGCCGGAACGATGAACGGCGTGACATCGAAGCTTGATGATCTTCAGAAGCTGGGGGTAAATGTACTCTGGCTGATGCCGATTCATCCTATCGGCAAGACGCATCGCTTGGGCACATATGGAAGCGTGTACGCGGTAAGTGACTACTACGCGATGAATCCAGATCTTGGAACCAAGGCTGACCTGCTGCGTCTTGTGCAAGCTGCGCACGAGCGGCACATGCGTGTGATTTTAGATGAAGTTTCCGACCACACCGCATGGGACAGCGTGATGATGTCACACCCGTCCTACTACAAACATGACGCTGCTGGGAAGATCCTCTATC
>CAXSEC010000066.1:0-17556 GCA_964236325.1 uncultured Acidobacteriaceae bacterium | reverse complement strand
CGTGCGTGGCGTGCCAGGGATACGGGGCGGCAAAGGAGAAGTCGCCCATCACGTGCACGCAATGCGGTGGGCGAGGACAGCAGCGGTTTCAGCAGGGCTTTTTCTCTGTGGCACAGACGTGTTCGGTCTGCAACGGGACAGGGACGTTGATTGTTGATCCGTGCCTGGTGTGCCGAGGAGAAACCCGGGTGCAACGTGAACATAAAATTATGGTTAAGGTTCCAGCCGGAGTTGAAGAGGGAACCCGAATTCGCTACAGTGGGGAGGGTGAGGCGGGCAAGTACGGAGGGCCGGCCGGCGATCTCTATGTCGTGCTAAGTGTAAGAGCGCATGCGTTTTACGAGCGGGATGGAGACGATCTGCACTGTGTGTTGCCGATCAGCTTTCCGCAGGCGGCGCTCGGAACTGAGCTTGAGATCGAAACCCTTGAGGGCAAAGAGGTGATCAAGGTTCCTGAAGGGACCGAGAGCGGCCGGGAGTTCAAGCTGAAGGGCAAGGGCGTTCCGCACCTGAACGAGCGCGGTAAAGGCGATTTGATTGTTGAAGTTAGAGTCAAGACGCCGGCCAAGTTGACACGCGAACAGAGGGACCTATTGCGACAGCTGGGCGACACGATGATGGTCGAGAATACGCCGCACTCGCGGGGGATTCTGGACAAGGTCAAGGACATCTTCAGCTAGGAGACAGCGAAGGAGAATCGGTGAGCCCGGGTAGGATGCCCGGGCTTTTCTGTGTGTTTTCGCTGAGGTTCCGGCGTGTTTAAGGCACTTTTGGTTGAGGTGCGGTGGGTTTTAGCTGAGGTTTGCACCCGCGATGGCCAGAGCGGCGATGGCGGCGGTCTCGGCGCGAAGGATCCTTGGCCCCAGAGTGACGGGTTGCCAGGATTGGTCGGAGAAGAGCTGAAGTTCTTCGGGGGTCCAGCCGCCTTCGGGGCCGACTGCGAGAGCGACCTGTGCTTCGGTCGACTGGGGGGAGGAGCGAAGGGCGGACTGGAGGGGAGTCGCCTGTTCGATCTCGCTCAGGAGGATGCGCGTGGGAGCGGACTCGGCGGCGAGGGCGGCATGCAGCGGGGAGGGATCGGCGATCGCAGGAATGGAGGAGCGGCGGGATTGCTTGGCGGCTTCAAGAGCGATGCGCCGCCAGCGGTCTGCGCGTTTGGCCGCAGCGAGGGCGAGGTGCTTTTCCGTGCGCCGGGCGAGGATCGGGGTGATGCGTTCAACGCCGAGCTCGGTGGCCTTCTCGACGGCCCACTCGAAGTGATCGAATTTGAAGATGGCGAGCAGGAGATGGAGGGGAAGTACGGAGTCGGTCTCGAGCTCTTCGTGCAGGGTGAAGTGGACGCGGTCGAGGGTGACGGCGGTGATCTCGGCACGGTGCAGGAAGCCGCCGGCGACGAGGTCGTAGACCTGCCCTGGTTCGGCGCGCAGGACGCGGGCCAGATGGGCGGCCTGGTCACCGGTGAGGGCGGCGGTGTGCAGGTCGCGATCCCAGGTGTCGGCGATGAAGCGGCGGCGAGTCATGGGGATAGTTTAGGCGGTTCGAGGAGGCGAGAATGAGAGGCAAAGGGAAAGGCGAGAACAGAAGAGCGAGAAGAGCAAAGCTGGACAGAAAAGCTGGAACAGAGAGGCGAGGACGGAAGAGCGAGAACAGAAGACTGGGAACAGAAGACTGGGGAGAGAGTCTAATTTCCTCAAAGTATGACCAAGCTCACCTGAGCGGCGAAAGCCGCCTTAGAGGGGAAGCCGTTACGGCATGGCTGAAGCCATGCCTTTAACCAAGGGACACTCGATCACCTACCGCTGGCCGTCGCCATCGCTGCTGAAGCCATGCCGTAACCAAGGGACACTGGATCAGAGTTTCGCTAGGGCGTTAGTGGAGGGAAGCCGGTGAGGCCGAGGCGGGAGCCGAGGAAGGTGTACTCGTCGGCGCGGAGTTTGAGGGCCTGGGTTCGGCCGGAGCCGATGCCGTGGCCGGCGTCGAAGTCTACGCGCAGAAGGATGGGGTTGGTGGAGGTGTTGGCGGCCTGGAGACGAGCGGTCATCTTGGTGAGCATCCAACTGGTGACGCGGGGGTCGTTGGCTCCGGTCTCGAGGAGGACGGCCGGGTACTTTGTGCCGTCTTCGACGTGGGCGTAGGGGCTGATGGCGAGCATGGCGCGGAACTCCGGCTCGATTTTCACGGAGCCGTATTCGGAGGCGTTCTGAGCGCCGGTGGAGCGCTGCTCGCTGCGAAGGAGGTCGGTGATGCCGACGCGGTAGAGGACGGCCCCAAGGAGCTCCGGGTGCTGGGTAAGGAAGCCGCCGACCGCGATGCCGCCGGCGCTGGTGCCGGAGACGGCGAGGTGCGGGGGTGAGGTGTAGCGCTGCGCGATGAGGTAGCGGGCGCAGACGACGAAGTCGTCGACGGTGTGCTGCTTGGTGGTCTTCATGCCGGCGAGATGCCAGGCTTCGCCACGCTCGCCGCCGCCACGGACGTGGGCGTAGGCCATGATGCCGCCGCGGTTGAGCCAGGGGAGAAGGCCGGGATCGAAGATGGCCGGAATGGAGCTGCCATAGGCGCCGTAGGCGTCGAGCAGGGCAGGATGCGAGCCGTCCAGTGCGAGGTCTTTGCGATAGAGGATGGAGAGCGGAACCATGGTGCCGTCGTCGCTCTTCGCCTGAACCTCAAGGGACTGGATGGAGGACATGTCGGCGGGGTTGCGCGGCTGCAGACCGGAGTCGGTGAAGCGGTGCGTGGCGGGGGAGTAGAGGTAATCGAGGAGCGGCACGGTCCAGCTGGTCATGGCGGTGGTGAAGCCCTCGCGGCGGTCATCGGAGGAGAGGCCGAGGATGGTTCCGGTGACGGGGAGAGCGAGTTCGGCGGGTTCCTGTTTTCCGTCGTAGGGGATCCGCTTGATGACGCCGAGGCCGTCGCGAATGCCGAAGACGTAGAGGGCGTCGGCGGCGGTGGTGAGGCCGGAGTTGGTGCGACCGGAGAGGATGAGGGTGCTCTCGGGAAGGAGGATGGCGGCGTCCGCGGAGGTTTGCCGTGCGAGATCAAAGGTGAGCACGCGGCCGTTGCTGGTGGCTGCGGACGCACCGCCTTTGGTCCTGGCGAAGAGCTTCGATCCGTGAAAGACGACGTCCATCAGGCCGTCGTCATGCTTTACAACCTGCACCCAGGCGGATTCCGGCTTGCGGCGCACCCAATAGGCGGGGGTTTCGACGACGCCCGAGGACTGGCCGGCGAGGAGCATGCCGGTGCCGGGCACGACGGATAGAAAGACGTTGCCGTTCCGGGGAAGGGCAAGATCGGTCGAGACGTCCGGACCAAAGATGGGCAGATCCTGCGCCTCCGGAGAGCCGAGCCGGTGCAGGTAGATGCGCTGGTTGTCGAACTTGGTGGCCGCGGCGGCGCCTGCGGCCATGGGCTGAAGCCGAGAGAAGTAGAAGCCGGTGCTGTCATCGGTCCAGGAGGGATCGGCGTCCTGTGCGCGCGAGATGGCCTCGCTGAGCAGCTTGCCCGAGGCGACGTCGATGACGTGGAGGACGGAGTTTTCCGAGCCCTCCGAGAGAGACGCCGACGGCGAGGTATTTGCCATCAGGTGAGGGCTCGAAGTAGTCAATCGCGGCGTGCTTGCCTTCAGCGGCGAGGGTGGCGGGATCGAGAAGGAGCCGAGTGGGGCCGCCGGCGACGGCTCGTGCCATGAGTTGCGGGTCGCTTTTGCCGGGCGGGAGTTCGAGAAAGAAGAACTGATCGAGGACGCGGGTCGGCCGATTGACGCGGGCGACGGCGTTCGAGAGGGTGGTGAGCTCGGAGAGGATCTGCGCGTTCTGTGTGGCGAGGGGCTGGAGAGCGGCGATGGTGACGGCGTTCTCGGCCTTGAGGTACGCCTGTAGCTCGTTGGTGCTGGTCTCCATCCAGCGGTAGGGGTCAACGATGGGCGTGCCGAAGTAGGTGTCAGTGACGGGACGGACGGGCGCGACGGGTGGAGTGAGCGCGGGGACGGACGGGCGCGACGGGTGGAGTGAGCGCGGGGACGGACGATGTGGTGGGAGACTGAGGGAAGGCAGGCAGGGAGAGTGTGAGCAGGGCAGCGAGGGCGAGGCGAGCGGTCATGTTGGCGTGTCCAATCGGCACATTCAGGGCCGGAGATGAGGAGCGGGGCCCGGTGCGCGACGGCTATGACTGAGGGTGCGGCGGTCTAAGGAAAAGAAACAAGGAGCGGAAAAGAATTAAGAAGCCGAATACGGCAGAAGGGCACAAAAATCGCGAACGCGCTGTGGTCAGCGTACCAAGAGGAACGCCCAAGCGGAAGATGAAAAACGAGGTAAAGGGTTCAAGCGATGAGACTGGCTGTCGCGCGGGCTACCTCTTGTGCGAGGGCGCCGGAGGGGAAGCGGAGTCGACTAGTGGTGTGGGTGATTTCGGGATGGTGATGGAGAGGGACTGCTGGTGGTAGAGGTCGAGGGTGAGGACGGCGTCGCTGCGGCTGTTCCAGACCTTGGTGTCTACCGGGAAGTGGAGGATGACGTAGCCTTCGACGGTTTGGTTGGGATCGATGCGGGTTTCGCGCAGGAGGAGCGGGGCGGTCTGCGCCGCGGCGAGCTTTCTGAGAGCGGGAAAGCTGGTGTAGAGGTTTTCGAGTTGGGCGTGCTCGACGGCGCTGGTGGCGGGTTGGAGCGATCCATCGCCGGGGATGAGGGTGGCGGTGATGTCTTTGAGGAAGAGCGGAAGGCGGAGGCGATCGGTGAGGCGGACGGTGACCAGGAGATAGAGGTCATCCTGGGACGGGTCGTCGCCCACGACGATGGAGTCGGACTTGAAGACGGTATGGGCGGGATAGAGGTCGACGCGGGTGATGGCGACGTCCGCGGTGGTGTGCGGGGTGAGGCGGAAGAGGAAGAAGCCCGCGAGACCAAGGACGATGAGGGCAAGGATGATCGGAACGGCGAAGTTGCGGCGTTCCGGCTGGGAGAGGGTAAGATCGGCCACGCACTGAGGATAGCAGTGCGCTGGAGCGATCTTGCTGATGCCGGGCGCTGCGTTGGAGCGATGGCGGGAAGTTACTCGAGAGATGAGGGCACAGCGGGAGGGACTTGCCTGTGCACCTTTGGGAAGATGCTCAGGCGGTTAGAGATGGAGGAACGCGGTGTTGAGGCGTGCTCGAGGTTGCGGCTTACAGCTCCTGCGAGGCAAAGTTCGAGGCGTCGCTGCCAGCAGCAGAGGCGCGGGTGAGACCGAGGACGACGAGGGAGAAGAGCAGGCCGGAGAAGGTTCCGACGAAGAAGGTGAAGAGCGTCATGAGGAGAGTCCTTAGGAGGCAGCGGAGATCAGGCTGCGGTAGAGTTTTGTTGCGAAAAAGGTGATTGTTCGAGGGCCTTTTCCGCAGCAACTGGATGACAATACGCCGCGCTATGCAGCACGCGCAAGGCCTGATAGTTGCAGGGCTGCAAACGGCTGGGGAATCGTGGCTGGGGCGGTCAATGAGGGCGCGATTTGCTGCGCATGTTTCCTGATACAGCTGCGGGGCGCGGCGGCAGCGAAGCCTTTGCCAGCGCAGTTACAAACTGAGGCACTACCGGATTACTAAGAGGTTGTGAGGAAGAAGAGCAGCGGCAATGACGAAGTGCGGGGATCCTTCGCTGCCCTCCAGGATGACAACCAAGAACAACAGCAAGGATGACAACCGAGACAACAGCGAAGGCAGGGGTTAGTCCGTGATTTAGAGTGTGGGATGCGGCAGGGGTTCGTCGTGGTGGACGGCGTACTCGTTGAGCAGAACGGTGATGAGGGCGGCGGTGGGGACGGCGACTAGGGCACCGACGATGCCGGCGAGGGCGGAGCCGATGAGGAGGGCGACGAGGACGGTGATGCCCATGAGGTCGACCGAGGACTTCATGATGCGCGGGGTGAGCACGGCATTTTCTAGGTTGATGTAGACGGCGTAGAAGATGAAGACGCCGGCCATTTTGGGCCAGGAGTCAAGCGCGGCGATGCCACCGGCGAGGATGATGGTGACGACGCCGCCGGCGATGGGGATGATGTTGAGCAGGCCCATGAGGACGCCGAGCAGGACGAAGTAGCGGACGTGCAGGATTCCGAAGACGATGGTGCTGCAGACGCCGAGGATGAGCATGAGGAGGCCCTGGCCGACGAGCCATTTACTCATCTTGAGCTCGGCTTTCTGCAGGGTTGCGTCGAGCCTGGCGCGAGGTTTGGGATTGAAGAGGGAGAGGAAGTACGCGTAGACGTCGCCGCCCTCGAGCATGAAGTAGATGCTGAGGAAGGCGGTGGTGAGGAGATCGAGGACGTGCGAGAGCCAGTGGGGCAGGGAGTTGAAGAGGTAGCCGGCGGTGGCGGCGACGGCCTCCTGTGCGTGCTGGGCGGCGGAGTCAACACCAAGGCGATTGGCGAGCGGAAGTTTCTTGATCTTGGCGACGAGTTGGGGGATGCGGGCGGGTTCATCGGCGATGAACTGGCGGAGATCGCGGGCGACAGGAGGCAGGGCGATCCAGAAGAAGAGCAGCAGCGTGAGGGCGACGACGGCGATCAGGAGAACGATGGCGATGCCGCGGCCAGGAGACCAGGTGCGGATATGAACCTGCTGGAAGCGCTTGACGATCGGCATGAGCACGACGGCGAACAGCGCGCTGACATAGAGGATCTCCAGCTCCTTCATCAAGTGCCAGGCGAGGGTGAGCGCGAGGATGACGGCGAAGAAGAAGAGGATGTGCGCGTGCACCTGCTTGCGCGCTTTGGGCGACTCCACGGTGGCGACGGTGGTCTGCGGAGACGAAGTTAGCTGGCTCATTTCGTTATTGGATGCACATAGGTTGCAGAGTCCGGGCGGCGGGCGAGGTTTCTTCAGAGGGTGGAGAGAAGGAGGAGGATGGCGGGCACGGCGGCCTCGGGGGTGAGGGCGGAGGTCTCAAGGGTGTGGTGGGCGAGGCGGCGGTAGAGGGGATGGCGGAGGTGGAAGCGGGCTTCGGCGGTGACGGGGTCGGCGAGGTTGGGGCGGGGGGTGGTCGTGGGGGTGAGTGCCTGAAGCATGCAGCGGTCAAAGAGAGTAGGAAAGGGCGCGTCGAGGAAGATGGCGACGGTGCCGGGGGTCTGCTCGATGAGGAGGCGATTGGTGAGCGTTTCGGGGGCGCCGCCGCCGAGGGCGAGGACGGTGTGGGGGCGGGCGAGGGCGCGGGCGAGGGCGCGGGACTCAAGCCGGCGGAGATGGGGCTCGCCGAGGGTCGAGAAGATCTGCGGGATGGAGATGCCGGCGAGATCGGCGACGAGGTCGTCAAGATCGAGGAAGGTCCAGCCGAGATGGGCGGCGAGGTGGCGGCCGACGGTGGACTTGCCGGCGCCCATAAAGCCGGTCAGGACGAGACGGGAGATGGTGGGCGGCAGGGTTGCGGAGGCAGGATCCGCGGCGTTGAGGGACTGGGTGGGCATGTGGCGGGCTCCGGTTGGGGGCAGAAACAAAACCGCGACCCTGGTGGGTCGCGGCTGTGGAGGAGAGTCTCTGAAGGGGTTAGATCGAGAGACACGAACCTGCCGCAGCCGCTGGGTACCACCAGAAGCAGGTAAATCGGCCGGTGCTGAGGATCGTGTTCATCGCTGAGAGGAAGGTAGGCTTTTTTTGTTGGGGATGCAAGGGTATTCGGTGGTTTTGGGGCGTGGTGCGCTGCTTGGGGAAGGGCCGGGTGCGGGTATCCTTCGCTGCGCTCTAGGATGACAGCCATAAAGACAGCAGCGAAGGGTTTTGCTTAGGCGGGTTCTTCTCCGGAGGCGGCGATCTTGAGCTTGCTCTGGATGCTGTCCCAGACGGAGTCGCTGGGCTCTTCGACGACGGGCTCGAGGAGCTGGCGGGCGGCGTCGGCGATGTATTCGAGATCGCGGACGAGGGCTTCGCAGGTGGGGTTGGCGTGGAGGAACTTGGCGAATCGTGGATCCTGGCTGATGCGTCCGCTGCCGGCAGCGAAGAGCTCGGGCAGATGGGCCTGGAAGTCGTCCGGGGTCATCGAGTCAAGGTTCATGGATGCAAGGTTCGGGGATGTGGCGGGTTCGGTCATTGGAGCACCTCGGTGAGGGAAGCCAAGGGAAGGGCCTCAGACTGGCGAAGAAGTTCGCGAAGTTTGAGGCGCGCTTTATGAAGCTGCGATTTGCTGTTGCCGGTGGAGCACTCGAGCATGGTGGCGATCTCGTTGTGCTCGAAGCCTTCGACGTCGTGGAGGACGAAGACCATGCGATAGCCGGGGGGAAGGGAGCCGACGGCGCGCTCGAGGGCGACGCGATCGACCGAGCCCGAGAGCTGAGGATCGCGGGCGCCAAAGTCACGTTTGGGGGCGTCTTCTTCGGACGGATTGATGGTCTCTTCGAGCGAGACCAGCTGCAAGCCTTTTTTCCGAAGGTGCATGAGAACGAGGTTGACGGTGAGGCGGTGCAGCCAGGTGGAGAAGGCAGATTCGCCGCGGAAGGAGCCGATCTTGCGGAAGAGATGCAGGAAGGCTTCCTGGGTCATGTCTTCGGCTTCTGAGACGTTGCCGAGCATGCGCAGACAGAGGGTGTAGACACGCCGTTTGTGGAGGGCGTAGAGCTTCGAAAAGGCTTCGGCGTCGCCGTTTTTTGCGGCTTCGATGGCCTCGGCTTCTCCCGCGATGGGGGGATTGCGCTTAAACGAGCCAGGCACTGGCTTTGCTTGATTCATGAGATGACCTTCTAAGTGCATTTGCCTGGCTCCAGCTGGGAGAGAACGGATGGGATAGCACAGGCTTACGTCAAGCCTATCGTACCCCGGTGCCGCCTGTCGTGATAGAGGACGGGGTCTCATGAAAGGTTGCGTGAGGGGCACCGATGGAGGTTACTGGATGAGGTGCAAGGGTTAGGCGCCGATGAAGCGGGCGTAGAGGCTGCGGGCGAGCGTGATGTCGGTGGTGCCGTGGATAAGGGCGCGGCCGTCGGCGAAGAGGGTGAGAGTGTAAGGGCCGCGACGGAAGCGGAGCAGGAGCGAGTTGGAGCGGATGTCGGTGAGGTCGGGGATGGCGGCGAGGCTGGCCTGCATGGCGGCGAGGTCGATGGGTCGGTGATGTTCGTGGATCTGCACGGAGTCGCGCCCGCAGAGGGTGATGTGGGGGCGGAGGGTGCCGGCGAGGTGGGCGAAGTGGCGGAGGTCGCAGACGTCGCAGCCGGGGCGCGGGGTGGCGGCGGAGATCTCGGCGTGATCGAGGCGGGCGGAGGGGGTGGGCTGCCAGAGCTCGAAGCTGACGAGAGAGCGGCGCAGGAGGTGATGCTGTCCGGTGAGGATTTTGAGCGCTTCGGTGACCTGGAGGGAGGCGGCGAGGTTGACGGCGGTGGAGAGGATGCCGGCGGTGTCGCAGGTCTCGACGGGGCCGGTGGGTGGGGCGGGGAAGATGCAGGCGAGGCAGGCGGTGGGGGTGTAGGGCGTCGCGTTTCGGGAAGACGCGTCGCTTCGCTCCGTGGTTAAAGGCGAAATGCAGGGGTTCCTCCCCTTCGACAAGCTCAGGGTCGGAATGACAACTAAAAATTGCTCGTTTGTGGTTGAGTGCTCGTTCGTGGTTGAGTGCTCGTTTACGGGTGATTGCTCGTTCGTGGCTGCTTGCTCGTTCGTGTCAGCTTGCTCGTTCGTGGTTTGGGGGGGGCGGGGGAGGATGGTCATGGTGGCGGCGTAGGCGCCGACGGCGGCGGCGTAGATCCAGGGGATGGACTGCTGGACGGCGAAGTCGTTGATCAGGTAGCGGGTTTCGAAGTTGTCGGTGGCATCGAGGATGAGGTCGGCGGCGCCGAGGAGGGCGGCGATGTTGGCGGGGACGAGGTCGGCGATGTGGGCGGTTAGGGTGATGGAGGAGTTGGCGGCGAGGAGTTTACGGCGGGCGGCTTCGGCCTTGGGCAGGGAGTCGCGGGCGTCCTGCTCGTCGAAGAGGATCTGGCGCTGGAGGTTGGAGGGTTCGACGAAGTCCCGGTCGATGAGGGTGAGATGGCCGACGCCGGCGCGGGCGAGCAGAGAGGCGCTGGCGGCGCCGGTAGCGCCGACGCCGACGATGGCGACGTGAGCGCGGGCGAGAGCTTGTTGGCCGCGGAGGCCGATGCCGGGGAAGAGGATCTGGCGGGAGTAGCGGGCAGCGGGGTCGGCGGATGCCTGGAGGTCTGAGTCGCTGCCGGAGTCGTTGCGGGGCTGCCGGTCTGGCTGCTGAGCCGGCGGCCGGGATGTTGATGGGGGTGTTGAGGGGGTCATTGGGGTGTGTGTCTGGTGCTGCTGGGACCAGGAAGTTGTAGTAGCCGCGATGGTACGCCGCTGACGAAAGTGTGCCGGTCTCGATAGTATAGAGAGCGCACGGCTGGACTTCCGGGAGGTTGCGCCGGCGCCGGGTTTGATGGCCGAGGAAGACGGAACGACTTTTTTGCGGGTCGCGGTTTCTATCTGATGTTTGCAGGGGTTGATTTCGTCCGGAGGGTATGACCGAGCTGACCTCAGCGGCTAAAGCCGCAGTTCAGTCAAAAGCAGTTATGGCATGGCTGAAGCCATGCCCTTAACAAAGGGGCACTTGATCAGAGGGTTCCGGGATGCAGTTACGGCATGCATGAAGCCATGCCTTTAACCAAGGGGGCAACTTGATCAGAGGGTTCCCAGCTGTAAAGGGTGGCGTGGGACGCCTGCCGCAGGACGATGGCGCGGGACTCGGGTGAAGGACCCGTCGTTGTTGGATGAAGGAGAGAGAGTGGGTCTGCCGGGCCGGATGGATGACGCAGTGGGAATGAGGAGGAGCGGAGACGCGCCGGGGCGTTGGCTCGAGCAGCGTCTGGAGCGGTGTTGGGCGGGTGAAAGCCGTGCGGCTCGGGTTGCTGGTCTGGCGCCGATGCTGGCGGGGGTGATGCTGGCAGCGACGGGGTCGATGCTGGGCCAGGCTACGGGATCTGGTGGGAGCCCGGACAGTACGGCGGCGCCAGCCTCTGAGAGTGCGCCGGCGGCGACGAATCTTCCGGCTGGGCGGGGCCAGGCGACGACACCGGCGAGCGAGCCGACGGACGCCGCGGTTCCGCAGGAGGCGACGCCCGAAAAGGTGATTCAAGGCAAGGCCATCCGCGAGCTGACGACAGGGCCGCGGGCTTCGCTGTGGAACTACCTGGGCAAGACGGTAGAGAAGATTGTGTTTACGGGTGTGGAGTTTAACGGCACGGAGACGTTGCCGACGGAGCTGACGCAGAAGCCCGGGCAGCCGCTGGAGCCGGACCTGGTACGCGAGAGCACGCGGCGGTTGTTTGCGAGCGGGCTGTATCGCGATATCGCGGTGCGGGCGGAGCCAAACGGCGCCGGGGTGACGCTGACGTTTGCCGGGGTGCCGCGATTCTTTGTGGGGCGGGTGACGGTGAAGAACGTGAAGAGCGATCGGCTGACGTCGCTGCTGGAGTTTGCGACGAAGCTGGACCCGGGAACGCCGTTTTCACCAAGCCAGATACCGGCGGGCGCGGATGGCATCCGGCAGACGCTCGAGCAGAACGGGTACTACGAGAGCAAGGTGACGTCTGACACGATACGGCTGCGCGACACCAAGCAGGTGGACGTGGTGTATACGGTGACGCTGGGACCGCAGGCGCGGGTGGGCGACGTGATCGTGACGGGGCAGGACCCGGGGCTGACGGAGACGGAGTTTCGCAAGAAGGGCAAGCTGAAGGCGAAGAGCAAGGTGACGCGCGATACGACGTCGAACGCGCTGAGCAACCTGCGGGCGCTGTATCAAAAGAAGGACCGGCTGGAGGGGACGATCACGCTGACGAAGTCGACGTATGACGCGGCGACGGACCGGCTGAACTACACCTTCACGGCGAACCAGGGGCCGGAGGTGAAGGTTTCGATCGAGGGGATCAAGGTTTCAAACGCGAGGCTGAAGCTGCTGATTCCGATCTTTGAAGAGGGGACGATTGATAACGATCTGCTGAACGAGGGATCGCATAATATTCGCGAGTTTCTACAGCAGCAGGGGTACTTTGACGCGCGGGTGGAGTACAAGGTGCTCGGCGAGGGAACGAACGCCGAACGGGTGATCTTTACGGCGGACCGGGGTTTGAAGCACAAGGTGGCGGACGTTACGTTTGCCGGCAACAAGTACTTCAGCGATGACCTGCTGCGGGAGCGGCTGCGGGTGCAGAAGGCGGACGCGTATCTGCAGAGCGGGCGGTACAGCCAGGCGCTGGTGCAGGATGACGTGAGCTCGATTGAGGGGATCTATCGGGCGAACGGCTTCAACCAGACAAAGGTTGCGCCGGCTGTGAGCGATGTGGACGACAAGAACGGCAAGCCGCTGAAGGTGGCGGGAGTGACGGTCAAGTACACGGTGACGGAGGGGCCGCAGCAGACGTTCGGCGCGGTCTCGCTTGAGGGTGTGGGGGACGAGCGCATACCGGTGGTGAAGGGGATGCTGAACACTCTGTCGGGACAGCCGTTCTCGTTGATTACGCTTTCGGGCGATCGGGACGTGGTGCAGAGCTACCTGCTGAGTCAGGGATTTGAACAGTCCAAGGTGACGATCAAGCAGGAGGTGAGCAAGGCCGACGCGACGAAGACGGATGTAACGCTGGCGGTGGTGGAAGGGCCGCATGTGCTGATCGACCGCGTACTGAAGACGGGTGAGAGCCATGTGCGGGAGAGCGTGGTGACGCCGCAGATCGAGGTGCATGCGAAGGATCCGCTGGACCAGACGGCGCTGCTCGACACGCAACGCAATTTGTATAACCTGGCGCTGTTCAACCAGGTGAATGCGGTGGTGCAGAACCCGAACGGGCAGCTGCCGGAGAAGAATGTGCTGCTGCAGCTGACCGAGGCGAAGCGGTGGGACGTGACGTACGGGGTTGGATTTGAGGCGCAGACTGGAACGCCAAACCGCGGACAGCTTTCGCCGGCGTCGGCGATCCTGCTGGGGCTGAATCCGGAGACGCAGACGACGCAGGAGGGCAAGGCGGGGATCAGCCCCAGGGTATCGGCGGATGTTTCGCGGATCAACCTGCGCGGGACGCAGGAGTCGCTGACGCTGCATGCGACCTACGGGCTGCTGGAGGAGATTGCGCAGCTGACATTCAACAACCCGAATCTGTTCGGCAATAAGAACCTGAATGCTTCGGTGACGGGCGGGTACTCGAATGTGCAGAACATCACGACATTTTCCGCTTCGACGCTGCAGGGGGACTTCCGGCTGACGCAGCGGATTCCGAAGACGGATACGTTGATCTATGACTTTCAATACAGACGGGTGTCGGTGGATCCGAATAGCCTGCAGGTGGCGGCGGATCTGATTCCACTGCTGAGCCAGCCGGTGCGGGTGGGTGGGCCGGGGTTGACGTGGTATCACGACCGGCGGGCGCCATCGCAGCTGGATGCGACGCATGGGTCGTACACGACGGTGACGACATTCTTTGCGTCATCGAAGTTTGGATCGCAGACGGACTTCAATCGCTTCGATGGATCGTTTGCGTCGTATTACTCGTTTGGCAAACGGAAGTATGTGTTTGCGCGGAATACGCGGATTGGTGTCGAGCAGAGCTACGGGCCGAACCCGAACGTGGGCGACCAGACGAGCCTGACGAACCCGTGCCTGGGGCCGCTGCTGACGACGAATGCAAGCTGCAGCGCGGTGCCTCTGCCGGAGCGGTTGTATGAGGGCGGGGCGACCTCGCATCGTGGATTTCCGATCAACGGCGCGGGCCCGCGCGATCTGCAGACGGGGTATCCGGTGGGGGGAACGGCGGTGTTTCTGAACCAGTCCGAGCTGCGTCTGCCGGCGCCGGTGCTGCCGGTGGTGGGCAGCAGCGTGAGCTTTGTGGTGTTCCACGATATGGGGAATGTGTTCCAGAATGCGGGCCAGATGTTTCCGAGCTTTCTGCGCTACCACCAGCCGGACCAGGACACGTGCCGCGACGTGTCGAGCATTAAGGTGCAACTGACCCATGTGGGGACGTGCAACTTCAACTACTTTTCGCATGCCATCGGATTAGGCGCGCGGTATAACACGCCGGTCGGCCCGCTTCGTGCTGATTTAAGTTACAACCTCAATCCGCCGATCTACCCCGTGATCTACGACTTCAGCACGACGGGTGGACCGCATGTCGGAACAGCGGGGCATATCAACTTCTTCTTCAGTATCGGACAGAGTTTCTAAGGCAGTCGTTCGAGTGACAGGGTTAGCAGGAACAAGGTTTCAAGCATGCGCAATGGTGTGAGGGATATGACGAAGATCGGGAGGTCGGGGCTGCTGCTGGCGGCTCTGCTGCTGTCTGGCGCTGCCGCCATCGCGCGGGCGCAGACACAGGTGCCGGTACAGGCGCCGGCGCCCGTACCCGCACCAGGGACAGCGCCGACGGCTGGTGGCGCGGTGGCGGAGCCGGACCCGACCACGAAGGCGAACCAGAAGGCGACCGCGGACTCAGCGGCGAAGGCGGCAAAGTCGGAGGAGGTGCAGGAGGCGGTGCCGGAGCCGATGCATGCGGGGGTGTTGATCGACCATGTGATCGCGGTGGTGAACGGGGATGTGGTGCTCGAGAGCGATGTGGATGAGGAGCGGCGGATGGCAGCGTTTCAGCCGATCTCGTCGCCTGAGGGAGATGCGCTGCGCGAGCACGCGATTGCGCGGCTGGTGGACCGCCGATTGCTGCTGCAGCAGGCGGCGCTGCAGCCGCAGCATGCGGTGACCGAGGCCGATATTGATGCTGAGATTGACCAGCTGCGGAAGGAGATTCCGGCGTGTAAGGCGGCGCACTGCGAGACGGCGGCGGGATGGTCGGCGTTTCTGGCAGGGCACGGTGTGACCAGCAACGAGGTTCGGGCGCACTGGCGCGAGCGGATGGAGACGCTGCAGTTTATCGAGGTGCGCTTCCGGTCGGGGATACGCATCTCGCATGCGGAGATTGAGACGTATTACAACAAGACGATGCTGCCGGAGTATGCGAAGCAGAGGGTCAAGGCACCGCCGCTGGACAAGTTGTCGGATCGGATCCAGGAGGTGCTGCTGCAGCAGCAGGTGAGCGGGCTGCTGGCGGACTGGTTGAAGTCGCTGCGGGCACAGGGAACCGTACAGATTGTGCAGGATGGAGCGGACCCCGTATGAGCGAGCCGATCAAAGGTACGGAGAGACCAGACAAGGGTACGGAGAGACCAGAGACGACGGGTGGGTCGCACATCACGCGCAAGATGGCGAAGGTGCTGGCGTGGACGGTGGGCAGCCTGCTGCTGCTGATGGTGCTGCTGGCGATCGGGGTGACCTGGTACACGACGACGGCCGACTTCGAGAGGCGGGTGAAGACGGAGCTGGTGAAGACGCTCGAGGATGCGACGGGGGGCAGGGTCGAGCTGGGTGGGATCAGCGTGAGGCTGTGGCACCTGGCGGTCGAGGCGGATGGTCTGGTCATTCACGGGCTTGAAGGACCAGGAGAGGCGCCGTATCTTTCGGCGGACAAGATTTTGCTGCGGGCGAGGATCAATACGCTGGTCTCGCATACGGTGGGACGAGGCGCGCAGTCGCATATCGGGCTGAGTTTTCTGCGGGTGGAGCAGCCGCACGTGCATTTGATTATCGACAAGGATGGAAAGACCAACCAGCCGGTGCCGAAGAAGCCGAGCACAAGCACGACGCCGGTGCAGGAGACGCTGCTGGATCTGCAGGCGGGGCGGGTCGAGCTGGCGAACGGGCTGGTGGTGATCAACGACCGGGCGATTCCGTTTGATGTGGCGGCGAAGGATCTGAACGCGCAGGTGAACTATCTCTCGGCGAGCGATCGATATGGAATGAATATCGATTTGAACGATCTGCGGACGAGGATGGCGAAGGAGCCGGAGGCGCAGTCGAAGCTGCATGTGGAGGCGGAGCTCGGGCGGGATGCGGCGGTGGTGAAGGCGTTTGACCTGCATACGGGTGAGCACTCGGAGCTGACGGCGACGGGATCGCTGAATCACTTTGCGAAGCCGGAGTTTGCGGCGGCGGTGGATGGAAACCTGGAGCTGAAGCAGATTGCGGTGCTGGGCGGGGTTGACGGGCTGAATGCGGGATCGCTCGAGCTGCATGTGAAGGGGCACAACTGTACGACGGCGCCGCAGGAGGCGCAGAAGCAGCCGCACCTCTGGCAGCGGCGGCATCCGAGTGATGCGGCGGCACCGAGCACAAAGGCGCTGCCGGCGGACCCGGATTGCGTGAAGGGGTATCTGGTGGTCGGCGAGGTGAAGCTGCATGATGCCGGCTATCGCGACGGATCGGTGCGGGTGCAGGACATCAACGGCGGGGCGCAGCTGCATGTGACGCCCACAGAGCTGCTGTTTACGGCGTTGACGGGGTATCTGCCGGGCGGCGGCAGTGCGACGGGGGAGCTGCGAATTTCGAACTGGCTGGGGGAGGTGCCGGCGAGTGCACCGGCGGGCTCGCCGACCACGGTGGCGGCGGCGCAGACGGCGAACAAGGCGGCGGTCGGCGTGGGGGCGAAGGCGCCGGTCGAGAGTGTGACGATCACGCCGGTCGAGCGGGCGCATGCTCTCTTGAATGTGTCGATCAATCGGATTACGCTGCGGTCGATCTTCGAGATTGTGCAAGCGAAGACGAGCGATCTGGGGTTTGATACGGCGTTTACCGGGCCGGTGAAGGCGGAGTGGGGCGGGCCGGCCACGGAGATTGCGGACACGGTGAATGTGGACGCGGACGTGAGGTTTGCGCCGACCGGTGCTCGACCGCGAGGAGCGCTGGCGAACATTCCGCTGACCGGCGAAGCGGTGGCGCACTATCGCGGGCAGCAGCAGGTGGTGAACCTCGACAAGTTTCTGGCGCGGACGCCGCAGTCTACGGTCGAGGCCAGTGGTGTGCTGGGGGTTAACAAGGGCGATCCGCTGACGGCGCTGCGACTAGATGCGTCGGTTCGGGATCTGGGCGAGTATGACCAGTTGCTGACGAGTCTGGGGGTGCAATCGAACGGGAAGAAGGGATCGGCGGCGCTGCCGGTGGTGCTGCATGGGTCGCTGGGGTTCCAGGGGACGGCGCGCGGGCGGCTGGCGGACATTGATGTGAAGGGACATCTGCAGGCGAACGATCTGCTGCTGCATGCGGGCACGCAGGCAGATGTGCATATTGACTCGGTGGTGGCGGACGCGGAGTACCAGCCGCGCGGGATCTCGGTGGGGAGCTCGACGATCAAGCGCGGAAGTGCGGTGCTGACGGCGGCGGGAACGTTTGCGCCGCGGCGGGCGGTCTCGCGACGAGGCGCGGTGAGCTACGTGTGGGATGACGGCAGCACGGTGGACGCGAAGTTGAACCTGAACAATGCGTCGCTCGATGATGTGCTGGATCTGGCGGGGCAGAAGGGCAAGTATCCGGTGACCGGCACGCTTTCGGTGAACGGACAGGCGAAGGGTACGTTGAAGGCGCTGAACGGGTCGGGCGAGATCAACCTGCATGACGGCGTGGCGTATGGAGAGCGGTACGACTCGGTGCTGGTGGATGCGTCGCTGGCGGGCAAGCAGATCGAGGCGACGCAGCTGCTGGTCAAGCTGCACGGGATGCAGATTGACGGGAACGGCAGCTATAACCTGGCGAC
>CAXSEC010000065.1:0-17877 GCA_964236325.1 uncultured Acidobacteriaceae bacterium | reverse complement strand
GAGGGGTCGGCCATGGGGTTGCGAAACAGGCCCTGAAAGAGAAGGCCCGATACCGAGAGGGACGCGCCGACCAGAGCCGAGGACAGGATGCGTGGGAGACGGATCTGCAGCAGGATGAGCCGGTCGGTGGTGGTAAGGGGGCGTCGCGCCAAGGCAGCCTGTAACAGGTCAGAGAGCCGGAGCTTCACCGCGCCGACCGAGAGCGACAAGAGCACGGATCCAGCGAGCACGATCGCCAGCACCACGAGCACGGCCTCAGGAGATCTGGTGAAGAACTTCCTCCACGGAGGAGTGGGTTCGGCTGCAATCGCGTTCAAAGTTGCCTTTCCGCTGGAAGAAGCACTGCATCAGACATCGAGCTTCACTACGGGTGAAACTGCCGGGAGAGATCCTCGAGCGCGTCAATCGCGACCGGGCTGGCGAACTCGATGCGGTCATCCGCGTAGAACACGCGTCGCTGCTGGATGGCGGGCAGGGCAGCCCAGCCTGGCTTGTCCTTGAGGACATCCAGCGTGGTCTTACTCCCTCGGGTCAACAGAAGGGCTTGTGGCGCCCGCGCAAGCAGTGCTTCTAGACTGATCTGTGGCCACTCGGGAGCGAGATCGTCGGTGATGGAGCGGCCTCCGGCGGCGGTGATGATGTCAGTGATGAAGGCGTGTTTGCCGATGGTCATGATGGGGTCGTACCAGATCGGCATGAAGACCGAAGGTCGCGGCAGGCCCTGTGTTCGAAGCCGCACGGCATCAATCCGGCGCCGCAGGGAGGTGACAAGGGTCGCCGCTTCCTGTTCTCGATCGAGGGCGATGCCGAGGTCTGACACGGACGTCAACAGCCCGTCCAGGCCTTGCGGATTGACCAGATAGACCGGAATGCCAAGGCGTTCCATCTCGAGCAGCGCCGCGATCGGGCTGCTGGTCCGTATGCCCAGCACGATGTCTGGATGCAGCGACAGAAGGACTTCAAGCGAGGGCTGCGAGGGATCGCCGATGCTGGGCTTTGCGAGAGCGGCGGCGGGATACTTCGTGTAGTCGCTGATGGCGACAACGTCCGCGCCTGCCCCCAGGGCAAAGACCGCATCGGTCACGCTAGGAACGAGACAGACAATGCGATGCGGATGATCGGGAAGTACAACGCGCCGACCGGCCTCATCTGTAACCAGGCGAGTGGCAAATGCGGTTGAGGCGGAGGCGAAGAGAACGATCAGGAGCAGAAGCGTGTGCAGCCCGGCCTGCAGGCGAGAGACAGGGCTGCGGCTTGCCGCCGAACGCGGTGCGACGTAGTGTTTCCGGTGCATAAACGCTCCGTGCGCAGTGCATGCGGCACGTTGAGCGGGATTGGCCTGGATCGGAAGCGTGCGCCCACTGGTGATGTGTGGTTGCGGTGCTCTTCAGCTCTCCCATCGAAGCTGAACTAAGCCAGTGATCTGATCAGGCCGGTATCCTGACTTGCGCTTCATCGAGGCCCAACCACCTTCCCAGAGATGTCTCCAGTGGTGTTGCGACAGCCATGTCGGGTCTCTCTGCGCTTACAGTTACGGGGTAGTGATGGAGTCGCACCATCTTCCCTGCACCTGATCAGCTTCACAATAGCTGGCGCCTCCTGTCCGGTCAATGCTTCACGAGCTATCGCCCTAACAGATTCCTGCATGGATGAGGCGGAAGTAGCGCGGATGTGCCCTATGCTGAAGGCGGAGACGCCATGGACTCGCAACCAGTACACCTCAAAGCGACGCTCACCACGCTGCAGCTCTGGGCCATCGCGGTGGGTCTGGTCATCTCGGGCGAGTACTTTGGCTGGAGCTACGGGTGGGCAAGCGCCGGCACGCTGGGATTTCTGGCGACGACCCTCTTCGTCGCCACCATGTATGCGGCCTTTATCTTCTCTTTCACGGAGCTCACGACCGCAATCCCCAATGCCGGCGGCCCTTTCGCTTACGCGCAGCGCGCCTTCGGTCCAATGGGCGCTTACCTGGTCGGCGCCGCAACACTGGTGGAGTTCGTCTTTGCACCGCCGGCGATTGCGCTGGCGATCGGCTCTTACCTGAACGTTCAGTATCCGTCGCTTAGCCCGCGAACAGCGGCTGTGGGCGCCTACCTGATCTTCATGACACTCAACATCGTTGGGGTGCAAATCGCCGCGAGCTTTGAGCTGGTGGTCACCGTGCTGGCGATAGCCGAGCTGCTGGTCTTCATGGCGGTGGTGGCTCCGGGCGCGCACTGGAGCAACTTCCTCTCCGGCGGCTGGTCGACTTCGGCGAACCTCTCGCATCACTTCACCAACACCTTCACCCGACATGCCTGGCCGGGCATGTTTGCCGCCGTGCCGTTTGCGATCTGGTTCTTTCTTGCGATCGAGGGCGTCGCCATGGCTGCGGAGGAGGCCAAGGATCCACGCCGATCGATCCCCATCGCCTACATTGCCGGCATCGCCACGCTGCTCCTGCTCGCGCTCGGGGTGATGCTGTTTGTGGGCTCGGCTGGCGACTGGCGGTCGCTGGCCAACATCAACGACCCGCTCCCGCAAGCCATGCGGATGATTGTCGGGGCAAACAGCGGCTGGCTGCACATGCTGGTCTGGCTCGGCCTCTTCGGCTTGATCGCCTCGTTTCATGGCATCATCCTGGGCTACTCCAGACAGATCTTTGCGCTGGCTCGGGCGGGCTTCCTGCCAGCGTTTCTGGGCTTGATCCATCCTCGATTTCAGACACCCTGGATTGCCATTCTGGGTGGCGGAGTGATCGGCATTCTGGCGATCTACAGCGACAGCGTCATGCAGATCGGAGGACAGTCTCTGACGGCCAATATTGTAACCATGTCAGTTCTGGGCGCTTTGTTGATGTACATCCTAAGCATGGTCGCGCTGTTTCGTCTGCGACGCCTGGAGCCCAACCTTCTCCGGCCGTTTCGTGCGCCTGGCTACCCGTGGCTGCCCCTCTGGGCGTTGATCTGCGCGGCAGTCTGCCTGCTCAGCGTCGGCTACTTCAATCGCCTGATCTCAGCGATCTTTGCGGCACTGCTTTTGCTTGGATACGGCGGCTTTCGCCTGCAGCGCAGAGTCGCTGGCGGGCGCTCCGAAGTTCAGGACAGCATGTCTCACCGGTAGGCCGCACGCAGAGAGAGAGTTCCGCATATGTCCTTTCGCCACAATGTCGATGGCACAACGTACAGCTTCGCTGACCTGAAGACGCTGCTTGCCCGCGCCAGCCCGCATCGCTCCGGAGACGTATTGGCGGGCTTGGCCGCGGAGACCAGCGCGGAGCGGATGGCCGCCAGGATGGCTCTCGCCGACCTTCCGCTGCGCGCGTTTCTGGATGAGCAACTCATCCCGTATGACGAGGACGAAGTCACGCGACTGATCTGCGATAGCCACTCCGCGGCGGCGTTCGCACCCATACAGCACCTGACCGTCGGCGAGTTGCGCGAGTGGCTGCTGGCTCCGGAGCAGACGGCCGCCGAGCTTACCGCCGTCGCGGACGGGATCACGCCCGAGATGGCAGCGGCTGTCTCGAAGCTGATGCGCAATCAGGATCTGGTGCTGGCGGCGCGCAAATGCAGCGTCGTCACCCGCTTCCGGAACACCCTTGGACTGCCCGGCAGACTCTCCGTGCGGCTCCAGCCCAACCACCCCACCGACGACGTCCGAGGCATCTTCGCCTCCATGCTGGATGGCCTGCTCTACGGCTGCGGCGATGCCGTCATCGGCATCAATCCGGCGGCCGATAGCGTCTCTGGCGCGGTGCGTCTTCTTAAAGCACTCGACGAGTTTCGTCTGCGCTTCGACGCGCCGATCCAGAGCTGCGTGCTGACCCATGTGACGAACACGATGCTGGCGATCGAAGCGGGCGCGCCGGTTGATCTGGTCTTCCAATCCGTCGCCGGCACCCAGAAGACGAACGAGGGCTTCGGCATCACTCTGGCGTTGCTGGCGGAGGCGCGCGAGGCGGCACTCAGCCTGAAGCGCGGCACCCTCGGCGACAACGTGATGTACTTCGAGACCGGGCAGGGAAGCGCTCTCTCAGCCGAAGCCAACTTTGGCGTCGATCAGCAGACCTGCGAAGCGCGTGCCTATGCGGTCGCCCGCCACTTCCAGCCGCTGCTGGTCAACAGTGTCGTCGGGTTCATCGGGCCGGAGTACCTGTTTGATGGCAAACAGATCCTGCGCGCGGGCCTCGAAGATCACTTCTGCGGCAAGCTTCTCGGGCTGCCCATGGGGTGCGACGTCTGCTACACCAACCATGCCGAAGCCGACCAGGACGATATGGATTCGCTGCTCACCATGCTGGCCGTGGCCGGAGTGAACTTCATCATGGGGGTTCCCGGCGCCGATGACATCATGCTGAACTATCAGAGCAGCTCGTTTCACGATGCGCTCTACCTGCGCGACGCGCTGCATCTCCGCTGCGCGCCCGAGTTTGAGGCGTGGCTCTTGAAGATGGGCATTACGGATGCGGCGGGCCGTCTGCTTTCGTCGTCGGGCAGCAGCTTACTGCAGGCCTCCGGCAGCTTGCTGCTGCTCGCGGAGAACGCATGAGCGACCTTCCGGCAGAGGCCAACCGATGGGAGGAGCTTCGCCGCTATACCCAGGCGCGCATTGCTCTGGGCCGGGTTGGATCGAGCCAGAGAACGCAGGAGGTCCTCACCTTCTCCTTGGCGCATGCTCGCGCAAAAGATGCCGTTCATCTTCCGCTGGCGATGGAGGCCATGTCCGCGGCCTTGCACGAAGCGGGCTTCGCCACACTTGCCGTGCGAAGCCAGGCAGCCAGCCGGGCCGACTACCTCAAACGGCCGGACCTCGGCCGGCTTCTCCATCCGGACGCCCACGCTCTGCTGCGCCCGCGGGAACCTGTGCCGCAGGATCGCCTCACCATCATCGTTGCCGATGGTCTGTCCTCGCTGGCATGCATGCGCCACGCGGTTCCGCTTCTGCTCGCGCTGCGGCTTCAGCTCTCCGGCTGGTCGATGGATACGATTGTGGTCGCGACTGAGGCGCGGGTCGCGCTCTCCGATCCCATCGGCGAGCTGCGGCAGGCGGAGGCAGCTCTCATTCTGCTAGGGGAGCGGCCAGGGTTGAGCTCGCCCGACAGCCTCGGCGCTTACCTCACGTATCGGCCGCGTCCTGGCCGCAGCGATGCCGAACGCAACTGCGTCTCGAACATTCGCCCGCAAGGTCTCTCGTACTCGCAGGCCGCTTATAAGCTGAGCTACCTGCTCGAGCAATCCCGGCACGCGGGACGAAGCGGCGTCACGATCAAAGACGCAACCGAGCCGGACGACTCACCCGAGTTGCGCCTCAGCGCCGAGGCAGGTGGGAAGGCCATCAAAAGCGAAACTGGGCTGTCAGATTGACCAGGCGGTTGGCGGAGCCGCCCTGCGAGAAGAAGGAGCTGAGAGCGTTCGACTGGCCAAAGAGGGGAGAGCCGAGCACACCTACGGGCGGGGCTGGATTGTTATGGTTGAAGATGTTGTTGCCTTCGACGCCGAACTCGAGCGTGTATTGGCGCTCGGGCGGCGTGGGTTTGGCGCCAGCTTTGGGCGGCGGCGGTGGCGGCGCACCGGCAGGCGGCTTGACGAGCGGGCCGAGATGGAAGGCGCGGCCAAAGTAGGCGTTCAGGTAGAAGAGGCCGGGACCGTTGCCGTAGTTGATCGGGATGATACGCTGGCCGGCGATGGGCAGGGTATCAAAGTTGCCGAAGCGGGTCCGGATGACGCTGGGGCGAGTGAGGTCGGTGGCGAAGCTAGGGCGATCGTTGAACTGGCTGTCGCCGTTGAGGTCCTGACCGAGCACGATGTTGAAGGGCGAACTAGACTGCGTAAACAGGAACGGCCCGCCGTTGATGTGGAAGGGAAGCTGGCCAAAGATGCCAAGGAAGAGGCGGTTGCGGATGTCCGTGGTGGCGCGGCCGTTGTCCTGGCCGATGTTGTATTGGTTCGAGGGAAAGCCGCCGCTGGTATCGGTGTTGTAGTGAGCGTAGAAGTAGTTCGCGAAGAGCTGGAACTTCTCGCCGTTCGAGATCCGAGCATTTACCGTGAGGCGATTCTGCCGGCTTAGCCCAGTGGACTCGTACTGGTAGAGGTTGGCGAGGCTGCCCAGGGGACGGACGCCGCTCGCGGGATCGGCTGGGTTGAAGGTGCCGGGCAGCGGCGCGTTAATGTTGCGGCTAAGCAGCTGGTGCACGCCGCGGCCATACGTGTAGTTGCCGCTCACCAAGCCATACTTGCCCAAGCTGCGATCGAGCGTGATCCCCGTCTGCAGGACGTAGGGTGATGTGTAACCGGGACTGATACGAAAGATAGTAGGCGGAAGCGCGGAGGAGAGGCTTGTCGGCGGCGGAACGTTGGGGTAGGTGTCAGGCGAGGTGAGCACGTACTGCTGCTGCGAGACGCCGTTCTGCCGCACCGCAGTCAGGATGTTGGTGGAGGGCAGGCGTGTGTAGAAGATGCCGAAGCCGCCGCGCACGGTGTAGATGGCAGGCTTCTTGGCGGTGCCGCGAATGCCGTAGGCAAAGCCCAGTCGGGGAGCGAAGTCGGCGCGGTTGGGGATGTAGTTCTGCGTCTCAAAGCGCAGGCCGTAGCTGAGGGTGAGGTTGTCGCGCGCCTTCCAGGTGTCGTCGGCGTAGAGGCCGGTATCGGCGACCAGGATAGAGGCGGAGGGCTCGCCGGCGGTGATGTCGAACTGGCTTGCGCCGCCGCCGGAGGCCCGAATAGCGGCAGGCGAAAGGCCGGCTGCGAGCCCCTGCAGGGTGAGTTGGTAGGCGGTGAGCGTGGAGAAGGTGTATTGGCCGTTGTAGTTCGCGGTGGAGCGGTTGCTGTCCCGATTCAGGCGCTCACGGACACCCAGGCGGAAGAAGTGCTTTTGGTGGTCGATTGTGAGGTAGTTCTGGATCTCGTACGCGTCCTGGTTGTCGCGGAGGTCGCCGATATTGTTGCCGCCGCCGGTGAAGGAGCCCTGAACGGCGATCGCAGGTGCCCCGCTGACGGAGACCTGCGCGGTGCGTGTGCGGATGTACTGGAAGCGAAGCTCATTGACGATGTGTGGTGTGGCGGCCTCGGTGTCGCTTGCCTGCAGCGTGCTGGTGGTAGTGCGGCTTTGGTACCCCTGCGAGGCGAGCGCGAACTGGCCAACGCCGGCGTTGGTCTGGGTCATGCGGTCAAGCTGGTAGCGCAGCGTAAGCGTGTTGTTCTTTGAGAGCTGGGCGTCGAAGCGAGGGTTGACGGAGAGCGTTGTGGTGGGGCTGGCAACGGCGTCGGTGAACGAAACCTGGTTGTAGTCAGGGTCGAGCACAACCGCGTTGACGATGGCGCTGTTGTCGAAGTGGAACTGGTAGGCGGCAACGCTGAACGAGCTCTTCTTGGTGATGGGGCCGCTGAAATCACCTTGGAGGATGGTGGAGTAGAAGGGCTGGCGCTGCGGCGAGTAGGGGTCGCGCGAGTCGAAGGAGGAATCGCTGCCGACAACGACACCATCGCCGTGAAACGCGTCGCCGCCGGGCTTGGTGAAGATCTCAATGCGACTGGTGCCGACGGCGTCGTACTCGGCGGAGTAGGGGTCCTGGTTGATGCGGATCGCGCGAATGGAGCTCTTGGGGGGCATCTTGCCGCCGGAGAAGCCGTCGACGTAGATTTGGCCGCCAGTGTCTCCGGCGCTGCCGCCCATGCCCTGGATCTCCTGCAGCATCAGGGAGCTGTTGTTCGACAGGGTGGAGAGGGCGGAGCCGGAGAGAACGGTGGCGTCCCCGTTATGGGCCGGGTCAAGGGCTGATCCATCCGGTCCGACCTCCACCTCCTGCTCTTGCGTCTCCACAGGCAGCGCGAGATTGATGGAGCGACGCTGGTTCGCCGTGAGGACGATGCCCTTGACCGTCTTCGCGGCGAAGCCGGTAAAGACCGCCGTCAGCGAGTAGGTGCCCGCACCAAGAGCGGTGAAGCTATAGCTGGCGGCAGAGTCGGCCGTGACCGTCTGTGGCGGCTGCCCCTCGCCCTCGAGCGTGACCGTGGCATTGGGGATGATGGCCCCGGTCGGGTCGGTCACGATGCCTGAAAGAGAGGCTTTGGCCGCCGGCGTGACACTCTGGCCAGCAGCCAGTCTTGGCCGGAGGACAGGAAGCAGGAGTGGAGAGTGCAGCGTGAGCAGCAAGAGACGCGAGCGAAAGGCTGGCACGAGAGCTCCACAAGGTGACGTGGCGCCTCGGTCGACGCAAGGCACAAAACAACGCTATCAAAGATTCATAGTTTTTTCTCTGTAGGTTCTCTTTCGGGCACGAGCTTCGCTTCAAACTGACTGAACGTGGCCGAGAGCGTAGGAAGCGCGGCAGCCAGTCTGGCCAGAAAGACACGCTGACCAACGAGGATCTTTTCCTGCGCGGCGTGCAGAGAGAACCACGCCCCACGATCGATCTCGGGAATGGTGAGCATGCGCTTCGATCGCGGCGGCCACTCGATCTGGCAGGAGATACTCACGAGATGGGCGGGGTTGCACTCCCCCGGAAAGGCCCAGGCAGTGACGATCTTGCCGCTCGGTTGTCGGGCCTCACCAAGCTCAAGGAACGGCTCGGCGGAGAGGAAGCCGGTCTCTTCGCGGAACTCCCGCTGCGCCGCGGCAAGAGCCGGCTCGCCGGGTTCGATCTCCCCCTTCGGAATCGACCAGGCACCGGCGTCCTTCTTTGCCCAGAACGGCCCGCCAGGATGCACGAGGAAGACCTCTGCCACTCCGTCGCGCATGCGAACCATCAGGAGGCCGGCGCTGCGTTTAGGCATGGAGGCTCCCAGAGCAAAGACCGAAGTGGCCGCGAAGACCACAGCCACTCCGGTCAGCTAGATCGACAGGTTGAGGATACGGTTCAGCCGCTGCACAAAGGCCGCCGGATCCTGCAGCGACACGCCCTCAAGCAGGAGCGCCTGATCGTAGAGCAGCCACGCCGCATCCTCGGTGGTGGCGTCGTCCGAGCGGCCGATCAGCTTCTTCACAATGGCATGATCCGGGTTGATCTCGAGCGTCGGCTTGAGCGCCGGCAGATCGGTCTGGCCCATGGCGCGCAGCATCTGCTGCATCTGCAGCGAGGGCTCCTCTTCATCGGAGACGATGCAGGAGGGGCTCTCCGCCAGACGAACCGAAGCGCGAACGTCCTTCACGCGATCCCCGAGTGTGGCCTTGAGCTTGTCAAGCAACGGCTGCAGCTCCTGCGACTTGTCAGGCTCGCCCTCGTCCTTCAGATCATCACTGGTGGAGGCTTTGTTGACGGACTTTAGATCGAGCTCGCCGTAATTTGTAACGCCGGAGAACACAATCTCATCGATGTCGTCGTCGAGGATAAGCACCTCGATGTCCTTCTTCTTGTAGATCTCGAGCAGAGGTGAGGTGCGCAGCAGAGACTCCGCGCCGCCCGTAATGTAGTAAATGCTCTTCTGGTCCTCCTTCATGCGCGACTTGACCTCGGCCAGGCTGGTCAGGCCACCAACTTTAGTCGACTTGAAGCGCACCAGATCAAGCAGCGTCTCGCGATTCGCATAGTCGCCGTGCAGCCCTTCCTTGAGCGGACGGTTGTACTCCGTAATGAACTGCAGGTACTTGTCGGGCTGATTCGCGGCGATGTTCTTGAGCTCGGAGAGGATCTTCTTGACGCTGGCCGCGCGAATGCTGGTCAGCACGCGATTCTGCTGCAGGATCTCGCGGCTGACGTTGAGCGGGAGATCTTCGCTGTCGATGATGCCGCGAACGAAGCGCAGATACTGCGGCAGAAGCTCCTTGGCATCGTCCATGATGAAGACGCGCTTGACGTAGAGCTTGACGCCAACCTTGTACTCCGCCTGATAGAGATCGAGCGGCGCCTTGGCCGGGATGTAGAACAGCGTGGTGTAGTCCAGGCTGCCTTCCGCGCGGGTGTGGAACCAGAAGAGTGGATCCTGCGAGTCGCCAGAGATGGACTTGTACAGCTCCTTGTAGTCGTCGTCGCTGAGTTCACTCTTTGACCGGCGCCACAGCGCGCTAGCCGCGTTGACCTGCTCGGTCGTGCGCACCTTGTCAGACTTCTTTTCCGCCTCGTTCCACTCGCTTTTGTCGTAGGTGAGAAAGATGGGAAACGCAATGTGGTGCCAGTCCTACTTTACGATCTCCTGCAGGCGCCAGCTGTTGGCGTAGTGTTTGCCCTCGTCGTTCAGGTGCAGCAGGATGGTGGTTCCAGCGGCGTCGCGCTCCGCGGGCTCAAGGTCGAAGCCGGTCTTGCCATCGCTGATCCAGCGGTGCGCCTGGTCCTCGCCGGCCTTGCGCGAGACAACTTCGATCTTGTCGGCGACCATGAAGGCGCTGTAGAAGCCAACGCCAAACTGGCCGATAAGGTTCGAATCTTTCTTCTGATCGCCGGAGAGCTGGGAGAGGAAGTTCTTGGTGCCGGAGCGCGCAATCGTGCCGAGATGCGAGACCAGATCGTCCTCGCTCATGCCGATGCCACTATCCGCAAGGGTCAGCGTCTTGTTCTGCTCGTCGAGCTCGAGATCGATGCGTGGGTTGAAGGGAAAGCTCTTGTAAGCCTCATCGGTCAGTGTCAGATGGCGAAGTTTATCGAGCGCATCGGACGAGTTCGAGATGAGTTCGCGGAGGAAGATCTCCGGATGAGAGTAGAGGGAGTGAATGATCAGCTGCAGCAGCTGGCTGACTTCGGTTTGGAACTCGCGTTTCGACATAGTCCACCTAGTTTATCGAAACCAGACGCACGCGACGCGAGGGGTCGCGGCTGCGGCGGAGCGCGTTAGACCGAAAGCTCTTCGACGTGGTCGTCAAATCCGATGAGTGCCTCTGTTGCCATGCCCAGGAAGAGGCCATGCTCAACGACGCCCACGATGCCACGGATGGAGGCTGCAAGCTGCTGCGCATCCGCGATCTGATGGCACGCGCAATCGAGAATGTAGTTGCCTTCATCAGTAATGTAGGGCGAGCCGTCCGCCGCCGCTCGAAGGTGCGGGTTGATGCCGAGAGCCGTCAGTTTGTGCTGCACGATGGGCAGCGCCATCTGGATGACTTCGACGGGCAAAGGGAAGTGACCGAGCTGTGGGACAACCTTCGAGTGATCGACGATGACCAGGAAGCGACGAGCCGCGCTGATGACAATCTTCTCGCGCAGCAGCGCGCCACCACCACCCTTGATCAGAGCGAGGCCGGGGGCAACCTCATCCGCACCGTCGATCGCGAGATCGAGCACCGGATCCGCGGCGAAGGTGGTCATGGGGATAGAGAGCGAGGCCGCCAGATCGTGGCTTGCCTGCGAAGAGGCGACACAGCGAACGCGCAGTCCTTGCGCGACCTTGAGGCCGAGCTGCTCGATGAAGAGTGTGGCGGTGGTGCCGGTTCCGAGACCAACGGCCATGCCAGCCGCGACGAATTCAACGGCGCGCGTTGCGACCAGCAGCTTGGCGTTCGGCGCCGTCATCCGTTCACCACGTGAAGATCGTCAGGCTCTTCCGGCTGCGGAGCCTGCCAGCCACCCGGCGGCATCACCTTCGGGTTGATGTTGCCCGGCCCCCAGGTCTGCGGCGCATAGGGATAGACCGGTGTCCCCTCCTTGAGCACGGCATCGACGATGCGCCAGGCCTCTTCGACGTAGTCCTGCCGCGCGAAGAGCGTGGCATCCCCGGCAAGCGCATCGGTCAGCACCCGCTCATAGGCCTCCATCTCCTGGGCACCTGGATGGCGGCTGGCGACGAGCTCCACGGCCTCGCGCTTGCCCGGCGCATTTGGCGAGGAGACAGACATCCCCATCGCGACCGTCATCTCCGGACTGATGCGGAAGCGCATGTAGTTCTGCGAGGCAATCGCCTCTGCGATCTCGATGGCGGGCGGTTTGCGGAAGCGTGCGATGACCTCCATGCAGGTCGTCGGCAGGTTTTTCCCCGCGCGAATGTAGAAGGGAACACCCTCCCACCGCCACGAGTTGACATGCAGCCGCAGCGCCGCGAAGGTCTCGCTGGTTGAGTTCGCGGCAACCCCTTTCTCGTCGAGATAGCCGTTGAACTGGCCACGCAGAAGATCGCCGGCCTCGAGCGTCGCCGTCGCCTTCAGCACCTTGACCTTTTCGTTACGCAGAGCTTCGCTATCCCTACCGACAGGCGGCTCCATGGCCAGGTTGCACAGGACCTGAAAGATGTGGTTCTGGATGACATCGCGGATGGTGCCGGTCTGATCGTAAAAAGCACCGCGACCCTCCACACCGAAGTCCTCGGCCATCGTAATCTGAACGCTCTCGATGTAGTTCCGGTTCCACAGCGGCTCAAGAAAGGAGTTCGAGAAGCGAAACGCCACCATGTTATGGACCGGGCCCTTCGCCAGATAGTGATCGATGCGAAAGATGGAGTTCTCCGGAAACGCAGCAAGCAGAATGCGATTCAGCTCCTGTGCGGAGGCGAGATCATGGCCGAAGGGCTTCTCGACGATCATGCGCGCGCCCTTGGCTGCACCCGAGGCAACCAGTTCGTTCACCACCTGCGGGAAGAGTGCCGGCGGAATCGCCAGGTAGTGTGCCGGCCGTGCGGCAGATCCAAGCGCCTTCCGTACGGCTTCAAAGGTCGACGAGTCCGCATAGTCGCCATCCACATACTGCAGCAGCGACTTCAACTTCTCCCATGCCGCCGGATCCAGACCGCCATGCTGTTCAAGGCTGTTCTGCGCCCGCGTCTTGAACTGATCAAGATTCCAGCCCGCCTTGGCCACACCGATCACCGGCACGGTCAGACTGCCGCGCTTGATCATCGACTGCAGCGCAGGAAAAATCTTCTTGAAGGCAAGGTCGCCGGTCGCGCCAAAGAAGACCAGCGCGTCCGCATGAGGCTGATTCACGTGCAGCTCCTTCCGGGGTCGCTACTTCGTGCCCGGCTTTTCCAGATGGCCGCCAAACTCGTAGCGCAGCGCGGACAGCAGTTTGTTCGAGAAGTCCGCCTCGCCGCGAGAGCTGAAGCGGGTGTAAAGCGCCGTGGTCAGCACCGGCGTGGGAACGCCTTCGTCGATGCCCGCCTTCACCGTCCATCGGCCTTCACCGGAGTCAGAGACCCGACCACTGAACTTCGCCAGCTGCGGGTCCTCGACCAGGGCAGCCGCCGCGAGATCAAGCAGCCACGACGAGATCACGCTGCCGCGCCGCCATACCTCGGTCACGTCCGGCAGATTGAAGTCGTACTGGTACAGATCGGGGTCGCGCAAGGGGGTCGTCTCGGCGTCGATCTCCTCCGTGTGCTTGCCGATGTTCGCGGCCTTCAGCACACCCAGGCCCTCGGCGTAAGCGGCCATGATGCCGTACTCAATGCCGTTGTGCACCATCTTGACGAAGTGGCCGCCGCCGTTCGTGCCGCAGTGCAGGTATCCCTCTTCGGAGGTGCCGCCGAGCTTGTCACGGCCCGGCGTAAGCGAGATGTCACCCTTGCCCGGCGCAATGGCCTGAAAGATCGGGTCAAGATGCTTCACCACAGCCTCAGAGCCGCCGATCATCATGCAATATCCGCGCTCCAGACCCCACACTCCGCCGCTGGTCCCGACGTCAACATACTCAATGCCTTTGCTGGAGAGCTCTTTAGCGCGGCGAATATCGTCGACATAGTAGGAGTTGCCGCCATCGATCAGGATGTCGCCGGATTCAAGATGTGGCACAATTTCGGCAATCGTCTGCTCGACGACCCCCGCCGGGATCATCAACCAGATCGCGCGCGGCTTGGCCAGCTTGCCAATCATGTCTTCCATCGACGTCGAGGGCGTGATGCCATCGGCCTTCGCCATGTCGTCCACCGCCTTTTGCGAGCGGTCAAAGACAACACATTCGTGTCCGCGCGCCGCGAGACGCTTGGCCATATTCGATCCCATACGACCCAAACCCACCATCGCAAGCTGCATAGCAGAAGCTCCTCAAACGTCAGCTTCGACTATATAGTCCAGATCGATCAAGAGCACGTCGCGGGGTAAATGTTCCAGGCAACATCAAGGCTCTGAGGCCAATCTTCTCAGGTGATCGTGCGTTCGAGACCGCCGGCGCTCACTCCAGCTTAACCGTCAGGACCACGACCGAAGCCGTGTGGCTGTCGAACTGGCTGAGTGTCCGATGCTTGGACTCCTGTCCGCGAAAGACCGCCCAAACCCCATAGTCGATGTCGCCGCGCAGTCGCTTAAAGCTGAAATGGCCGCTGCGATCCGTCAGAAACGTTAGCACCGAGTGCGTGCTTTCATCTTCGAGGTAGACGACAGCGCCACGCAACGGCTCATGCTGCGCGTCCTGGACGCTCCCCGAGACATCGCGAAGACTCTGCTGAGCGTCGAGAGGTTGGAACGATGAGAGCATCAGCCCCCAAAGAGTGGCGATCGCCAGACTGCCTTTGATGGTCATGCTGCGAATCCTGTGTGAAGCTGCATCGTCTCTCCTGAAATGCTGCGCTCTTCTGATGCCCGGATGGCAGGTGAGGAAGCGCGATTTGGGTTGACACTAGCAGCTCCGGCGAATTTGGCCCATACCACTCGTGTTCGGTAGCGGCCGGCCGGCAACCGACATCGCCGCGAGCCCTGCCCATCGCTGATCTCCAGTGTTCGCGCATGATCGAGGAATCTTCTCCGCGCACGAAGGAATCACATGAACGCAGTCGCTTCCAAAAGGAACATGCAGGGCAACTCGAAGGAGAGATCTTTTATGGCGTTAGACAAGGTTGTATATACCGCGCACGCAACGGCAACCGGCGGGCGCGATGGCGTGGCAAAGACCGATGATGGCAAGCTCGACGTGAAGCTCGGTCTGCCCAAACAGATGGGCGGCAAGGACGACGGAACCAATCCCGAGCAGCTCTTCGCCGCCGGGTACGCCGCATGTTTCATCGGTGCCATGAAGCACGTCGCCAGCACCCAGAAGTTGCAGCTGCCGGAGAACACGTCCATCAACTCGGCCGTCTCCTTTGGTCCTCGATCGGCCGGACAGCCCGGCTTCAGCGTCGATGTGGCGCTTGAAGTCCACGTCCCCGGCCTCGATCGCGCAGCCGCCGAAAAGCTGGTTCATGACGCGCACGAGGTCTGCCCCTACTCCAACGCAACCCGCAACAACATCGACGTGACTCTGACGGTGGCGTAAGTGCGACCGGAGACAGCATGCCTCCGCGGCGTTGCTGTCTCCCACGCACCTTCGAAAGGCGACTGTGGCGACCAAGGATGATGCCGAGGTACTCGAGCTTGCGGGACACAATGTTCGCATCTCCCACCCGGGCAAGCTGTATTTCTCGAAGGAGACTCAGCTCACCAAGCTTGATCTGGTGCGCTACTACCTGGCCGTTGCGCCGGGTGCTCTGGCCGGCATTCGGGATCGTCCGATCGTGCTAAAGCGCTTTGTCAATGGTGCAGAAGCCGAGCCTTTTTACCAGAAGCGCGCGCCAACCGATCGTCCCGACTGGCTGCGGACCGTCACGCTGTCGTTCCCATCCGGCCGGACCGCGGAAGAGGTCGTTGTGGACGACGCGGCCGGTCTGGCCTGGATCGTCAATCTTGGCTGTATCGAGCTTCACCCCCACCCGGTGCGATCGGCGGACCTCGATCACCCCGACGAGTTGCGCATCGACCTCGATCCCGGCCCCGGCGTAGGCTGGGCGGACGTCCGCCAGGTGGCGCTCGAAGTGCAGCAGCTTCTCAGCGACGTGGGCCTCGTGGGTTGGCCAAAGACGAGCGGCTCGCGAGGCATCCACATCAACGTGCGACTCGAGCCACGCTGGACCTTCACCGAGGTTCGCCGCGCCGCGCTCGCGCTCTCCCGTGCAGTGGAGCGCCGCGCGCCCTCCCTTGCCAGCTCAAAGTGGTGGAAGGAAGAGCGGCACGGCGTCTTCCTCGACTACAACCAGAATGCTAAGGATCGGACGACCTGCTCTGCGTACTCGGTCCGCCCGCTGCCGGACGCCCGCGTCTCCGCACCGCTCTCCTGGCAGGAGGTCCCCGACTGTGAGCCCGCGGACTTTACCGTGCTCACCATGCCGGATCGCTTCTCCGCACGTGGCGATCCCCACGCCGGCATGGACGCCGCGGCGGGCTCGCTTGATCGGCTGCTCGATCTTGCGGCGCGCGATGAAGCCGAAGGTCTGGGCGACGCGCCCTGGCCGCCACACTTTCGCAAAGCAGAGGGTGAAGGGCCGCGCGTGGCTCCGTCGCGGGCACGATCGGCCTCTGCCTCCAAAGCCTTCTCCCAGCAGATGGGCGAGGGCTTCGGCACACAGCGCTTCCGCAAACGCTCAGCAGCTGCGGTTCAGGCCGATCAGGCATTAACCGCCGAGGCCGCGCCGACGCCGCCCACAGATGGCAACGTCGCAAGCAAGCCGGCACGCAAACCCAGAGTCTCCAAACAGCCGCTGATCACCATCGCCAACTCGCCCGACAAAGCAGCCGTTGAGGCAGGCCTGGAACGCTGGCGGCAGGCGCATCCTGACGTTGCAACCCATCTGGCCGTCGATGATGTGCTGATCGATCGCATGCGCGGCAGCTCGTATATCTGGTACCGCATCCGTCTCAACCTGCGGCATGTGCCAGAGGCCCTACGGCCATCGCAGGCAACACCCGATCCAGACGTCGACCCAACCCGCCAGCAGTAGCGCGGCGGTCAGGCAAAGTCTAGCCACGTTCCGGAAAGATCTCCATCAACTCCTGCGCAGCCACCACCTCAAGCTGCGCGTACGTGCACTCCTGCGGCCGCTTGTCCACGCGCCACCGGCGGAACTGCGCCATGTGGCGGAATCGATCCCCCTGCATGTGCTCGTAGGCCACCTCCACCACCAGCTCCGGCCGCAGAGCAACCCACGAAAGATCCTTGCCCTGGCTCCAGCGGCTCTGCCCGCCAGGCACCCGTTGCGCGCCAGACCCGGAGCCGCCATCGAGCGCACCGCCCGCCCACGGATGATGCGCCCGCGCACCCTCCTGGTAGACCTTCAGAAACTCGACCAGCTCGCGCCGCTTGGCCTGCGTAAAGCTGGCGCACACGCCCACATGCTGCAGCTCGCCCGCCGCGTCATACAAGCCCAGCAGCAGGGATCCAACCGCCGTTCCTTCCCCTTCCTTATGCCAGCGAAAGCCGGCCACCACGCAGTCACAGTCGCGCTCATGCTTCACCTTCAACATGGTCCGCTTGTCGGGCTGATACGTTCCCGTCAGCGGCTTGGCCATCACTCCATCGAGACCCGCGCCCTCAAAGCGGCGAAACCAGTCCTCCGCTATCGCTCGGTCGCTGGTCGCAGGCGTGAGATGCAGCGGCGGCTCAGTCTTTGCCAGCAACTCCTCAAGCGCCGCACGGCGAGTCGCAAATGCCTCCTCCATCAGGTTCCGCTCCTCCCACGCGAGCAGGTCGAAGAACACAATGGACGCTGGAGTCTGCTGCGACAGCAGCCGCACCCGCGACGCAGCAGGGTGCACCCGCAGCTGCAGCGCGTCAAAATCCAGGCCGTGGGCACCGGCAATTACGATCTCGCCATCCAGAACGCAGCGCGCTGGCAACTGCTGCTGCAGCGTCTCCAGCAGCTCAGGAAAGTATCGGTTCAAGCTCTTTCCATCGCGGCTCTGCAGCAGCATCTCCTCGCCATCGCGAAACACCAGCACGCGAAACCCATCCCACTTCGGCTCAAAGCTCCATGTGCTTCCAGCCGGGATGACGTCCACACGCTTCGCCAGCATCGGAGCAATCGGCGGTGTGATCAAAAACGCCATTGGGCCTCTTCCTTCTCGTCCAGCCATGCTCTAAATGAAAGAAGGTACGAGCGACAGCCCGTACCTTCAGAAGGATCAGCAGCACTCATCTACTTCGATGGCGCGTCCTGCACCTTCTGCTTATCCACATTCAAATTGTCCTTCGTCTGCATCTTGGTCTCTCTCGCCTTGTCCGTCACCGCGCTGGTCTTC
>CAXSEC010000064.1:5641-18654 GCA_964236325.1 uncultured Acidobacteriaceae bacterium | reverse complement strand
GCCGCTTGGTCTGGTTATACGGAAGTCCTGCATCCACCAGCGGTGCGTCTTCTGACGTGGGTGTCACCGGGTAGCCGTAGACGTCAGTCGTGCTGACATGGAGGAATCGCCGCAGGCCCGGGAGGCGCGCCGCCACGGCAAGCAACGCCTGCGTTCCATCGACATTGCTCTCCTGGTAGACGGCTTTGCTTGCCCAGTCGGTCGACGCCGCGGCGCAATGATAGATCTCGGTCACGCCCTCAGCCGCCCGCTCGAGTGCCGCCAGGTCCGTCAGACCTCCACGCACCACACGAACCGACCCGGGCGCTAGATGATCGAGCCGCGCCTGCTCTCTGGCAAGCACGGTAACCAACTCACCCTGTTCCACCAGCAGTGTGGCGAGCCGGCCGCCAAGAAAGCCGCTGGCGCCGGTGACAAGAGCCGGCAACCGCCTAGTTCTCGCGCAGCTTGGAGAAGACGTCGAGCGCGTAGCAGAGATGCTCTTTGGTATGAGCCGCGGTGACACACAGCCGCAGACGCCCCGAGCCCTGTGCCACGGCAGGGAAGAGCACCGGCGCCGCGAGGATCCCGAAGTCCCGCAGCTTGCGCGCAAAAAATGCCGTAGCGGCATCCTCATGCAGCATCACGGGAATGACAGCCGTCTCCGAAAGCCCAATGTCATAGCCGAGACTCTTGAGGCCTTCCCGCATAAAGTCGCCGTTAGCCGCCAGCCGCGCGACCCGCTCCGGTTCGGCCCGCAGGATGCGAACACCCTCCAACACCGCCGCGGCAGATGCAGGCGCCATCGCGCCAGAAAAGATATAGGGGGAGGCAGCGTGCTGCAGGAAGATCGCCGTCCGCCGAGAGACCGCAACGAAGCCGCCGTTTCCCGGGATGGACTTCGCCAGGGAGCCGGTCCAGATGTCGATGTCAGCGGTGTCAACGCCGAAGTGTTCGTCGGTTCCGCGGCCCGTCGCGCCCAGCATCCCGATCGCATGCGCATCATCCATCAGCAGAAAGCAGCCAAACTCCTTCTTGATGGCAATCAGGTCCGGCAGATGGCAGATGTCGCCGTCCATCGAAAACACACCGTCGGAGACGATCAGCGTGCGGTTGGCTTCGGGCCCATTCTCGAGCTCAAAGCGCAGTGACGCCATATCGTTATGTTTGAAGCGCTGGACCTGCACGCCGGCAAGACGAAACGCGTCAACCAGGCTGCGATGCGACAGGATGTCGGCGATGACGCGATCCGCCGGTCCAAACAGAGCACTGATCACGGCCAGGTTAGCCATATAGCCGGAGGTGCACGTAAGGGCCGCTCCGGTCCCCTTGAAGTCAGCAAGCGCCTGCTCCATCTCGTGATGCAGATCGAGCGTACCCGTAAGCAGCCGTGCGCCACCGGTCGCCGTCCCGTACTTGCGCACCGCCGCGATCGCTGCCTCATCAACGCGCGGATCCCCAATCAGCCCCAGATAGTCATAGGACGACAGCATGAGCATCTGGTGCCCGTCGAGCTCCACCACAGGCCCGGTGCGACTGCTCAAAGGTGCCTGAAACGGGTACGCGTCCAGAGAACACGCCAGCGAGGTGGTCTCAAAAAGTCGCCGCGCCCGCGCGTCAATCAGGTCAGCCTTCTTAAAGCTTTCCGAGCGGTTCTCCGTGAAGTACTCTGCAAACATGGAGCCGGAGGAGGACGGAAACTGCTTCTTAATCGAAGTTTCAAGATCGCTGGCGGTATCAAGCTGGGCAAGCATGTCTACTAACTATAATCGTCCGGCATGTGCCTCGCGCAGGGAAAATCCATGGCATCAAGCCGGGCCGTCCTCTTTCATCACCGCATTGCAGCGCAGCAGTCACACAGCTTTCGTTACTCGACGAAAAGCTCTGAAGCTTATTACGACACCAATCTCCCTACAAAGGCACAAATCTTCCAGCCTGTGAGGACCGCCGAAGGCATACAGTTGCAGTGACGCCCTTTCCTGCACCTCATGAGCGAGCTCGCATACCAGGCAGCAGCAGAGATCAACGCCGCGGCTGCCACACCGCCTCCAGATCGTTCCCCACGCCTCGTCTCCGGTCTGCGGCCTGAGTTCCGTGAGACCTTCCGTCTGGGATCGCCCCTCGCGCTCGCCGAGATCGGCTGGATGTCGACCTACCTGGTTGACGCCATCATGGTTGGTCGCCTGCCGGAGGGAGCCGCCGCGATTGCCGCCTCGTCGCTCGGCAACACCATCTTCTACGCCATCGTCTTCTTCGGCGTCGGTCTGCTCTACGGGCTCGACACCCTCGTTGCGCAGGCCTTCGGTCGCGGCGATCGGCGCGGCTGCCTCTTCTTCCTCACGCAATCTGTCTGGCTGGTTGTGCTGTGGACGCCCATTACCTCTCTGCTCCTGCTCGCCACTGGCCCGGTCCTTCGCTGGGATGGCATCGAGCCCGCGCTCGCGGCACAGACCCTGCACTATCTCGCCGCCCTGCAATGGTCCACCTTGCCGCTGCTCGTCTACATGGCGCTTCGTCGCTACCTGCAGGCCATCGATCTCACCCGCGCCATCATGCTGTCGCTGGTCACCGCCAATCTGGTCAATCTGGTCGCCGATTGGGCCCTGCTCTTCGGGCATCTTGGCGCGCCGCGACTGGGTCTTGCCGGCTCCGGTTGGGCGACGTGCATCGTCAGGCTCTACATGCTCGGCATCCTGCTCTTCGCCTTCATCCGGCAACTTCGCCGCGATCGACTCCGCCTCGCCGGCCGCATGTTCGTTCCCAGCCTTGAGCCCCTGCGCGCGCTGGTGCGCCTGGGCTGGGCGCCCGCCATCCAGACCATGGCTGACCTCGGCGTCTCGACCGTGCAGACGCTGCTCTGTGGCCGCCTCGGTGCCGTCGCCCTCGCCGTCAACCAGGTTGTGCTTGATGTCAGCGCCTTCGTCTATATGGTGCCGCTGGGCATCGGCCAAGGGGCAACCGCCGTCCGCGTCGGCCAGGCAGTGGGTGCCGGCCATCGCTCCGGCGTCGGACTCGCCACCCGCGCCGGCAGCTGGATCTGCATCCTCTTCGCCGGCACCGCCTCCATCCTCTTCCTCGCCTGCCCCAGACTCCTTGGCTCGATCTATACCGTCGATCCTGCCGTCATCACCGCCAGCATCGCAGTCTTCGCGATCGCCTCGCTTTACCAGCCGTTTGACGCCTGGGAGTCCTGTCTCGGCGGCAGTCTGCGCGGTCTCGGCGACACCCGCACATCCATGCTCGCGGGAGTCCTCTGGTCCTGGGTGCTCGGTCTTCCGCTCACCTGGTGGCTTGCCCTGCACACCCCGCTCGGTCTGCGTGGCCTGTGGCTCGGCCGAGCCATCCCGGCCATCTGCACGGCCATCAACGTCGCTCTCGTCTGGCGATCCCGCTTCGACACCCTGTACCCGCCGCCAGCCAAGAACGCCGCCGGTCGATCCGGGTCCGCGATCTCCGTTCCGCATCTCGCCTGAACTGCGGCCGCTATCAAACCGCGTCGAGCAGCCGGCCTAGCTGAGCGCAGTCTGCGCGAACTTCCGCACCATCGCCAGCAGCAGACGGCGATCGCTGTCGCCCAGGTTCGCCGAGTAGCGCTGCACCTGCGTCAGAAAACGAATCTCGTCCTCACCCAGGTTCAGCCCGCTCATCTCCCGGCCCACCGTCTCTTCAGCAAAGAACTCCGAAAGCTGCAGATCCAGAGCCTTGGCAATCTTCTGCAGCGTCTCGAGCGACGGAACCGTGTGCCCGTTCTCCACCCGAGACAGATAGCACCGTAAAAGCCCCGTCTTCTTCTCAATATCGCCCTGCGACATCCCCCTTTGCAGGCGGTATCCGCGAATCGTCGTTCCAATGTTCATCGAGATCGGCTGCGGTGCCGGAGAAAGGGCGGCGGAGGGAAATGTTTGCATGTCTGCCATGAGCCGTAACTTACCCAGTGGCGAAGATGCGGTCAATGACTATCTTGGGGGACTTCGCCTCTCGAACCAGCGCTGGTTCGCCATGTAGCGGATAGGCCGAAACCCTCAACCATCACTTGAACCACGTCACGCGCTTGAACCACACCAGTTATTAACTATCCCGCTTCCTGCCGGCTGCATCCAGGCAACCGCTCTCACCCCATATACATCCCGCCATTCACGTCGAGCGTGTGCCCGGTGATGTAGCCAGCCTCCTCGGACGCGAGGAATCGCACCGCGTGCGCCACATCGGCCTCCGTGCCGGCACGTGCCAGCGGCACCATCGCGAGCATCGCCGACCGCTGATCGTCATTGAGCACCGCGGTCATAGCCGTCTCGATGTACCCTGGCGCCACCGCGTTCACCGTGATCGTCCGGCTGGCCAGCTCCCGCGCCAGGCTCTTCGTCAGCCCAATCAGCCCTGCCTTCGACGCCGCATAGTTCGCCTGCCCGGCCTGCCCCGTCTCACCCACGACCGATGTCACATTGATAATCCGGCCCCAGCGAAGCTTCAGCATCTGCGGCAGCAGTGCCTGCGTCATTAGAAAGCTTCCCGTCAGGTTTGTCGTGAGCACCTCGTCCCAGTCCGCGCGTTTCATCCGCATGGCCAGCCCGTCCCGCGTGATTCCTGCGTTATTCAGCAGAATCTCCACCTTCCCCAGCTTGCCGAGAACCGCCTTCGCGCACTCCTTGATCGACGTCTCATCGCCGATATCGAGGCGAAAGATCTCGGCCGCCCCGCCCGCCGCTCTGATCTCCCCCGCCACCGCCTCCAGCTTGTCCGCGTTGCGCGCCGCCAGAGCGACTACTGCCCCGCCGCGCGCCAGTTCCACCGCGCATGCCCGCCCAATACCCTGCGAAGCGCCCGTGACCAGCGCGACCCGCCCTGAAACTGTACTCATAATGATCTCTCCCACTGCCTGGGCGCTGCGGTTCTCGCGCCCGATCCCATCTCGGCAATCAGTTGAGTATACGAAGCCTTACCTGCCGCTGACCGTCGCCGAAGACGTTGCATCCGCTCGATCTTCCCGCTGCAGACCCCAGATAAACACCTCCAGAGCTCTGGAAAAGTGCAACACCGGCGGCATCGGTGGCAGCGCAAATCCGAAATCCGCCGGCAGATCATTCTGCACAAACTCCGCCTCCGCCGGCTGCAGCGGCCATTGCCGATGATGGATTTCGCCAACCAGCAAGTGGCCGCGTGGCGACGTCGTAAACAGGCAGTAGCGCTCCGTCAGAAAGCTCGCCAGATCCCCAGCCCCACTCAACGAGACCGGCCCGGTAGGGCGGTACCGCACCCGCACCTCCGCCGGCCGTGACCGCGGCAGCCATCGCTTACTGCGATAGTCGATCCAGCCTTCCGGCGAACCTTCCGGTGAGCTCTGCCGCGACATGCTCGCGGGAAAGTACGGCAGATGAAACAGCACCCGCGCGCCAAACACCGCCAGCAGGCTCGCCGCATCCAGCGAGAAGAAGTACACCCCCCGCTTTCCCGTCCGCCGCGACCGCACATAGGTCCGCAGGTTCAACTCGGGAAAGCTCCGTGTCGTCGGAAACCAGATCGTCTGCTCGCCCACCGCTCTGACCCGCACCCGATCCATGAAAAACGGCACGACAGCCAGCCACGCCTGCCCCTCAAACAGGTCCGCCTCCACATCCGCCGGCAGCCGTCCCGCCATCGCCTCTGGCGGAATTGGCCAGTGCGCAAACAGCAGATCATTCCATCGCTGCGCCATCCGCCACTTGCTCGTTGGCAGCGGGTACGGTCGGTGCGCAGTGTCTTCTAGGGCGGACATGTGTTTATAGATGCGCGTCTCCAACCATCTCCAGTTACGTGACGATTTCCAACAGTTAGAGGGACACAATCCACAGGATCGTCCGTGTCCATCATCAATCCGGGCGTAATGAGCTGCCTATCTAACCACTTTTCGACGACCATAGAGGTATGGCTACACTCGAAACCGTGCCTGCCCCCGGAATGCTCGAAACCTCGGATCAGGTCCCGTCGCCTCCCTACGCAACGCCAGCCACCGCCACCGACGTCTACGCCATCCACGGCGCCGACCCCGAGGTCCTGGCCTACGCCATGGCCAAATACTCCCGCTCTGCCCTCAGCATGAAAGAGTCCCTTGCCGAGATCAGCGCCAGCCGCGCCGAGCACTTCCTCAACACCTTCTACTTCCAGTACGGCCACCGCTCCATCGCCGATCTCGCCCACATCCCCTTCGCCATCGAACGTCTCTCCCTGCTCGCCGCCATCGATCTGGTTGACGAGCAGCGCTGGGACGGTCAGGAGCGCTCCACCCGCTATCAGGACTTCCGCAAATCCGGCTGGTACACCCCGGATCTCGGCGCCGCCACATCCGCCTTCACCACCGCCATCCACTCCCTCTTTCACGCCTACGAGACCGTCGGCGCCGGCATGTTTGAGGCTTTGCGCAACGCCATCCCGCGCCCCGAGACCCTCAAGCCCGACGCCTACGACCGCACCCTCAAGGCTCGCGCCTTCGACGTCGCCCGCTATCTGCTGCCGCTCGCAACCAACACCTCGCTCGGCCAGATCGTGAACGCCCGCACCCTCGAAACTCAGGTCTCGCGTCTCCTCACCAGCCCCTTCGCCGAGATCCGCGGCCTGGGCGAGCAGCTGCGCGCCGCCGCCGCCGGCCCTGCCTGGAACGTCCAGCAGATCACCTCGGCGGCCCTCATCGCCGATCTCCACGCCTCCACCGACCCGGCCGCCCACGCTGCGGCCAACCTCCTCACTCGCCCCGTCGCCACCGCCCCCACCCTCGTCAAATACGCGCAGCCCAGCGACTACCAGGCCCACTCCCGCACCTCCCTGGCTCAGGCAGCCGCGGAACTCATGGCCGGTGCAGCCATCAACCCGGTCCCCGTCGTCGACCTGATCGACGACGGCGAGCCCCTCGAGGTCGAACTAGCCACCTCGCTGCTCTATCCCAACTGCCACTACCCCTACCGTCAGCTGCGCGACCAGGTCGCCGCTCTGCCCGAAGCGCGTCGTTCCGAAATCATCCATCTCGGTGCCGAGCATCGCGGCCGCCACGACGAACTCCTTCGCAGCTTCTCCGCCGGTGCCGCCTTCCGCTTCGACATCCTCATGGACATCGGCGGCTTCCGCGACATGCATCGCCATCGCCGCTGCGTGCAGCTGCTGCAGCCCTACACCGACCTCCACGGCTACGAAGAACCCGTCTGCCCCGGTCAGCCAACCCTCGCCGAAGCCGGTATCGCCACCGAGTACCACTCCGCCATGCAAGCCGCCCTGGCCAGCTATCGCTCGCTCGCCCAGGCCAGCGCCCCCGAAGCAGCCCAGTCCGCCCAGTACCTACTGCCCCTCGGCACCCGCTGCCGGTCGCTCTTCAAGATGGACTTCGCCGAAGCCCTCTATATCAGCGAGCTCCGCTCCGGCCCCGCCGGGCACTTCAGCTACCGCCGCATCGCGTGGGAGATGTATCAGGCCATCGCCCGCCGCCATCCCTCGCTCGCGCCCCTCTTCCGCATCGAAGACGTCCACCAGCCCGTCGATCTGCTGCGTCGCTGATCGCCTACAACCTTCGCGCTATTCGCCTTTTCTTTGCCCAGCCAAGCTGCTACTATCTGTTCTGACCAGCCCTTTCCCCAGGAGATTTACATCGTGGCCGACGACCGTAATAAAGCAATCGAATCCGCTCTTTCTCAGCTCGAAAAGCAGTTTGGCAAGGGCTCGGTCATGCGCCTCGGATCGAAGGAAGCGATCGGCCCCATCGCCGTCATCTCCTCAGGCTCCATCTCATTCGACGCCGCACTGGGTGTCGGCGGCGTGCCCCGTGGGCGCGTCATTGAGATCTTCGGGCCGGAGTCCTCGGGTAAGACCACCATCACCCTCCAGATCATCGCCGAAGCCCAGAAAAACGGCGGCCTCGCTGCCTTCGTCGACGCCGAGCACGCACTTGATCCCGCCTACGCCAAAAAGCTGGGCGTCGATGTCGACAACCTGCTCATCTCGCAGCCCGACTACGGCGAGCAGGCCCTCGAGATTGTTGAGGCCCTGGTCAAATCCGGCGCCATCGACGTCCTCGTCGTCGATTCCGTCGCCGCCCTCGTCCCAAAAGCTGAGCTCGACGGAGAGATGGGTGACTCCCACATGGGTCTGCAAGCCCGCCTCATGAGCCAGGCACTCCGCAAGCTCACCGGCACCGTCTCAAAGTCGCGCACCTGCCTCATCTTCATCAACCAGATCCGCGACAAGATCGGCGTCATGTTCGGCAATCCCGAAACTACCACCGGGGGTCGCGCGCTCAAGTTCTACTCCTCCGTCCGCATCGACATCCGCCGCATCGGCGCCGTCAAGGATGGTGACGTGGTCGTTGGCTCCCGCACCAAGGTCAAGATCGTCAAGAACAAGGTCGCCGCCCCCTTCCGCGATGCCGAGTTCGACATCCTCTACGGGGAAGGCATCTCCCGCGAGGGCGATGTGCTCGATCTCGCCGTCCTCAACAACATCGTCGAGAAATCCGGCGCCTGGTACTCCTTCTCGGGCGAACGCATCGGGCAGGGCCGCGAGAACGTCCGCAACTTCCTTAAGGAAAATAAAGACATCTTCGCCCGCATCGACGCCGATCTCCGCCGCAAGCTGAAGATCGGCACCAACGTCGAGCCTGCCGAACTTCCGCCGCCGCCCATGAACGGTGCAGCGCAGGCCCTCGAAGTGGTTCGCGCCAGGAAGTAGTCGCCGCCCCTCGAAAGCCGTAGCATATCGCGTGCTGCGATATGCTGCACTTGCCATGACTATCGTCCGCGCCATCTATCCCGGCACCTTTGACCCGCTCACCAACGGTCATCTGGATCTCATCGCGCGCGGCGCCAAGATCGTCGACGAGCTGGTCGTCGCCATCCTGCGCAACTCGGAAAAGGGTGAGCCGCTCTTCACCGTACCCGAGCGTGCCGAGATGATCGCTGAAGCCACCCAGGCCTTCGGCAACGTCTCGGTGATCACCTTCGACGGTCTGCTGGTCGATTGCGCTCGCGAACGTGGCTGTCGCGCCGTCCTCCGCGGCATCCGCGCCATCTCCGACTACGAGTACGAGTTCCAGATGGCCATGATGAACCGCAAACTCGATCCCAATCTCGAAACCCTCTTCATGCTTCCCGCCGAAAAGTACACCTACGTCAGCTCGCGCCTGATCAAAGGTGTCTTCCGGCTCGGCGGCGATGTCACCGCCCTCGTCCCGCCGCTCGTCATGGAGCGCTTACGCGCCAAGGTAAGTTCCCACCCGCAGTAACTCCTCCCACGCCATCGCCGTCTACATCTGGCACACTAGGAGATATGAGTCAGCCAAGCCCCAAAATCTTTGCGGATCGCATCAATCGCATCGAAGTTTCCGCCACCATGGCCATCACCGCAGAAGCCCTGCGCCTCAAAAGTCAGGGCGTCGATCTCGCCGACTTCGGCGCTGGCGAGCCCCACTTCAAGACGCCGCAGCACATCAAGGATGCCGCCATCGCGGCCATCGACAACAATGTCACCCGCTACACCAACGTGGCCGGAACCCCGGAGATCCGCCGCGCCATCGTGGATCGTCACGCCGCTGACTTCGGCTCTACCTACGCCCCGGACGAGTGCGTCTTCTCGACCGGCGGCAAGCTCGCCCTCTTCAACGCCATTCAGGTGCTCATCGATCACGGTGACGAGGTCATCCTCCCCGCGCCCTACTGGGTTTCCTACAAGGACATCATTCAGTACGCCGGCGGCATCCCCGTCCTGATCGAGACCAGCGAGGCCGAGAACTTCCGCGTCACCGCCGCCATGATCGAAGCCAAACTGTCTCCTAAGACCAAGGCGATCATCATCTGCAGCCCATCCAACCCCAGCGGCGCCGTCATGGACCCGCAGGATCTGGAGGCCGTCGTTCGCCTGGCCCACGCCCGAGGCGTCTACGCCATGCTCGATGAGTGCTACGTCTACCTCAACTTCACCGGCAAGATCGTCAGCGGCGCCTCGTGCACCGACTGCAAGGAGCACATTCTTGTGCTCGGCTCGCTCTCGAAGACCTACGCCATGACCGGCTGGCGCGCCGGCTTCGCGCTCGGCCCCAAGCCCATTATCGCCGCCATCTCAAAGCTCCAGTCGCAGAGCACTTCAAACGCCGCTAGCATGGTCCAAAAGGCATCGATTGCCGCCGTCAGTGGATCGCAGGCCTGCGTCGCCGACATGCGCGCCGACTACATCAAGCTCCGCGATCAGATCCTCGCCGGCTTCAAGACCATTCCCGGCCTCACCTGCACCGTCCCCGAAGGCGCCTTCTACGTCTACCCGAACGTCAAAGCCTTCTTCGGCAAGGGAGGCCTCACCTCGCCCGCCCATGTCGCCGCCAAACTGCTTTCCGAAGCCCACGTCGTCGTCGTTCCTGGTGAAGCCTTCGGCACCACGGAGCACATCCGTCTCTCCTACGCCGTCGCCCCAGAGGTGATCGAAAGTGGTATCTCAAGGCTCAAGAACTACTTCGGTTCTTTGACCTAATCAAGCAAAGCTCCTCTAGTATGGTCGCTATGAGTTTTCCTGAGACTGCAGCCTTGCCTCGCTTTGCCCCGGTTATCCTCGCCGGCGGCAGCGGCACCCGGTTCTGGCCTCGCAGCCGCCGCGCCCGCGCCAAACAGGTTCTCGCCCTCGACGGCGATCGCACCATGATTCAGGAGACGCTCACTCGCCTGCAGCCCCTGTCCGCTCCTGAGGACCTCTGGGTCATCACCAACGATCTCCTCGCCACGCAGATCGCCGGCCAGCTTCCCGAGGTCACGCGCGAGCACATCCTGTCCGAGCCCAGCGCCCGCAACACGGCCCCGGCCTGCGCCCTGGCGGCATTTCTGCTCGAGCGGATCGATCCCGCCATCGTGCTCGGCATCTTCCCCTCCGATCACGTCGTGACCAATCAAGCGCGCTTCCTCGAAGTTCTCCGCGCCGGTATCGAAGTCGCCGGCAGCGGACCCAAGATTGTCGTTCTCGGCGTCCCGCCCACTCGCCCGGAGACCGGCTACGGCTACATCCAGCAGGGAGCGCCAGTCCAGGAAACCCGTGCCACCGCCGCCTCCATCCCGGCCCGCCAGGTCGTCCGCTTCACCGAAAAGCCCGATCGCGCCCGCGCCGAGGAGTTCATCGCTACCGGCAACTTCGCCTGGAACAGCGGCATCTTTCTCTGGCGCGCCGACACCCTCGCGAACGCCATCCGCCAGCATTGCCCAGAGCTCGTCGCACCCCTCGAAAAGATCGTCGCCGCCTTCGGCACCCCGCGCTTTACCGCCGTCTTTGCCGAAGAGTACCCCGCCTGCAAGGCCATCAGCATCGACTACGCCGTGCTCGAGCCGCGCTCGGCTCTGGGCGAAGGCGCCTCCGGCATCATCTGCCTGCCCGCCGACTTCGGCTGGAACGATCTCGGCTCCTGGGATTCACTCTACGAGCATCGCACCGCCGCCACCAGCGCTCTGCCCATCAATAACGGTGGCCGCCCGAACGTCCTTGAAGCCGACGCCAGCATCGCCCTCGAAGCCCACGGCAACTACGTCCACGCCCCCGGCAAGACCGTCACCCTGCTCGGCGTCGACGACCTGGTCGTCGTCGATACCGGCGACGCCCTCCTCATTACCACCCGCGAGCGCTCACAGGACGTCGGCAAGCTGACCCGAGCCCTCGCCGACGCCGGCCATCATCACCTCACCTAGCTCCAAAATCCGCACCACAGACCTCATAGAACAGGCGACGACACACATGAGTGAAGCAGCAGCCATCCCAGCAGCCGGGAAAACCGCGGAAGCAACCCAGACTGTCGTCAAATTCGGCACCGACGGCTGGCGCGGCATCATCGCCGACGACTTCACCTTCGCCAACGTCCGCGTCGCCGCCGCCGCCATCGCGAACTACGTCCTCGAGCAGGAAGACCCCGCGGCCGGCATCGCCATCGCCTATGACACCCGCTTCGGCTCGCGCGCCTTCGCCCAGGTCGTCGCTAAAGTCCTCAGCGACGCCGGCATCCCCGTCGCCCTCGCCGACAAAATCACCCCCACGCCCGCCCTCTCCTTCGCTGTCCGCGAGCGCAAACACGCCGGCGGCGTCATGATCACCTCCAGCCATAACCCGCCAGAGTGGAACGGCGTCAAGTACAAGGCGAGCTACGGCGGCTCCGGCTCGCCCTCCATCATCAGCGCCATCGAGACCTACCTCGAGAAACCGCTGCCCACCGCCGCCATCCCTGCCCCCATCACCGAGGTCGACTTCGCCGCCGACTACATCTGCGCGATCGAGCAGTTCGTCGATCTGCCAGCCATCCGCGCCTCCGGCTACCGCTTCCTCATCGACTGCATGTACGGCGCCGGCCGCGGCGTGCTCGCCGGCATCTTCACCCGCGCGGGCATCCCCTTCGTCGAGATGCGGGCCGAGATCAACCCCGCCTTTCCCGGCATCAACCCCGAGCCCATCCTCCCCCACATCGCCGAGACCCAGCGCCGCGTCGTCGCCGAGCACTGCGACGCCGGCTTCATCACCGATGGCGACGCCGACCGCATCGGCGCCGTCGACGAGCACGGCAACGTCGTCGACGCGCACAAGATCTTCGCCATCATTCTCGAGTGGCTGCTCAAGCACAAAGGCTGGCCCGGCGACGTCACCCGCGCCTTCAACACCACCAAAATGCTGGACCGCATCGCCGCCAAATACGGCCGCAAACTGCACGAGCACGGCATCGGCTTCAAGTACGTCTGCGACCTCATGCTCGCGCAGGAGATCCTGGTCGGCGGCGAAGAGTCCGGCGGCATCGGCATCAGCCGCCATCTCCCGGAGCGCGACGGCCTGCTCAACTCGCTCCTCCTCGCCCAGGTCATGGCCGACGAGAAGAAGTCCCTCGGCCAGCTCGTCGCCTCCCTCCAGGCCGAGTTCGGCGAGCACCAGTACGGCCGCATCGACATGCACATCACCGACGAGCTCAAGCAGTCCGCCATCAGCCGCGCCCGCGCGGGCCTGCCGGAAATCGCCGGCCTCCGCGTCCTTCGCCAGGAGACCCTCGACGGCATCAAGTTCTACCTCGACAA
>CAXSEC010000064.1:0-5541 GCA_964236325.1 uncultured Acidobacteriaceae bacterium | reverse complement strand
ACAAGCGCCCTCATACCCACAGTGAAACAATAGCGCCATGCCCGAAACCATCTCCATCACCACGGCCGGCCTGCTCTTCGACATGGATGGCGTCCTGGTCAGCTCCATCGGCTCCGTCAATCGCTGCTGGCGTCGCTGGGCCGCGCACTTCGGCATCCCCAACGCCGACACCTTCGAGGTCCCGCACGGCCGCCGCGCCATCGACATCGTCAAAGAGCTTCGCCCCGACATAGACCCCGTCGCCGGCCTCAACTTCATCGAAGACATGGAGATCGAGGACACCGCCGACCTCCTCGTCCTCCCCGGCGTCCGCGCCCTGCTCGAAAGCCTGCCGCCCGACCGCTGGGCCATCGTCACCTCCGCCACTCGCCGCCTTCTCCTCGGCCGCCTCCAGGCCGCCGGCCTGCCCATCCCTGCCTACATCATCACCGCCGACATGGTCGAAAACGGCAAGCCTCACCCCGAGCCCTACCAGCGCGGCGCCGCCCTCCTCAATCTCTCGCCCCAGGACTGCCTCGTCGTCGAAGACGCCCCGTCCGGCATCGCCTCAGGACGCGCCGCCGGCTCCCGCATCCTCGCTGTGGTCACCAGCCACAAGCCCGAAGACCTCCAGCAAGCCAACTGGATCGTCCCCTCACTCGAGGCCGTCACCGCCACCATGTCCCCCGCCGGCCTTACCCTCCACCTTCAATCCCCGCTCGTCTCCGACTCCACGCGCTCGTAACATCCCCGCCACCCGCTCCAGATCCTCCTCCGTATCCACCCCGACCGTATCGATCTCCGTCGCCTCCACATACACGGCCACCCCGTTCTCCAGAAATCGCAGCTGCTCCAGCTTCTCCGCCCGCTCCAACCCACTCGGCCGCAGCAAAGGGAACCGCAGCAGCGCCGCCCGCCTGTACGCATAGAGCCCCAGGTGCTTCCAGTACATCGCCTCGCCAGTCGCATCCCGGTCATAGGGAATCGTCGCCCGCGAAAAGTACAGCGCCCGCCCATCCGCCGCCGTCACCACCTTCACCGCATTCGGATTTCGCTCGTTCTCGGCCGAACACCGCACCTTCAGCGTCGTCACCTCCACGCCCGGCTCCCCGAATGGCCGCAGCAGCGCCGTCACATGCTCCGGCCGCAGCATCGGCTCATCTCCCTGCACATTCACATAGATCGCCGCGCCAATCCGCTCGGCCACCGCATGCAGCCGGTCGGTCCCACTCGCCAGCGCCGAGCTCGTCATCTCGAACGGCCATCCCTCCCGCTCGCATAGCCGCGCCACCTCGTCGGCATCGGTCGCCACCACCACCCGTTCCAGCGCCGAACAGCGCCGTGCGGCCTCATACACCCACGCCAGCAGCGGTCGACCCGCAATCTCCCGCAGCACCTTGCGCGGCAGCCGCGTCGACGCCAGCCGCGCCGGAATCACCCCCAGAACTCCCAGCATCGGCCCAGCCGCCAGGTTTTCCATTACGCCGGAATCCGGTATGATTGGCTCTGTCGCTGCCGTCGCGCCCTCCCTCGCGGCTGCGCTCGTTCCCCACGGCAAACAAGACACAATCGGCGGTGTAGCTCAGATGGTTAGAGCGACGGACTCATAACCCGTAGGTCAGAGGTTCGATTCCTCTCACCGCCACCAAAGTGGTAGCCCGTCCGTCTCCCGCCTGCACCGTCCAAAAGAGTATCATTTTCGAAATCGGCTACGTCTAACCCACGTTGTCCCCGTTTGTGCCCTTGGAGCGTCCGCCCGCATGCCGAAGCTGTCGAAGATCCTTCTTCTTACCGTGTCCGTTGTTCTCGTCCTGTCCGTCTTCCTTGGCGTCAACACGAGCGGCGTCAGCGCAGCCTCCGATGAGTCGCAGCAGGATGGCGCTTACCGGCAGATCAACGTCTACAGTGAGGTCCTGCGCCACATCCAGACCGACTACGTCGAAGACCCCAACATCACGAACGTCACCGACGGCGCCCTCCGTGGCCTGCTCGAATCCCTCGACGCCGACTCCAGCTATCTCACCCCCGCCGACTACAAGATCTACAAGACCTCCCACCTCGGCAAGGGCCAGGTTGGCATCAACGTCTCGAAGCGCGTCGGCTACGCTACGGTCGTTTCCGTGGTGCCCGGTAGCCCCGCCGATAAGGCCAACCTCGCCGACGGCGACATCATCGAGTCCATCGGCGACCAGCACACCTACGATCTCTCGCTCGCCATGATCCAGCTCCTGCTCGACGGCCAGCCCGGCAGCCAACTGACCCTCTCGGTCGTCCGTCCCTCCAAACGCGCCGATCCCGAGAAGATGACCCTCACCCGCATCGCCGCCTCCGTCCCGCCCCTTACGGAGAGCTTCTACGAGAACGCCAGCATCCTCTATCTCAAGCCCGTCGTCCTCGATCACGAGCACGTCCAGCAGATCGAGCAGAAGCTCAAAGGCATGTCCCGCCTCAACACCAAAAAGGTCCTCCTGGACCTGCGCGATGTCGCCTCGGGCGACATGCCGGAAGCCGTCCGTACCGCCAACTTCTTTCTGAAGACCGGCACCATCGCCTCGCTTGAAGGCCAGAAGGTCGCCAAACAGACCTTCACCGCGGACTCCTCGAAAGCCATCGCCGCCAACGCGCCGCTCGTTGTCCTGGTCAATCGCGGCACCGCCGGCCCCGCTGAGCTCGTCGCCGCCGCCCTGCTCGACAACAAGCGAGCCGAGCTCGTTGGCGAGCACACCTTCGGCGAAGGCGCCCAGCAGAAGACCTTCGAGCTGCCCGACGGCGGCGCCCTCATCCTCTCGATCGCCAAATACGAGTCGCCCTCCGGCAAAAAGCTGCAGGATGAAGGCGTAACCCCCGGCGTCATGGTGGCCTCCGCCCAGCCCGACGCCGACGATACCGACGACGAGGTAGCTCCCGTTCCAGCAGCCGGTGCAACGTCGCAGCCGCAGAAGATCGCCACCATGCCAAAATCCAACGTCACCGTCGACGATCAGCTCTCGAAGGCCCTCGACCTCCTCAAAGCAAAAGTCGCCTAGCCTCTTTCCTGACGGTGTACCGAAAGCCGCTTCCGTCCGTGCCATCTTCTCTCAACGAAAATGGCGTCCACTGCACTGGAACGGCGCCATAGCATCAGGAAAGATGCTTTAGCCCGCCCCCGCCGGTGCTATCGTAGGGTGCCTGCCGTGAGCGTTCTCAGCCCCAAACCGAAGCGCGCGTCGCCCCCAAAGTCACAGAGGCGCGCGACCGCTCCAGCCGATCCCGCGGCACCCTGGTGGCGTCGCCCTGTCCGCTTCAAACTCCGCCGACCGCCTCCGGTCGCCCCAGAGCCGCAGGCCTCGCGCACCATCTTCGCCACCCTGCTCGGCCTCTCCGCCATCTTCGGCGCCCTCTGCGGCCTTGCCGTTGTCTACTCCATCGATATCCCGCAGATGGACGACCTCACCCGCTACCGCCCCAACACCACCACCGAGCTCTTCGACATCCACGGCAAGGTCTTCGGCTCCTTCGCCCTCGAGCGCCGCGTCGTCGTCCCCTACACCGCCTTCCCGCCCGTCCTCCGCGAAGCCATCCTCTCCATCGAAGACAAGAGCTTCGAGTCCAACTGGGGCGTTAACCTCGTCCGCGCCGTCGGCGCCGCCTGGCGTGATCTCCACACCAGCGCCCGCGCCCAGGGCGCCAGCACCCTCACCATGCAGCTCGCGCGCAACCTCTTTCTCTCCTCGCAGAAGACCTTCGGCCGCAAACTGCAGGAGATCTTCCTCACCATGCAGATCGAGCGCCGCTTCACCAAGCAGCAGATCTTCGCCCTCTACGCCAACCAGATCTACCTCGGCCACGGCACCTACGGCTTTGAGGCCGGCAGCGAGTACTTCTTCTCAAAACACGCAAGCGACCTCACCCTGCCGGAGGCCGCCCTGCTCGCCGCCCTGCCCAAGGGCCCAGAGGCCTATTCGCCCATCCGCTATCCCGAGCGCGCCCTCCACCGCCGCAACCTCGTCCTCGACGAAATGCTCCTCGATGGCAAGATCACCCAGACCCAGGCCGACACCGCAAAATCCACCCCGCTCGGCCTCCGCATCGAGGTCCCCCCGAACTCCATAGCGCCGTACTTCGTCGAGGAAGTCCGCCGCCAACTGGAACGCGAGTACGGCGTCGAAGAGGTCCACGGCGCCGGCCTCCGCGTCTACACCACCCTCGATCTCGATCTACAAAAGGTCGCCAACAAGTCCGTCCTTGACGGCGTCGCCACCTATGAGCGCCGCCGCGGCTGGAAGGGCAAGCTGCTCAACGTCTCCGCCATGGAGAACAATGGCGACGCCTACCGCCACCCCGACTGGTCCCAGCCCATCCAGCTCGGCGCCTACCTCCACGCCATCGTCACCTCCGTCGCCCGCACCAAAGTCCAGGTCCGCCTCGCCAACTACGACCTCACCCTCACCCAGTCCGACTGGGCCTGGGTCCAGAACTCCGCCGGCACCCTCGACGGCACCAGGCTCCTCGCCCCCGGCGACATCGTCTACCTCCGCATCGAAAGCATCTCCACCGCCGGCGCCATTCACGCCTCGCTCCAGCAGGACTCCGGCGCCCAGGGCTCGCTCATGGCCGTCGACAACGCCACCGGCGAGGTCCTCGCCATGGTCGGCGGCCGCGACTACGCTCTCTCCCAGTTCAATCGCGCCACCCAGGCCCAGCGGCAGGTCGGCTCCTCCTTCAAGCCCTACGTCTACACCGCCGCCATCGAGGCCGGCGCCAAACCCACCGACATCGTCGTCGACGCCCCCACCAGCTTCCCCACCCCCTCCGGCTGGTACACCCCGCACAACTACGAGGGCGACTACCGCGGCGCCATGACCCTCACCTCCGCCTTCGCCGAGTCGCGCAACATCCCCGCCCTCAAGCTCGCCCACCAGGTCGGCATCCAGACCGTCATCTCCACCGCCCATCGCTTCGGCATCACCTCCAACATCCCCGCCTACCTCCCCATCGCCCTCGGCTCGGCCGACATCACCCTCGCCGAGCAGGTCGGCGCCTACACCGTCTTCCCCAACGACGGCGTCCGCATCGCCCTGCACACCATCCACAAGGTCACTGAAGCCGACGGCCTCGCCCTCGAGCAAAAAGCCCCGCAGGTCACCGAAGTCCTCTCGGTCGAAACCGCCCGCACCATGATGGGCATGCTTGAAGCCGTCACCAAATACGGCACCGCCGCCGCCACCGCCAAACTCAACCACCCGCTCGGCGGCAAGACCGGCACCACCAACAACTACACCGACGCCTGGTTCATCGGCTTCTCCCCCACCGTCACCTGCGGCACCTGGATCGGCTACGACACCCGCGAATCCCTCGGCGACAAGGAAACCGGCGCCAAAGCCGCTCTCCCCATGTGGATGGACTTCATGACCCCCGTCCTCGCCGCCCACCCCCACGAAACCTTCGCCACCGGCGGCACCCCCAAGCGCCCCATCGTCGCCGCCACCCCGTCCGACGCCGCCACCCCATCCGACGCCGCCACCATCCCCCCCCACCCGCGCCACCTCCAGCCACCACCCGACGACACCCCCGCCGACCCCG
>CAXSEC010000063.1:0-18692 GCA_964236325.1 uncultured Acidobacteriaceae bacterium | reverse complement strand
TTGGATCGACGTACACATCGTTCACGATGATCTCGGGCCCGGTAGTTCGGTTCCACGTCTTGCCTTCATCCATTGTGCGAAAGAGACCTTCAGTGGTTCCGGCAAAGACCGTCGCCAGCTGCTCCGGATCCTGTTTCAGCACCCGCGTTCGTCGAGCGGTCGAGGGAATACCCTGTATCTTCTGGAACTTGGCGGCACCATTGTCGCTCTTATAGATCCCCGAGCAGGCGCTGGCGTAGACGGTGTTCGGCGACTTCGGGTCAACGATGATCGAAAACACATCCGAGTCGTCGATGATCCCCTCCTTGATATTCGTCCAGTGCTCCCCTCCATCCTCTGTCTTCCAGGGCAGATGCCAGGTTCCCGCATAGATCGTCATCGGTGTTCTGGGATCGATCGCGATCGACTCAACCTCGTGGATCTCCGTGCTGCCGACAGGACTGATCTGCTTCCAGTGCAAACCCGCATCGGTCGATCGAAATACCCCCTTGAGCGTACCCGCGACGATGACCTTCGGATCCGAGGGAGAGGCCGTCATCGAGCGGATGGATTCGCCCTTCATATCCGCGTTCTCGCTCCAGTTCCTCCCCGCATCCAGGCTGCTGTAGAGACTGCCTTCCCTGCTTCCAGGAACCCACACGCCGACGAGGAGATGCTTCGGATTCGCTGGATCTACCAGGATATGATCCAGCGCCAGATCGTCTCGGAGGCCAAGCCGCGCCAGACGTGCCCAGCTTGCGCCGCGGTCGTGCGTCTCGTAGATCCACCCATTCAGGCTGCCCAGATAGAGGTGCTGCCGATCTGAAGGATCGCTTCCAAAGGAGCGGGCGTCGCCACCGAACGGTCCAAACGATAACCATGGCGCCGCCAGCAGCGGACTGGTGGTAGCGAGCAGAAGGGCGACAATGGCGATCATCCTCGCTGCAAGATCACGGGAAAAAGTGGTACAAAACTGATCCATGAAACGGTGTACTTTCTTTGGTTCTGCTAGCGCCTGGCCCTGAACGTGACAAAGGCTGGCTGGAATACTACCCAGCCAGCCTCCGCCTTGCAGATATACGTCTACTTCTTGTGTCGACGGACCGCGGTACGTGGGTGAACCTTGACTGCGGATTCATCTACGGCCGTGATGCCGGTGCTGTCCAGGGTCGCGCCCGCCGGAATCAGCGTCGTTGTGACCGTCTTGCCATCCTGGGTGCCGGTGTAGACCGCGACGCGTGACGCATCGATGCCCTTCTCCTTGACCAGGTAGTCCTTGGTGTTGACGGCGCGCTCTGCAGCGAGCTTGTTGCCCATGCGCTCTCCGCCTGCCGCGTTTCCAACCACCGCAAGCTTCGCGTCGGAGGAGCGCTGCAGATTCAGCGAGATGTCATCAAGGCAAGCCTTCGCTTCATTGTCGACACGTGTCGGGCGACGCTTGTCACGATCAAAGTTGATCGAGCAAAGGTTGCTGGTCGACGGTGCCGGCGGTGGTGGCGGTGCATTCACAGTGACCGTAGTGGTCTGCGAAGCAGTCTGCCCCTTGTCGTCAACGACGTTGCAGGTTACGGTAATCGTCCCTGGCGCCGCGCCGGCCGTGCTAAGCGTTGCAGTCGACGTGTTGCCAGTGATGGAGCCGGCCGTCGCACTGTAGCTGTACGTTAGCGGACGATTCTGCGGGCTCACCCCATTCGCGGTGATTGTGGAAGAGTCACCTGGGTTGACACTCGACGGATTCGCCGAGCAGCTAACAGTTGGCGGCTCAAAGGCCTTGATCGTATAGGCAGCAGAGCAGTCCGCCATCTCGCCTGGCTTCTTGCCTTCGCTCACATGCCCCTTGGCCGTGTAGCTACCTGGGTTAGAAGCCTTGGTGTCGATGTTAGCCACATTGGAGGTGCCGGAGATCGTACCGCCATCAGTCGTCCAGGCGTAGGTCGCAGTCTTCTTCGGGTTCAGATTAGCCGCGGTCCCGGTGATCGTGATCGGATCTCCCGGATATCCTGTCTCAGGCGAAGCGACGCAAGCGAGCGTGACCGGAGGCGGCGGGATGATCGACCCGAAGCGGGTAACAATTCCGCTGCTCAACTCAACGCCATTCAGGTTTGCACGACCACCCACCACGCCCGGCGTAGGAGGAGCCGTGTACGGACCGAAGTCGGCATGAATGTACCGATAATCAGCCTCAAACAGGCGCAGCGAGAAATGATGATTGAAGAACGGAAGGTCGTAGTCCATTCCGCCGCCGGCTGCAAGAGAGGGACCCCACTGATACGGCTCGTGATAAAACGCTGGGCCGTCATTGTTCGGTCCGCCGATGCGAGAAGCGCCGGCCAAACCATGTGCGAACAACGTGAAGTTCTGCATCGGCGCGCGGAAGATCGGACCCGCGGAACCAGTGTAAATTCCATCATTCTGGCCGTCTGGATGAGCCGTGATCAAAACCTCAGCGCCGACATACTTGCTGAAGTAGTACGCGCCGCTTCCAGCCGCGCCCAGATCAACCGAGGAGTAGTTGATCCCCGCTGGCTTTACCTGTCCGTGAGCACCGAAGTAGGAGTACCCGGTGAATAGATCAAACCGTGAAGGGTTTGGCCCGGTTGGGACGGGCGCGCTGGGCGCAGTCTGTGCACCCAGGCTGGCTGCTCCCAGGCCGACGGCACATGCAGCCAGTACGTACCGGCCAAATTTAGAATACGGGCTATAAACCATTCCACTTCCTCCGAAAACGTCTGCATTCTTCCAAGTTGCTTGGACTGTCTCTACGTTGAACTCTGATTCGATACACTTTACCGCAGTTATAAACCGGAACGCGAAGAATTTTCTCGCGCCCCCTGCAGTTTCTTCTTGCAACTCTACTAGGAGAAAGGACTTTCTTCGCCACCATTCGAACCTTCAAAGTAACGGATGGGTCAGATCGTCGCTGTCCTTCTCTTACACGACCCCTGTCATATCCCCTATGCGAGGTTCAAAGTCCGCCGGATCGTGCCGCGCTCCGCCTGAATCTTCTCTTGCAGCAAGGTAATTGCATACAGCAGCTGCTCAGGGCGTGGCGGGCATCCGGGGACGTAGAGATCCACCGGAATGATCTGATTTACACCCTGCAACAAAGCATAGTTGTTGAACACTCCCCCTGAAGTTGCACACGCGCCCATGGAAATCACCCACTTCGGCTCCGGCATCTGTTCGTAAAGGCGGCGGATCACAGGAGCCATCTTCTGCGAGACCCTTCCCGCGATAATCATCAGATCACTCTGGCGAGGAGAGGGGCGAAAGACCTCAGCCCCGAAGCGCGCGATATCATATCGGGATCCGCCCATCGACATCATCTCGATCGCGCAACACGCCAGGCCAAAGGTCATCGGCCAGACTGAGTTCTTCCGCACCCAGTTCACCGCGGCATCCAGAGATGCAAGCACAATCCCCTCCGGCTGATCGTAGCCCCAGTTGACCTCGTTCACCTTCACCTGGTTCTTCCCCATGCTGTCCATGCTGCCAAACAGGTATCGATCCGCCTGCTGCGGAACGCTTGTGGGTCGGCCAGTGCTCGTGTTGTTGCTGTCCATCCCTTCATTATGAAGGCACGTAAGGAGATTGCGGGGAGTAATCCGCGTCTCCCGAAGTCCAATCCAGCCTCTCCTTGAAATCTTCCCGAACTTTCCGATGAGTGAGAGATTCCCTAAGCTGACCCGGCGTTCACCGCAACCGCCTCTCGCAGAGCTGCAATCAGGCTGGAGCTCTCATCCGTCGTCAGCTTCCGGCCCCCACGGGTTAGATAGAACACGTCAATCGCCGTCTCCCCCTCGGTATCAACCAGCGCTACCTCGATGTTGCACTCATGCGCCGCCAGCGTCAGGCTCAACGCCCGCAGCAGGCCGGGCGTATCGTCCGCCACCAGTTCAAGCAGCGTGCTATGCGACGATGCCTCATCGTTCACCGCAAAGGTCGGCTCCGCGGGCGCCTTCAGCATGCGTCGCCGGCTCCGTCGTCGGCCACGCAGCAGCGTCTCCACCTCCAGTCGTCCCGTCACCACATCGTGCACACTCCTCACCAGGCGCTCACGTTCTGTCTTATTCATCTCCAGTGTGCGAAAGCTGTCGGTGAAGCGGAAGCTGTCCACCACCGTCCCTTGCCGATTCGAAAACGCATCGGCAGTCACAATGTTCATTCCCCAGGCCGCCAAAGTCCCCGCAACATTGGCAAACAACAGCGCTCGATCGGTTGTGACCAGCACCAGCTCGTTCACCGTCGGCGAGTAGCGATAGTCGATCTGCACCGGATCTTCGGCAAACCTCTGTCCCATATCAAAGTGGCTGCGGATCTGCTCGGCACTGCGGGTGCGCACATAGCGCTCCGGAAATCCCTCCACAAACGCCGCCACCGCGTCCGAACTTCCCGGCAGACGCGCAGTAATGCGTGCCACCAGATCCGTCGCCAAGGCACCAATGCGTTCCTCGTCCACGCTGTGATCGAGATGGTTCGACGTGGCTATGTACAGCCGCCACAGGTTTTCCGCCTTCCATGGCGTCAGAGCATCGGGATGCACTGCATTCAGGTCGGCGTAGGTAAACAGCACCAGCATCCGCAGCGCCTCCTGCGTCTGCACCTTCCCGGCGAAGGCGCGGATCGTCTCCGCGTCAAAGATGTCACGACGCAGCGCCGCAGACATCTCCAGATGATGGCGCACCAGGTCAAGCACCATCTGTGCCTCGTACGTCTCCAGCTCCAGGCGCGCCAGAACCCCCTCCGTCAATCGCGCGCTTTCGATCGCGTGATCACTCGCACTCCGGCCCTTGCCCGTGTCATGCATCAGCGCCGCCAGATACAGAATCTCCGTATGCGGCAGCTCCCCCAGTACCTGGCTGAATCGCTTGCTCCACTCTGCAAGCGGCCCCTCCACTTCACCCAGCGCATGCAGCGTATCAATGAGCACAAACGTATGCTCATCGACCGTGTATCGGTGATACGCATCCCGTATGACCAGCGAGTCGATGCCATGAAACTCCGGCACCAGCAGGTCCAGCAAGCCCACCGCATGCATCACCCGCAGCGCTGTTCCCGCATATCGCCCCAGCAAAATGTCCCGCAGCCGATGCCACAATCCTGCACCGTCCTCCAGTCGCGAGGCCAGCAGCGGCAGCCCCTGCCACAGGTCTGCTTCAACCGCGGCGTCCGGCAGCACACCGCTTCGCGCCACCTCGCGAAACAGGGCCAGCACCATCTCCGGATCGGAGCCTCTTGCGAACCCGGACGACCCCGCGGCGAAGCAAACCCTCTCTCCCACCACCTCATACCCGGCCGGCCAGCTGGAAGCTGCGGCGCGTCGCCCCAACTTCGCCAGCAACCCCCCAGTCTTTGCAGCCACCAGGCCTGCGACAACAGACGGTCCCGACGCAGCAAACGCTCGGGACCCAGCCGCCGCAACGAACATCGCTCGATCTACCGCGCGCTCGATCGATCGAGCGTTTCGGAAGTAAATCCTCATCCAGTAAGCCGCATCGAGCGCCCGCATGCGTGGAGCTTGGTCCTCGACCAGAACACCGATCCGCAGCTCCGCCGCCTCATCCTGCGCCTGCCAGTCCAGGATGTTGTCGTCGCGCTCATGGCGAAGGTGCAGAAAGCAGCGCAGGCCGGCCAGAAACTGCACCGCCTCCCTTACCTCTGCATCTTCAGCAAGGATCGCGGTCGCTCCACCGTCTGCCAGCCGATGCAGCCAGGCAGCAACATGCACATCGCGCAGTCCACCCGGACACTCCTTGATATTTGGCTCAAGGTGAAAGATGGTGTTCCCGTACTTCGCCCACCGTTCCCGTGTAAGCTCGCCGATGCCCTTCACCAGGGCCTTTCCGTCCTTCTTCATCAGCCGGGAAAGCACCTTGCGCCTCAACTTCTCCGCCAGCTCCGGATCTCCAGCGATCGCGCGTTGGTCGAGCAGCGCAAGCGAAAATTCCACATTATCCGGGTCTAGCGCTTCACAGTCACTCAGCCGCCGTGTGACCGGCGCAAACTGGACTCCCGCATCCCATACCCGTTCGCTGAGCGTGCGCACCGCGCTCTTGATCTCTCGAGCGGCCCCGCCTCCACCCAGTACAAACAGCAGGTCCACATCGGAAGACGGAAACAGCTCCTGCCGGCCAAATCCGCCTGTAGCAATCAACGAAACGCCGGCCTGCAGTGATGGATCGCCGGAGACAACATCCGCCCACAGGCCGGAGATCAACGCATCCATCGCCCGCGATCGTGCCTGCACCAACTCCGGGCCACGAAGCAAGCCATCTGCGAACCCCTTCCGGAGACGCACCATCTCCGCGCGATACCGCCGCTGCAGGTCAGCGGAAGCCTGGTCCGGCGCCGCTTCAGATTCGCTCCTCATCGCCCGCTTCTCCTTACCTGATGGAGCATCCTTCCCCGCCGAAGTTCGCCACATCAGGCGGCGCGATCAGAGCGCCGTCTCGCCCCGTTCATCATTGCGGATCCGGATCACCTCGTCGATCTTCGATACGAAAATCTTTCCATCGCCGATCTTTCCCGTGCGCGCCGCCGTCGCAATCGCCTGCACCGCGCGCTCCAGCAGGTCATCCGCCACCACCGTCTCCAGCTTCACCTTCGGCAGCAGATCCACCGAGTACTCGCGGCCTCGGTAGAACTCCGTATGCCCCTTCTGCCGCCCATGACCGCGCGCCTCGAGAATCGTTAACCCCACCACGCCAATCTCCACCAGCGCGTCCTTAACCGCATCCAGCTTGGAGGGCTGAATGACCGCTTCAATCTTGTGCATGACTCCATCCTCCGCGAAACTCTTCTGCCCTGAAACACATGCTTTAGTGCGCCCAGTCATAGCCTTCTTCGCCGTGCTGCGACAGGTCCAGACCTTCCCGCTCGTCGTCCTCACTCACCCGCAGACCGATCAGCTTGTCCACCGCAAACAGAATACAAACCGTGCCCACGCTCGATATCCCCCATGCGATCGCAACGCCCACAACCTGGTTCAACAGCTGATGCGCATTCCCTTCGAGCAGGCCCGTCGCCTTACCTGCCCCGAAGATCGGATTGATCGCACTGTTGGCAAAGATCCCGGTCAGCAGCGCGCCAATCGTTCCACCCGCGCCATGCACGCCAAAGGCGTCGAGCGAGTCATCATAGCCGAACGCCGCCTTCACCTTCACGACCATGAAATAACAGAAGACCCCCGTAATCAGACCGATCCACAACGCGCTCATCGGCGTCACGAACCCGGCCGCGGGTGTGATCCCCACCAGCCCGGCAACCGCTCCCGAGATCGCGCCCAGCGCCGACACCTTGCCCTGCCGCAGCCACTCCGCGCCGCCCCACCCGATCGCCGCCGCCGCCGCCGCGAAATGCGTCGCCACAAACGCCGACGTCGCCAGCGTTCCCGCGCCCAGCGCCGACCCGGCATTGAACCCGAACCAGCCAACCCACAGCAGAGCCGCCCCTATAAAGCTCAACACCACCGAGTGCGGCGGCATCGCCACCTTCGGGTAGCCGACGCGCTTGCCAAGATACAACGCCGTCACCAGCGCCGACACGCCCGACGTCACATGCACCACCGTCCCCCCGGCAAAGTCGAGACACGGGAACCGGCCGCCCAGGGTCGCATTCAGCAGCCCATGCTTGCCCCACACCATGTGCGCCATCGGGCTATACACAAAGATCGCCCACAGCGTCAGAAACACCAGCATGGCCGAGAACTTCATCCGCTCTGCAAACGCGCCCGTGATCAACGCGGGCGTGATAATCGCGAACATCAGCTGGTACACCATGAACGTCTGCAGCGGAAGCGTCGCCGCATAGTCCTTGTCCGGCGTCAGCCCCACGCCATGCAGAAAGACATTCTGCAATCCGCCTAGGAATGCATTCCCGTCCCCAAACGCCAGCGAGTACGTCACCAGCGCCCACAGCACCGTGATCACCGCCACCATCACGAAGGTCTGCATCATCGTGCCCAGCACGTTCTTCTTGCGCACCAGGCCGCCATAGAACAACGCCAGCCCGGGTACGCTCATCATCAGCACCAGCGCAGAGCTCACCAGCATCCAGGCGTTGTCGCCGGCAGTCTGCGCGGCCGCAATCGCCGTCGCATTGTCGCCCGCCTGCTTCTCGAGAGCCGCAACCCGATCAGTCTGGCCCGTCGCCGCCGTCTGCCCCATCGCCGGCACACCGGCCAACATCGACCCCAGCACCATCACCACAGCCAATACCCACTTCCACATCGCTAGACGCATCATGCAACCGCCCATTCAAGAGATAGAGGTACGGTGTCGCAGCCATACGCCGCCGCTACACCCTAAGGCAGGAAGCCCCATCCGCGCATTTACGGTGAAGACCCCAACTTGCTTGTTCTGATGGGGCTACTCTACACAAGCTGCCGCTCGAACGAAAGCTCGCGAGCATCTCGCATCGCCGCTACCCAACTTCGTCGTTCGAGATCCCCGACAGCGACGCCTTCACCGCGGCAAAAACCTCGTCCACGCTGATACCCGTAAGGCATCGCTTCCGCTCGATCAGACACGTCTCCAGATTGCATCCCCAGCACTCCGTCCGGTGGTACAGCACCCGGTGCCGCGCCCCGTACGGAAACCACACCCGCGGAATATTCCGCGCAGCAAAGATGGCAACGCATGGCGTTTGCACCGCCGCCGCCAGATGCATCGGCCCCGAATCGTGCCCGAGAAACAGCTGGCACCGCGCAAACGCCGCAGCGCTCTCCCGCGGTGTCAATCGCCCGCACAGGTTGATCACCGGCCCCGCCGATCCCTCACCCCACCGCGCCGCTGCGTAGTCGCTCGCCTCACTCTCGCTCTCGACCCCCGCCAGCGCCAGCGCATGCCCCGGCAGCTCACGGCCCAGCCGCGTCAGCAGCTCCCGCCAGTTCTCTCGTCCCCAATCCTTCGCCTGCACCTTCGTTCCCACCGAGACCGCCAGGATCGGCCTTCCTCCGGCAACCTCCAGCATCGCCTCCGCCTTCGCCCGCTCCATCGCCGTCAGGTGCAGCTCCCACGCAGCCGCGCTGTCGAGTGCCGCATCCCCCAGCTCCGCCAAATTCCTCGCCAGTCGCCGCGCCTCTGGCTCCAGCATGGTGGGGATCGCCGGCCGCGCAAACCCCGGCGCACCAATCTGCGTCAGCTCCTCACCCTGCGCCAGACCCTCGCCTGCCTCCGGCTGCGGTTGGTCCATCGCCAATGTCAGTGGCACACCAATCTGCCGCCGAATCCCGCACAGCCGAAAGAACGCCCTATCCCGTCGTGCCGACGCCACCCCTCGACCAGCCGCCATGTACACCAGCACCTCTGGCCGAAATCGCACAATCTCGCTCCACAGCCGCGCCAGCTCCGCCACCGACCGTGTCCCCACCGAGTACCGCAAATACCGATGCACCAGCCCGCTGTGCTCGAGGATCGCAGCCGCGGGCGGCGCCTTCACATTCACCGGATGGTTGGTCAACATCGCCCGCTCAGCATTCGGAAACGCCCGCGCCACCAGGTGCAGCGCCGGCAGCGCGATCAACGTGTCCCCCAGCGATCCCAGCCGGTAGATCAGCACGCGCCGCACCTTAGGCTCTTCAACCGTTCGCGCGCTGTGAGAGGTCTCCGCCAACATGGGTGAGGATGCAGCTGCCATAGTCTGCTCTAGCATGCCCTAAATCGCCGGCTACCGCTGACTGATACAGTTTCCACCATGACTAGCGCATGGCAGACCAACGCACGGCAGACGCCGGACATGCGGCGTCTCGCCGAGTCCCAGGTCCTCTGGACCGCCGCGTGGCACCTCCCCCTCGCTTCGGCCCCCATCCCCTCTGATCACGATCTCGACGACCTGGTCTGCCGCGAACACCGCGCCAACTTCGCCCTCTGGCACGAAGAAGACAAGGCCCGCGATCCGCTCGCCACCGACACCCAGATCGCCTCCGTCAAACGTGCCATCGACGCCCTCAATCAGCAGCGCAACGACCTCGTCGAACAGATCGACGAATGGCTCCTCAAGAACCTGCCGCGCTCGGACCACGCAGAGCTTCACTCCGAAACCCCGGGCATGATGCTCGATCGCCTCTCCATCCTCGCGCTCAAACTCTTTCACACCCGCGAGCAGGCCGAGCGGCCCTCCGCCACTGCCTCCCACCGCGCAAAGAACCTCGATCGACTCGCCATCCTCGAGCAGCAGCACGCCGATCTCGTCATCGCGGCCGCCTCCCTCATCGACGCCGTCGTCGCTCTAAAAAGGTCCTTCAAAGTCTATCGACAGCTGAAGATGTACAACGATCCCGAGCTCAATCCCCAGGTCTACGGCAAGCGCGGGGGGTTGACCCGCAGGCAGGGGCTGCGTATAAAACCCCAGATGGTATAAAGCCAGATGAGTGTGAGTGACCAGCGCTGCCCTTTTGAGTGCTGCGAAAGCTTCCCCAACACCCCTGCGAGAACGCTATGGCCCCGACAAAATCAGTGACAGCACCCAGCAAGCGCCCTGCAAAGATCATCGAAGGCTCCAAGCCCCCCGCCATCGACGAGAATCGCGCTAAAGCACTCGCCTTGTACGAGGCCGCCGTCCGCCTCATGCAGGATGGCAAGTACGAGAAGGCCCACGCCGCCTTCGACAAAATGCTCGCCGCGAGCCCCGGTGATCTGGCCGACCGCATCCGCATGTACATCAATGCCTGCCTGCTCAAGGTGCAGAAGGGCAAGGTCACGTTTCAAAGCCACGAAGAGCGCTACGACTACGCCATCTCGCTGCTCAACACCGGCAAATACGACGAAGCGCGAGAGCACTTCCGTGAGATCCTCGGCGAAAACAACAAAGCCGACTACGCCTTCTACGGGCTCGCCGTTCTGGCCAGCATCGCCGGCGACTCGCACCAGTGTCTCGAGCATCTGACCGAAGCGATCCGGCAGAACCCGCAGAACCGCATCCAGGCCCGCGCTGACTCGGACTTCCAGGACATGGCCGACGATCCTCGCTTCACCGATCTGCTCTATCCCGAGGCCTGAGCGGCGCCGCCTCGCCGACATCGCAACCTCGACCTCAGGTCCGCGCGATAAACTGAAGCCCGCACATAGCTTGGAGCAAGGCTGCATGGCATCGTTCGGTCACGGCATCGCAAGCGGAAGAACCATCCGCGTCGTCTGCATCGGCGGCGGCACCGGCCTCTCCACCCTCCTGCGTGGCCTCAAGCGCTTCGTCGCCGCGCCGCTCTCGCACGTTGCTGAAGACGCCCAGCACACCGATGTCCCCACCCTCATCCGCGATCTCGTCGCCATCGTCACCGTCACCGACGACGGCGGCTCCTCCGGCCGGCTGCGCGAAGACTTCAAAATGCTCCCGCCAGGCGACGTCCGCAACTGCCTCGTCGCCCTCAGTGAAGACGAGCACCTGCTCTCGCGTCTCTTCCGCTATCGCTTCAAGCAGGGCGAGCTCGAAGGCCACAGCTTCGGCAATCTCTTCGTCGCCGCCCTCTCGAACATCACCGGCGACTTCGCCCAGGCCGTGCAGATGTCGTCGCAGATCCTCGCCACCCGCGGCCGCATCTTTCCCGCCACCAACACCAACGTCACCCTGTCCGCCCGCATGCACGACGACACCATCGTCCACGGCGAAACCAACATCACCGCCAGCAAGTGCAGCATCGTCGAGCTCATGCTCGACCCCGCCACCGCCGGCCCTCTGCCTGAGACCCTCGACGCCATCGCGAACGCCGACCTCATCACCCTCGGCCCCGGCTCGCTCTACACCTCACTCATCACCAACCTGCTCGTCAAAGGCATCCCCGAAGCCCTCGCCGCCTCGAAAGCCACCCGCGTCTTCATCTGCAATCTCATGACCCAGGCCAACGAGAGCCTCGGCCTCACCGCCTCCGAGCACATCGAGCGCATCGCCGCCCACGCCGGCCCACTCCGCTCCCGCATCTTCGACTTCGCCCTCATCAACACGGGTCCCATCACCGCCGAGCGCCTCGAGCAATACGCCCGCGAAGGCCAGTCCCCCATCCAGGCCGACCTCGACCGCATCAAGACCCTCGGCGTCGAACCCATCACCGGCAACTTCGTCCACGAAGGCGACGTCCTCCGCCACGAGTACGACCGTCTCACCGAAGCCCTGCTCAACATCGGCCTCCGCGAACGCCGCCGCCACCCAAGGACCTAATCTGTGTCGGGAAAGTAGTGCCTCAGCAACAGCACACAACCGATTGCAATCAGGCCGAGCACGATCTTCAACCAGATGCTTGTAGGTTTTTTCGCTGCTGTGTTCGTTGCTGGATCACTTCGTAGATATCGAAGTGGAAAGTGGAACCCGACTTCCTGCGGCGAATTCGCCTTGTATTGGCCGTTGAACTCGTGGCCATCAGCTTCGTACGAGAATGTCACGACGTACTCATGCGGATCGTAGCCCACATCCGTGATCTCCGAGCCGCGCAGTCGAGAGAGAAAGCTAAGGCGACATTCCTCTATGGTCCCTTCGGTCTCTTCCCAGTCCCGGTAATCAGCATCGCCGTTCATAGAATTGCTAGAGCAAACCTCCTATCGGCACCGCCGGCAAGATCCCCCGAATCAACTCCGGATGCTGCGTCGTCTCCACCGTCCGCTTCAGCTGCCCACACGCCGCATAGATATCCCGCCCGCGCGGCTTGCGAACATACGTCGGCAGCCCATTCGCCACCAGCGTCTGCTGGAAGCGCGTCACATCTGCCGGCTCCGGCTGGTGATACGCAATCCCCGGCCCCGGATTCCACACAATCAGGTTCACCTTCGCCCGCCGTCCGCTCAGCAGCGCCAGCACCTCGCGCGCATGCTCCGGCTGGTCGTTCACCCCGCCCAGCAGCACGTACTCGAACGTCACCCACTCCCGCGTTCGCAGCGGCAGCGTGTCGCACGCCTCAAGCAGCGCCGCAATGTTCCACTTGCGCGTGATCGGCATAATCTGCTCGCGCACCCCATCGTTCGACGCATTCAACGACAGCGCCAGCTTCGGCCGGATCGCCTCGAGCGCGAACCGCCGGATCGCCGGCTCAATCCCAGACGTCGACACCGTCATCCGCGACTCCGGAATGCCCAGCCCCGTCACCAGCAGCCGCACCGCCGCCATAAAGTTCTTATAGTTCAGAAACGGCTCGCCCTGCCCCATAAACACCAGGTTGATCCGCGCCGGATTGTTGTTCCCCCGCGCGCTCGCCAGCTGCACCTCGTGCCGGTTCAGCACCGCCGCCACCTGCCCCGCGATCTCTCCCGGCGTTAGGTTCCGCCGGATCCCCAGCTTGGCCGTGAGGCAGAACTGGCAGTTCACCGCACACCCCACCTGCGACGACACACAGATCGTCGACCGCCTGAAGCCTGCCCTGCCCGCGCTCTGATCCTCACCCCTGCGACCAGCGCCCTCCTCGGTCTCCTCCTCAAGCGCCGCCTCCGTCCCGTCCCCACGCTCGCCGCCATCGCCCTCCGGCATCCACACCGTCTCGACCGTCTCGCCGTCCTCCAGCCGCACCAGGTAGCGCTCCGTTCCATCCACCGATCGCGCCGTCGAAGACAACACCGGCAGCCCCACCGCGTGCGTCCCCGCCAGACGCTCGCGCAGTACGGCCGGCAGCGTGGACATCTCCTCAATCGACGACACCCGCTGGCGGTATACGGCGTCGAAGATCTGCCGCGCGCGATACGGCTTCTCGCCCAGACCCGCCATCAGGCCGGTCAGCTCCTCGAGATCAAGCCCAAACAAGGCGGTACGCGTCGAATTGGCGATGGACGGCATCATTCACTCGGCTACCTATGCTGTCCCCAGTTTATCGTCTCCCCGACGCCACGCCAGAGATCCCTGCTGCCACCTGCCAGCCCTGTGAAACAATCAGACTTCCAAGGAGTTTCATGTCCGCTACGGCTTCCCCGATCAACACCCTCAGCCCCGAAGGTCGCGCCGTTCGCTCCACCACCCGCAACATCCGCCGCACCGTGCTACCCAACGGCATGCTGGTTCTCACCGAACGCATGAGCCACGTCAACAGCCTCTCCATGGGTGTCTGGGTCAACAGCGGATCGCGTGACGAGACCGCCGATCGCAACGGCATCTCGCACTTCGTCGAGCACATGGTCTTCAAGGGCACCACCTCGCGCTCGGCCCAGCAGATCGCCCGCGAAGTCGACAGCATGGGCGGCAACCTCGACGCCTTCACCAGCAAGGAAAACGTCTGCTTCAACATTAAGGTCCTCGAAGAGAAGGCCGAGCCGGCTCTCGACGTTCTCTCCGATCTCGTCCTCCATCCCACCTTCGCCGCCGAAGACGTCACCCGCGAACAGGGCGTCATCCTCGAAGAGATCAAGATGGACGAGGACAATCCCGACTACCTGGTCAACGAAATCTTCACCCAGAAGTTCTGGAAGGGCGATCCCCTCGGCCGACCCATCCTCGGCACCGCCGAGACCGTCTCCAGCTTTACGCCTGAGATCCTCTTCCACGAGCACGCGCGCCGCTTCGCCGCCCAGACCATGGTCTTCTCCGCCGCCGGCGACCTCGAGCATGACCACTTCGTGGAGCAGGTAGCCCGCCGCTTTGGCTCCCTCGCCTCTCATCCCGACCCCCTCATCGCCACCCACACCCCGCCTACTGCCCAGCCGCACATCACTCTCAAGCGCAAGCGCTCGCTCGAGCAGGTCCAGATCTGCCTCGGCGTTCCCGCGCCTCCCGTCAGCGATCCCCGCCGCTACGGCCTCTATCTGATGAACACCATCCTCGGCGGCGGCATGAGCTCCCGCCTCTTCCAGACCATCCGCGAAGACCGAGGCCTCGCCTACTCCATCTACTCCGAAATGAGCCCCTTCCGCGACACCGGCTCGCTCTGCGTCTACGCCGGCGCCTCCATCGAAAAGTCCCGTGAGGTCGTCCAGCTTACCGTCCAGGAGCTGCAGCGTCTCACCATCGAAGCTATCCCCGAGGCGGAACTCGCCCGCGCCAAGGATCAACTCCGCAGCAACATCGTCATGGGTCTCGAAAGCTCCGGCAGCCGCATGGCCAACCTCGCCAGGCAACAGATGTACTACGGCCGCTTCTTCGGCGTCGAAGAGATCGTCGCCGACATCGACCGCGTCTCCACCGCAGAGATCCAGGCCCTCGCCCGCGAGCTCTTCCAACCGGAAAAACTCGCTCTCACCATGCTCGGCAACCTCGGCGCCCTCAAGATCGACCGCGCCGACCTCGTCGCCTGAACCCGCAACCCGCCTTACGTTACTCTGTTCAAGCACCACGCCAGCATCCCGCATCCGGCAGTAAAGAACGCGTAAAGGAAACTCCCCGATGACCTCAACGACCCCACTGATTAGACAGCAGCAAGACCAGCAGCCACGTCACGACCAGGGCTTCACCCTCATCGAACTCCTCATCGTCATGTCCGTCATGCTGATCCTCATGACCCTCGCCGTGCCGCAGCTCCTGAAGCTGCGCAAACAGGCCAACGAAACCAGCGCCATCCAGTCCGTCCGCACCATCGCCCAGGCCGAGCTCCAGTACAACTCCGCCTACCCCGCCAACGGCTTCGCCTGCACCCTCGCCAACCTCGGCGGCGATCCCAAGTCCGGCGCGCCCACCTCCCAGGCATCGCAGCTCATCGAGCCCGCCCTCGCGACCGGCCAAAAGTCCGGCTACACCTTCGGCATCACCAACTGCACCAAGGTCCAGGTCAACAACCAGGACATGTACACCTCCTTCGAGATCACCGCCGTCCCGCAGTCAGTCGGCAAGACCGGCGACAACGGCTTCTGCTCCGACGAAAACAACACCATCCGCAAGGATCCCCAGGGCGGCACCAGCTGCAACCAGCCCATCCAGTGACCCCCGTCCCCACCTTCCACCGCCGAGCCAGTGCCCTCGCACTGGCTCTCCTGCTTCTACCCGCAACCCTTGCCGCCCAGCACCCCACGCCCGACCAGAAGCTCTCCACCGCCGACGCCGCCATCCTCAAGGCCGTCGACACCCACTACAACCGCCTCCGCTCCCTCCGCACCACCTTCACCGAAACCTACGCTGGCCTCGGCCTCCACAAGTCCGAATCCGGCACCCTGCTCCTCAGCAAACCCGGCCGCATGCGCTGGTCCTATACCGATCCCGCCGGCAAGCTCTTCGTCCTTGACGGCAAGTTCGCCTGGTCCTACACCCCCGGCGACGCCCAGGCCCAACGCATCCCCGCCCGTCAGCTCGACGACCTCCGCTCCCCCCTGCGTCTCCTCCTCGGCCACGCCCAGCTCGCCCGTGAACTTACCGCAGTCCGCATCACCACCCAGCCCGACGGCGCCAGCCTCATCGAAGGCGTCCCCATCGGCCAGCAGGCCCGCCTGAAACTCCTGACCCTCGTCACTGCCCAAACCGGCGCCATCCAGGCCCTCAAACTCGAAGAGATCGACGGCGCCACCACCGAGTTCCACTTCTCCGTGTTCGAAGACAATCCGCCCACCACGCCGGTCGACTTCACCTTCACCCCACCCGCCGGCATCCCCATCGTCGACGGCCTGCCCCCCATCTAGTCCCGTCGAGGCAGGCCGTCCACCGCTCCTACACCGTCACCCTGCCCTGCGTGCCAATCTCCACCGCGCCGCCCGTCGCCGCCGCCGCAACATACTTCAGCCCACGCACCAGTCGGCTGCTCGACGCCTCCCAATACTGCGCCTCCTGCACCTCCACCCGCATCACCGCAATTGCCGGATCCGTCTCGCCCTCCGGAAACCAGGCCTTGTACATCGGCGACCACAGCTCCTCAATCTTCGCCTGGTCGCGATACACCTTTGCCCGGCCCTTCACCGACACATACGTGCCATGCTCCGCGTCCGCATACACCAGCGACACGTGCGAATCATCCGCCAGCTCCTGCACCTTGCCTGACTCCTGCCGCGTCAGGAAGTACACCGACCCGTCAAACTCCGTCTTCTGCGTCGCCATCGGCCGGCTGTCAAAACTCCCGTCCGGCGCCGCCGTCGTCATCATCGCAATCCGTATGTCCTTGATCAACGCGCCAATCTTCTTTGTCCCAGCCTGTCCTTCCAGGTGCTCTTCACTCATGGATTCGTTCTCCTCCCACACTCAGATGCGCACCATCCCTTCAGCGGATCACGGTACCGTCGTCCGCCGTTCACCGCCGTCTCGTAAACTACGTGAAGCGGCGCGCCCTTCCGGGCCGTCCGCCGAAAGTGAGCTCCCGTGAGTGCCGTCGTTCCCATCCCGTCTCTCCACCCCTCAGAGTTCCTCGACGCCGTCCTGCACTCCGCATCCCCCGGCACGATCAAGACCGCCGTCTTTGACTGCGACGGCACCCTCTGGTCAGGCGACGCCGGCTCCGAGTTCATGAAGTGGACCATCGCCTCCGGTCTCGTCTCCCGCGAGGTCGTCGACATCATCGACAGCCGCTACCGCGCCTACCTCCGCGGCGAAGTCAGCGAAGTCGCCATCTGCGGCGAGATGGTGCAGATGTACCAGGGCCTCCACGAAGACGAAATGCGCCGCGTCGCCCGCGTCTTCTTCGCCGAGTTCGTCCGCCCCCGCATCTTCCCCGAAATGCGCTCTCTCGTCGAGCAGCTCCACCAGCTCGGCACCGAGATCTGGGCCGTCAGCTCCACCAACGACTGGGTCATCGAAGAAGGCGTCCGCGAGCTCGGCATCGCGCCCGACCACGTCCTCGCCGCCCGCGTCCGCATCGCCGATGGCCTCGTCACCAACCAGCTCCTCGCCGTCCCCACCGACGAGGCCAAGGTCACCGCCCTCCACCAGGCCGGCGTCCACGCCCCCGACGTCGTCTTCGGCAACTCCGTCCACGACGCCGCCATGCTCGCCATCGCCGCCCGCCCCTTCGCCGTCAATCCCACCCCCGCTCTCGCCCGCCACGCCCAGCAGGCCGGCTGGCCCATCTTCCTCCCCGCCGCCATCCGCGACCCCCTTCGCTAACCCCGCACCTCTACCCGCCCCAAACAAGCCGTCATCTCAACCGGAGCGAGACGGTTACATCGTCTCGCGGAGTGGAGAGACCCCTGTATTTCGTCTTTGCCGTTGCCTTTCTTGTTGTCATCCCGTGGAGAGCCGCTTCTCTACCTTGACCTCCAACACCCGCAGGAACAATCGTTCATCCGATGCCCTCGTAACTTTCAGTTGTCAGTCCGAGGCGCAACCGTGGACTCACGCATTTGGCTCTAGGGGCACTCTGATCAAGTCCTCCTTCGTTAAGGGCATGGCTTCAGCATGCCCTTAAGTGCTTCCCCAGGAATGCGGCTTTAGCCGCTGAGGTCAGCTTGGTCATACTTCTGGACTAATTCAGACTCTCCCTGACCCCGGAGCGAAGTGACGCGCATAATCCCTCACCCTTAGAAAGGCCGTCACCTCGATCGGAGCGCGCAGCGTCCCCCACCTTCGTATTTCACGAAGGAGCGCAGCGACGCGCATCCTTTCCCATTCCGTCCGGCCTTCTGTTTGCCTTTTTCTTCTCGCCTCTCTATCCAATCCGTATGCGCCCTTTCCCCTGCTACCCTCGTCTAACGATTAAGAACGCGTGAAAGAGCCGATCCGCAAGCTGAAGGGGCACACAGACGGCCTCACCACACCCACGGTCCGCTACGTTGTGGCCGCGCTGATCCTGCGTGAATCGGCCTCCAGTACCCGTGAAGTCCTCATCTGCCAGCGCCGGCCCGACCAGCCCATGAGCCTCAAGTGGGAGTTTCCCGGAGGCAAGATCGAAGCCGGCGAAA
>CAXSEC010000062.1:0-18860 GCA_964236325.1 uncultured Acidobacteriaceae bacterium | reverse complement strand
GTCAGGATTGAGGCTCGATAGCCATAGCCGGGAAGTAGCTTCGCCATCCTGAGCACTATCCGCTCACCACCGCCCAGAGCCTCTGGAAGCTGATCCACAACAAACAGGACATGCGGAAGGTCCGTCTGGCCTGCGGCCGCTTCTTCTGGACCCGGGTAAAGGAGGCGAAGCTCGCTCATCGATAAGCCAGGTAGGCCGGCAAGGAAGAGCTCTCCTCCTGGATCGCCTCCTGCATTGGTATAGCCTCGGCCTGAGAGATCTGCTTGGCTTGTGTCGCTGCTCCAAACAGGACCCAGGTAAGCCCTTGGATCTCAAGGTAAGTCCATCGATCTCCAAAACAATTCAAGATGAGAGAACACGTCATAAGAAGAAATAAACCTAAGCCGAGGCCCTGATAGAGTGCATCATTCCCTCGCCGGAAGAGGAAGAAAGCGAGCATCAGCATCTGTCCAAGGAGCGCGAACGCGATGACGATCCCGATCGCGCCGGTCTCCAGCATCACCTTGACGTACCAGTTGTGGGTGTCGCGGAGATTATCGACGTGGGCTGTCAATTGGAAGGTACCGAATCCTACTCCGAAAATCGGACTGCTTTCAATCGTAGCCTTGGCGGCAGTCCACAGCTCTACCCGTTCCTGTGCGGATGCCTCAAGCTGACCGTTGGCATTTTCAGTCATATTAATGCGTTCACTCACGGCGGCCGGAACCACAGCCTGCCACACACAAAGAAAGACGATCGCAATCGGAATGAGCTTCCGATCTTTCACTATCCCAAGAACGATCATGCCCGCGACCACGGCAATATATGCGGCCCGGGAAAAGTCATACATGGTAGCGACGATTGTAAGACCTACAAGACCGTACAGCAGCAGCTTTACCTTCTTCCTTCGCATGAACTGGGCGAAGGCCCAAAGAAAGAGGGCGAACTGCGCATGGAATGCCGCCAGACCATTCGAGCCGGCAAACCCAAGCGGCCCACCGTCGCGCTTACTTTCGTCAAAATGTCCCCAGGAATGAGACAGACTGCTCATAAGTGACGCACGATCAATAAAGCAGATGGAAAGCACCGCTGTGAAAACGACACCCCGTACTGCCCGCCGATCCTCGACTACCATCCCGGCAGCCACGAAGATCAACGGCAGCAGCATGTAGTCTTTCCAAAGCGCAAAGTTCACATCGTTGATCCAAAGTGGGAGCGGCGCATTTGAGAGCGCAACACCCAGCCACATCGATAGATACAAATACAACCCGAAGACAAACCATGTGACATAGAGACCGGATCTCGGCAGACGTTTTCCGTGCAGGATTGCTCCCACGAGAACGCACAGGACCAGGATGGTAAGTAAGTTTCCTCCGAGAGGATAGTCAAGGAAGTGATCTCGCAATGTCCGGTAAGGAAGCAACGGCATGATGTAGTAAAGTCCCCATAGGGGACGCCACAGGGCCATAAGACACGCCAGGCAGCAGGCTATGTACGCCAAAGCGGGTACGTAATGTCCTATCCCTGTTCCCACATCGTCACTCCCTTGAACCAGCCTCTACACCTTCAAACGAAGGTTAGCTGCTTAGGTCCATACCTCATCGTTGCCTGAAAGAAAATTATACAAAGCAGCTGCTGCAGCTGCATTCAACATGACAAAAGTCATCGCCACGGCTACCACTCTAAACCGCTTGCTTTCAGGAATCATATGGCCGAGAACAGCTGCCAGATAAAAGGCAACTTGAAGGACAAACATCACCTTGAAGAGCACACCTGCAGCTAACAAAGAAGACAGGAGGGATGCTGTCAGAAACAAAGGAACCATAAGACGCAGCACTTTGTGACTGAAAAATCTTGCCAGGAGCGGATTCCCATAGGTAAGTAGCCAAGGCGCTACCTGAAACAGTTGATAGTTCCCGGTTAGAGTTCGAACCTTTCTGCTGAACTCCTTGCCGCGCTCTTTAAAGATCCTGTCACGAGCAATGGCCTTTGATTCAAAAACAACTCGCCATCCCAACTTCGTCACCCGCATTGGAACCAGGACATCATCAAGAATCAGCTTTGCCGGAAGCTCTGTAAACAGTGAACGCCGAAGGGCGTAAAGAGCGCCAGTTACGCCGACTACGGATCCCGATCGGGACTCAAGTCTCCGCACTGCCTTTTCAATCTTCCAATACAGGCCAACACCATCGCCGGCACCGGGCGCCTCGGGATCGGTAAGCAGCAACTCGCCACTTACTGCTCCTACACTTGGGTCTGCAAAGTTGGCCGTGAGCTCTTGGAGAGCATTGGAATCGATACTCTGCCGGACATCTAAAAAGACCAGTATCTCTCCGGTTGCCAACGCCACTGCAGCATTAAGGGCAAGAGCCTTCCCTACACTAGCCGCCAAGATGATCGGCGTTATGCCTGTCCCGTGTTGGCGCAGAATCTTCTCTGTATCATCCTGGGATCCGTCAGAAGCGACAATAACTTGAACAAGGTGACTGGGATAATTAAGGTGGCGGATATTATCGAGCTTCTGAGACAATCGGTGGCCCTCATTCCGAGCAGCCATAATTATGCTGACTGTTGTCAGCAGTGGGACCTTCTGGATAGGTCTTGGTCGCCATCGCGCAAGCACCGCTAGAAGCAGAGGATACCCAACATAGGTAAACACGATCAGCGCAGTCGACAGCCAGAATACGTCTCTCATTCCTCAAAACCTGGAGATCGCGGACTGAGACTGTAACTAGGGGTCCATCCCTCAGCTTTGCCGATCTTCCTTATAGTAAACCTCCACAATCAAGTCGTAGGCTGACACGAAAGTGACAGAGACGTGCGCCTCGACCCCGCGCAAGCAACTCCAATGAATCCTTTTCAGCAGAACTTCGCACAGCGTCGGCCAGCAGGAAAGATCACTCCGCTCGCAGATGAGCCTGTTACCATCAACTTGCTTCTTTGTGACTATGGCTGGCACTCGCAAATTCGCTTTCAATGTCGTGATGAACTGGGCTGCAACGGGAGTCGGGATGCTCGTACCCTTCTTCCTTACGCCCTTCGTCGTTCGCAGCCTGGGAACCGAAGCCTACGGTGTCTGGATCCTCTCCGCGTCTACCGTCTCTTACCTGAATCTTCTCGATCTCGGCATGCGAAGTGCCGTGATCCGTTTTGTCTCAAAGGCCAAAGCCGAAGGAGCAACAAACGAAGTTCGCGACGTTGTAGGGGCCGCACTCTGGTTCCGACTCATGATCGCCCTGGTGGTAGCTGCGCTCAGCATCGCGCTTGCCGTCAGCTTTCCCCATCTCTTCCAGATCCCGCCATCATTGCACCGCAGCTCGCAGCTTACTGTACTTCTCTGCGCCCTTGGGGTTGCTGTCACCCTCATCACTGGAGTCTTCGGGGCTGTTCTCGCGGCGGTCAACCGCTTTGATCGTCTCAGCACAATTGCCATGCTCCAAACGATCTGCCGAGCGGCGGGCGTTCTCCTGCTCCTGAAAACAGGTCGCGGACTGATTGCGCTGGCGCTTTGGGAATTGATTATAGTTTCCGTCTCTGGTGCTGTGATCACCATCTCAGCTACCCGCCTGGTTCCTGCCTGCCGGGCACGCATACAGAAGCCCCAACTGGATCTACTGCGTCGGATATGGAGTTACAGCTTCGTCACCTTCATCTGGATCATCGCCGTTCAGGTGATCATTAGTTCAGACAATCTCATGGTTGGCCATTTTGTCTCGGTCAAATTAGCCGCCTTCTATGCAATCGGTGGAAGTTTGGTCACCTACTCCGGCCAGGTCGTGTCGGCGCTGACAACTACCTTTACCCCTCTGGCAAGTAGTCTCGAAGCCTCGGGTAAGCTCAAGGAGCTGCGGCATCTTCTGGTCCGCGGAACCCAGGCCACACTTGTCCTGTCTCTTCCCGTCAGTCTGGCTCTTCTCTTTCGCGGCAGGACCTTTATCGGCTTATGGATGGGCGCTTCTTATATGGACGTCTCCGGATCCATCCTGCAGATCCTACTAATTGCCCAGTTCATGAGCGTGGCCGTGTCTACTGCCGGCTCCGTAATGATGGCGACTGGAAAACATCTCGGACCAGCCAAGTGTGCGGTTGTAGAAGCATGTCTCAACGTTGCGCTTACCCTGCTCCTCTGCAGACGATTCGGCGCCTATGGGGTTGCGTGGGGAACGTCGATCGCCGTCACTCTGGTTACGCTCGTCTTCTGGCCCCGTTACATTCAGAAGAACCTTGATATACCAGTTGCCACCTATCTCCAGTCCGGCTGGGGTAAAGCCGTCGTGGGATCGATCCCGTATGGGCTCACCTGCTACCTTGCAGATCGTCTGTGGCATCCACGATCTCTGACCGTCTTCTTCTTGCAGATCATCCTCACGCTGCCAATCTACGTTGCAAGCATGGCTTTGGTCTTTCCCGCAGATGCGAGAGCTATCCTTCAGAGGCTGCTATCGTTCAGGCGCGGGCTTCCAGCTCGTACGCCGGCCTGACGCCGAGCCAGAGTTCATCGATAGTACTTCTCTATGTGTATGCCGTGCTTTCCATAGATGAAGCCCGCAAGATCCCACGCTGACAACTCTTGATCAAAGGCCAACGCCGGGTTACCGCGCATCCGAGCGAGCATCATTCTAGGCAAAGCCCGCAACGCACGTCCTAGACGATACTGCGGAATGCCAAAGCGATAGCTGGTCGACTCTCGTGCGTCCCGATCAACCACGCCAAGAGAAACACCCCGCCAGAAGGCCCACCGGCGGTGATAGCGCTTCGTCATCCGTTCAGGAGGTACGTGATGATAGATGATCAGCTCTGGCACAAACACGCCGCGAAAACCAGCCGCAGCGATTCTTCGGTAAAGATCTGCGTCCTCTTCGGCGAGTAATCCAGCTCCGCTTCGTCCAAGCTTTTCCGAGTACATGCCAATCTTGTCAAAGACCGACCGGCGAATAACTGCATTCCCGCTGTTTAGGTTCCCGGCATGACCTGCTCCGAAGATCCCCCGGGGCTTCCAATCGTGAACCCCTACTGCAGCCCTGTAGCTCGGCGGTAGCCAGGCTGGTAACCGCAATCCCGGCTTGGCGTGGTAGGGACCGCCAATATAAGCAACAGAAGAGTCCTGAAACTCCCGGTAAACTGCTCCATACCAGCCGCCGTCAATCTCTTCATCATCATCAATAAAGCCAATCAGGTCCCCGTCTCCCGCCCGGATCCCAGCATTCCGCGCATAGGACGAAGACTGTCTTTTTTCAAGAAGATAGTGCACCGCAACTTCGGTCTGCTCGCTTAATTGCTGCACAACCGCAGGCGTGTCATCTTTACTGTTGTTATCAACCACGTAAATTGTTACCTGCAGTTGCTCTGGTCGCGGAGCCTCTATGAGGCTTTTGATTGTCCGCTGTAGAAGGGCGCTTCGATTGAACGATGGCACTACAACATCAAGCTTCACGGCCTGCCCCTCTTGCTTGATCTGACCACTTTGCATGAATCGCTTCGCTATGCCGCTCAAGCAGCTTTGCAAGAAGTGCCGGCATATGACGAGAATCCGTATACGGTCCCGTTCGTCCCACCCATCCGTCCCACAGGCCCGCTAGAACCGCCCGTCGTGACGGCACGTTTCCTCGCAAGGAACGTAAATTATCAAGATTGAAGGTGTAGGTCCACCAAAGTGCCTTCATTTTGCGGCGCGATCGAGCATGCTTCCGCCAGAATCGAACCTCATTCCGCGCCATGTAGTACCAGTAATACGGCTTCATCTCCATAGCCTGGGTTCGAGAATCCTTTTCTTTGTGGTAGACCACAGCATCAAAGTCGACGCGATTTGTGTACCCACCAAGAATGGCTCGCAACGAGTAATCCGTGTCTTCCCAGTACGCAAACATGGCGTCGTCGAACCCTCCTATCGCCCGGATGAGATCCACTCGCACCAGAAGCGCGGTGCCCATCACCATCACCCTCTCCCGCTGATGTTCCGCCCAGTCTCTCGCCTTCCTTATATCCTTCGTCGATTCAAACGCAGGCACCTCCGGCCGGTAGAGACCTCCAAGGTTGAGCTGCTTTTGCGGCTCCTGCAACGATGCAATGCGTGGTGACACCAGGCCAATCCTCCCGTCACTCTCAGCCAGCGCAACGAGAGAACTAAGTGTCCCACAAGCGGTAATCGCATCATTGTTAAGTAGCCACACGTAATCAAAGCCATCTCTCACCGCAAGATCAAATCCGCGGTTGCAACCTCCAGTAAATCCCTCATTAACATCGTTTAGCAGCAAGGTCACAGATGGACTGGCAAGCTCTCGCAAGGCCGCCACGGAATCATCGTGCGATCCGTTATCGATGACCAGAACATGTTTGTTCGGATAAGTCATCGCAAGAGCGGAGTGCGTCGCCGCGATTGTCTCGTCGCTGGAGTTCCAGTTCAGGATCACTATCAGAACTCGGGGTGTGACCGCGGACCTATCCGGTGACATGGGGAACCTTTCTTGACTCGGCTATGATAAAGCGCAGCAATCCTTGTCGGCTGACCCCTTTGTGCTAGATGTCCAGCGGCTGCCTTGCTTGCTCATCGGAGCCATCATGCCCTCACCTAGCCGCCGCAGCAGACTGCGGTCGTTCTGCCGATCGTTCGCCTGCCTTCTCCTACTCACTATTGTCGATCCACGCCTGAGGCAAGCACATGCTTCAGCCATCCCTGTCGCGCCGCATGCCGGGGACACCTGGTTTGTCCGCCCCGACGGGGGAGATCGCAAGCAGTGCAATGGCAGGGCAGACGCGCCCTACCGCGGTCAGGGCGCAAATCAGCCATGCGCCTTCAAACACCCGCAAAATCTCTTCAGCACCGGCGAATACGGCAACAAAGCCTGGATTATCGCAGGCGGAGACACCGTCGTCCTCCGTGGCGGACCCTATCGCATGGGCTACACCGGACCGAACGCCAACGATCATCCGGGGCTCTGTCCCGGAGATCCTTACGGCTGCTTTATGCCGCCAGTTCCCTCCGGCTATGATCATCAGCCGACCCGATTCCTTGGCGGAAACTTCGCCCATTGTGATCACAAAACTCAGCTTTACGGAGGGTACGGACTAAGTCTCGTCATCAATGTAAGTGGCTCAAAGCACATTGATCTCGAATGCCTCGAAATAACAGCGCACGGAACATGCTCCCGATTGGGCGGCCCTACTTCCGGCGTAAAGAGTTGTGGTTCTTCCCTGCCACTTCCTGACTACGCCAGTGTCGGCATAGGCACCAATCAGTCAACGGCTGATCTAACGCTCAGGAATCTTGATATCCACGGCTTCGCGTCTCGCGGAATCATTGGTGCCATCGGCGGCGACGTCTTCGTTGATCATGTCCGAATCGCCTTCAATGCCGGTGCCGGCTGGGACTTCGATGATGGCCGTGGCACCCATAGTGCCCCGGGCGCCGCTGTTCACGCGTCCAACCTGCTCGTTGAATGGAACGGCTGCAACGAAGAGTATCCCATCACATCCGCGCATCCCGCCGCCAGTTGCTTTGATCAGGATCACGCGGGCTACGGAGATGGTATCGGCACGCCCGACACCCCTCTCGACTTCACCTGCGATCATTGTGTCTTCCGCTACAACACCCAGGATGGCTTCGATCTCCTGCATACGGGTGGCAGCGACATCACCATCACCAACTCAGAGTCCTATGGCAACATGGGCCAGCAATGGAAGCTCGGCGCCATGCACACCGTCGTCTTTCGCAACAACGTTACCGTGCATAACTGCAGCAGACTCTCCGCTCCCATGAGCGGTGTCCCGGATGGATATAACAGAAACCTGTCCCTCTTCTGCCGCGCAGGAGGCGACGGTATAGCCTTCGTTGTCACCAACGACGGCTCCTACTCCTTTCAAAACAACACCTACCTGGGTTACGGCACAACCAGTTACGACATCACCTGCAGTGGAACCTGCACGCATCCCAACATCATCTTCCAGAACAACCTTCACGTTGGCTACAAGAATCCCCGCGACGGCCGACTTCCCGCCATCTTCTACGCAACCGGACTCGGCAGCAATCCCTTCCAGGCCCGCGACCACAACCTGTACTTCCGCATGCGCTCCTGCCCCTCCGGCCCGCAGGAGCGCTGTGTCGATCCGCAGCTTGCGAACCTCCCGGTCTGGAGTGGAGAGAGCAGCCTCGATGCCATGGACCTTCATCTTCAAAGCGGCAGTCCGGCACGCGGCACCGGCATCGCAGTTCCGGGTCTCACGTATGACCAGAGTGGCGTCGCGCGGCCAGAAAGCGGCTCCAGTGACATAGGAGCTTTCGCCTTTCACCCCTGATCTATCGTGTTAGGTCTACCCTGTTCGGTGTAGGCTCCGCACCTGACATCGGCCCTAAACTAGGGTCGCGGCTCGGCTTCTGAAGCGACCGCGACAAAGTCGCGCCACCCCACCGTCTAAACTCTGAAGAGACCCATGAGCAAGTTCCGCGCAGATCTGGATCGATATCGGCAGAAGGGAAACAGCTCGCGCGATATATGGCTGAACCCCGCAGTCTGGGCCATCGGCTGGTATCGCCTCGGCAACTGGCTGAACGTCTCTCCGCCTCCGCTCATCATCCGCCTACCCCTCAAAGTCATCTCCCTGCTCGGCAACAAATTCTGCGAGATCTTTATGGAAATGTGCATCGACCCCAGCGCTCGCATCGGCGAAGGTCTCTTCATCGCCCACATCGGCGGCGTTCACATCAACCCCGAAGCCACACTCGGCCGCAACTGCGACATCGCTCACCGCGTCACCATCGGCACCTCCGCCATGGGCCGCAAAGGTGCGCCAACCCTCGGTGATAACGTGTACGTCGGCACCGGCGCCGCCATCATCGGCAAAATCCGCGTCGCCTCCGGAGCGAAGATCGCCGCAAATACCCTCGTCATCAACAATATTCCAGAGGGCGCCACCGTGATGGGAGTTCCCGGGCGCATCGTCATGCGGCCCGCCGCCACAGCCGTCGTCACCCCAGAAGAAGTCATTGGAGGCAGCTCCCATGCTTGAGGAATCGAGGCGTCAGGAGCTGCGGCAGTCGCTCAAGACCGCCGTCGACACTCGCGACACATCGCTGATGCTCACGACCATGCGCGAGCTGATACACGCAGAGAGCAAGCCTGCTGACGTTCAGCTCTGCGCCCGCGCCGCCACCGCCCTCGCCCCTGCTCTCGCACATCGCCCCGGCATTCGCCCCCTCCGAACCTTCATCGTTCGCTCCGTCACCGTTGAGCCCATCCTTCCTTTTCTGCAAACCTTCGCTCTGCTCTCCGGACTCCTCCTCGAGCCAACGCTCGGCGGCTTCGGATCCTACGTCGAAGATCTGCTCAGCTCCCAGGGAGCCCTCGCGCGCAGCAACCCTGATCTCGTCCTCATCCTCCTCGACCTCGAAGACGTTGCCGGTCAGCTTCCGGAGCTCTGCGGAAACGGCGTCGGCAGCGCCGTCGATCAGGAGCTGGCAAATGCCGTGCAGCACCTCGCGCATCTACTGCAAGGCGTACGTGCCCATAGCAAGGCCCGTCTGCTGCTGCAGGGCTTCGTCGTGCCCCACGCCACGTCCCTGGGCCAAGTAGCAGACGCAAATATGCCCAACAGCCTCCCCCGCGCCGTCCAGCGCCTCAATTATCAGCTCGCCGCTCTCTGCGCCTCCATCTCCGACTGCGTCTTTTATGACATGGACGCCACCGCGGCGCAGCATGGCCGTCTCCGCTGGACCGACCAGCGCCTGTTTCTCTCCTCGCGTCTTCCCGTGGCAGCCGCCAACTTCGCCACCTACTCCCAGGCTCTGGTTCGCAGCCTCCGTATCTTCTTCCACCCGCCGCGCAAGGTCCTCTGCACCGACCTCGACAACACTCTCTGGGGCGGCGTTCTCGGCGAGGAAGGCGTGCAGGGCATTGTCACCGGAACCACCTTCCCCGGCACGCCCTTTCACAACTACCAGCGCTACCTGAAGCAGCTAGCCTCGCGCGGCATCCTCCTCGCGGCCGTCTCGAAGAACAACGAAGCCGACGTGCGCGAGGCCTTCACCGCCCGCGCCGCCGACCTCGCTCTAACCCTTGACGACTTCGCCGCCCTCAAGATCAGCTGGAACGAAAAAGCGCAGTCACTCCGCGAGCTCGCGTCCGAGCTCTCCCTCGGCCTCGACTCCTTCGTCTTCGTCGACGACAATCCGGCCGAAGCCTTGGCGATCCGCCAGCAACTTCCCGAAGTTGCCGTGATTGAGGCCCCCACCGCCGATCCCTGGAAGCTCCTCGATCTGCTCGCCGATCAGCCCTTCTTCGATGTCCTGCGCGTCACGGCAGACGATCAGAATCGGTTGACCGACTACAAGGCACAGGCCCAGCGCGCCGATCTTGAGGCCACCGCCGGCGGTCGTGACGAGTTCCTCGCCTCACTCGGGATCGTCTGCACCGTTCTCGGCGCGCTGGAGGCCCCTCTGGCCCGCTCCGTGCAGCTTCTCGCCAAAACCAATCAGTTCAATCTCACCACCCGCCGCCACTCCGCCAGCGAGATCGAAGACTTCGCCGCTGTCCCAGGTGGACTCGCCATCGCCGTCCGCGTCCGGGATCGCTTCGGCGACGCAGGTGTCGTCGGTCTGGCACTCGCTCGCTCCCGCGGCGCAGCCTGCGTCATCGACTCGCTTGTCCTCTCCTGCCGCGTCATCGGTCGCGGCATCGAGTCCGCCCTCCTTGCCTGTCTCGCCCAGCACGCCAGCCATCGTGGGGCCGCCCATCTCATCGGCGAATTTATCCCCAGCAAGAAGAACGCTCCCGCCGCCAGCTTCTACCCCGAACATGGTTTTCAGCCCGTCTCCAACGAAGGTAGTGACACACTGATCTACAGACTCGATCTCAGCCCGGCTCTCCCCGCCGTCCCGCCATGGATCACCCTGGAAGGAACCCTCCCGCATGAACCCCTCGACCGTCCCGCCGTCCCTTCGCACGCTGCTCGCTGACACCCTCGACGTCAGTCCCGACCAGGTCACTCCCGATCTCTCCTCCGCAACCCTGGAGTCGTGGGACTCCTTCACCCACCTGCAGGTCATCCTTGCTCTGGAAGGGGAGTACGGGGTGCAGTTCGATCCCCAGCGCATCCCGGACCTCACCTCGGTCGCAAAGCTTCAAGCCGCTCTCACCGAAAAAGGTGTTGCCCTGTAATGTCGCCGCCCGATAGCTTGCCCGAGACCCCCATCGCCCCCAACGAGTTCCCCTCTACATCCCCCGAGCTCCTGAGCACCCTGGGATTCAAGCTGCTCCACGTCGGCGTTGCCGTACCCGATCTCGGCCCCACCACCGATCTGCTCACCGCCCTCTTCGGCTATCGCGTCATCTCAGGCCCCTTCGATGACCCCATCCAGCGCGTCTCCGTTAACTTCCTCACCACCCAGGATCACGACGCCGTCGAAGTCGAGCTCATCGCTCCACTCACCGAAGACTCCCCCATCCGCGCGACCCTGGCCAAGGGCGGAGGCGCCGCCTATCACCTCTGCTTTCAGACCGCCGACCTCGACGCGGCAATCGCCCACGCCCTTCGCCAAAAGTGTCTCTTGGTCAGCCCAGCCGCTCCCGCTGTCGCGTTCAACGGCCGCCGCATCGCATGGATCTACACCAAATCGCGGCAGCTCTTCGAACTCGTAGAAGCCGCCAGCTGACTCCCTCTTAACGTTCGACCGGCGTTCCCTGCAGATCCTCACGCCCCGGAGTCACCGGCGGCGCCACACGGTGTCCCAGCTTCATCAGCGGCTTCTCGACAAAGTAGTAGCTCCCGAGCGCGCACAGAATCGCCGCGATCAGGTTGATCGGCCATACCTGGACATAGCGCAGCACCGACGTCTCCGGCCGATGCAGAAAGAACAGCTGCTGCCACAGGTACAAGCTGTACGACAATCGGCCGAAGAACGTAAACAGACGCGTCTCCAGCAGCCGCCCCAGCCACTCCTCCGGGTGCAGCATCGTACTCGCCACCATCACCGGAAACCCGAAGCACGTGATCTGGTGCGTGACGTGCCCGCCGAGAAACAACTCGGACACCAGCAGGCTCACCACCACCACCACAATCAGCCCGCTGAACCGCGTCGCGCGTATCATTCGCTCCCGAAACCATGGCCGCGTTAGCAGCACAGCCAGCAGCGCCGGAACCAGCAAATCCTGCAGCGCCAGATCCGTTCTCTGGTACGAAAGCTGCGCCGAAGTAAAGCCCAGCCTGTGAGCGATCGGCGGCCACAGCAGAAACACACCGGAAAGCCCCGCCAGCACCGCAACCGCGCGTCGCCGAAAGAACACCAGAATCGCCGGAAGCAGAAAGTAAAAGTGTTCTTCCACCGCCAGCGACCAGAAGTGCACCGTATACCGGTCACCCGAAAGCGTCCGTGCGTCTGACGCGTTGAAGAAGTTCCGATACGACAGCAGCGACGCCGCCATCGCCCCAAAACTCACATGCAGCACACCCATCAGCGCCAGCACACCCACCCCGGCCAGCATCACGATCGCCGCAGGCTGGATGCGAAACAGCCGCCGCAGATAGAACCCCCGCAGTGAAATCGCCCCATGCACCCGCTGCTCCTCCAGCAGGCGCGAGCAGATCAGAAGGCCACTGATCGCAAAGAAAAGCTGCACCCCGCGATCCCCATAGTCCTGCAGCCGCTCGAAACTAAATCGCCCCACGTGGATCGGCCGCGAATGAAAGGCAATCACGGCGAAGATCGCAATCGTTCGCCACCCATCCAGCGTAGGAATGTACCCCGACCGCCTGGCCCTCACCTGCGCCGGATTGAGTGGCACGTTCATCTCTACCGCCGCATTGGCCATCAGTTTGTCCCTCGATAGCCCTGAAATCTTCGCTCGCGGAAGGAGTAAAGGCTTCGCACCAAAGCCGGCGCATACCGCACCAGGGCCACCACCAGGCTGAGCTTGGCGCTCTTGTAATACGCGTTCGCCTGGCGTAAATGGCTCACGGCAAGCCTGGTGTCAGAGGCTCTTAGAGCGATCTTGCCGCGCATCACCCCCAGCTCAGCAGACTTTCGCGCCGCCGCCTCTCGCAGCGCCCTTCCCTCACGCGACTCCACAGTCCAGAGTGGCATCGCTTTACTGAGCGCAGCCAGGTTGGCGCGCGCCATCGACGTCGGATCGGCCGACAGACTCGTCTGCCGTTTGCGATACCGCACCAGCACCTCGCGATGATAGCCAATCCGAAACCCCGCCGCCGATAGCCGCAACCAGTAATCGAAGTCCTCGCTCGACCACAGCGCCACATCAAAGCGCATCGTCTTCAGCGCCGCCGCTCGCCCCATCACCGAAGTAAACACATGGCACCGCCGCTCGATCAGCGCCGCCGCATCCGCCTCCCCGGTCGACGGACACACCGTCATGTACTCCTGGCCGGCATAGATGGAGTCCCCAAAAAACACCGCATTGCAATACACCAGGTCATGCGCCGGATGCGTGCGAAGATATTCCATCTGTCGCTCCACGTACCCTGGCAGCCAGACATCATCCCCATCCAGAAACGCTATAAAAGCCCCTGTTGCCTCATCGATTCCTGCGTTTCGCGCAGCGGAAGGCCCCTGGTTTTCCTGCACCAGATAACGAATGCGCTCCCGATACGGCTCCAGCACCCGCTCCAGAGCCGCCGAATCCGGAGATCCATCATTGACCACCAGAACTTCAAACACAGGCACGGTCTGCGCGAAAACCGACTGAAGTGTCTCCTCAAGAAAGCCCGCCACGTTATACGCCGGGATCACCACACTAACCCGCTCCCCAGCGCGTGCGACATTCGCCTCGTCCGTCATCGGCTTCGTCACGTCCCCGTTTGTGGCATTCCCCTCGCCCGCCATTCCTCTACTATGAAGGCTAACGCCGCCGTAAAAATACCCTTTTGGTGGAACGCGCCTGTGTCGCAAGCATCCAGTCCCGATCGTCCCCCAAACAGTCTCCTAAAGCCGCCCAGCTTGTTCCTCCTCTACCACGAACTCCGCTCCACCCCGTCAACCTACTCCTACGTCACGACCACCGCGGCCTTCCGAAAGCACGTAGCGCTCTTTCGCGCTGCAATGCCGGCCGGCTCGCTCCGTCCCGAACTCACCTTCGACGACGGCCATCTCTCCAACCTGACCGAAGCCCTCCCCATCCTGCTCGCGCAACAACTCTCCGCTTACTTCTTCATCACCGCCGGCTGGACCGGCAAGAAGCCCGGCTTCATGGAACCATCGCACCTCCGCAAGCTCCACGCCTCCGGTCAGCGCATCGGAGCCCATGGCCTTACCCACAAGCTGCTCACCCACTGTTCGCCGGCCGAACTCGACCAGGAGCTTCGCGTCGCCAGACTCACGCTCGAAGACCATCTCGGCGCCTCCGTCACCAGCATGTCTCTTCCCGGCGGACGCTTCAATCGCGCAGTCCTCGACGCCTGCTGGAGCGCCGGCTACACCCAGGTCTTCACCTCCATCCCCAGGCCAGAGTCCTCGCCCCTCGCCCCATGCCTGGGCCGCCTTAACATCCACGCCGGTGCAACAACCGCCTGGCTGTCCCGCCTGCTCAATCCCTCCTCCGGCGTTCTGCGCCGCATCGAACGCATCGCCGGCGCCAAGTCCGCAGTGAAACGCCTCCTCGGCGACTCCATCTATCGCCGCCTCTGGTCCCTCATCAACCGCGAAGAGCCGGAAGCAGACGATCCGGGAGTCCCTGCCGCGTGAAGATCCTCCACCTCATCAGCAGCGGCGGCATGTACGGAGCCGAAGCCGTCATCCTCAATCTCTCGCAGACCCTGATCGCCAACGGCGACTCAAGTGAGATAGCCCTCTTTGAGAATGTGTCCGCACCCAACCTCGATCTGGAGCAAGCCGCCTTCCACCGCAGCGTCGTAACTCATCGCATCCGCTGCCGCGGTCAAGTGGATCCTTCGGTCGCGCGCCGCATCCGCGAGCTCGTTCACGCGACACAGGCCGACATCCTCCACGCCCACGGCTATAAGGCCGACATCTACGCCTGGTGCGCTCTTCGTAAGTCGCCCATCCCCCTGCTCTCGACCTGCCATACCTGGTACGACAACAGCCGGCTTCTCCGCGCCTATGGCATGGCCGATCGCCGCGTCCTTCGCTCCTTTGCCGCCGTGGTCGCCGTCTCGGCAGAGGTCCGCACGCGGCTCATCCAGGCGGGCGTCCCGCCCGACCGCGTCTCCATCATCGCAAATGGCATCGACACGCATCCCTTCCAGCAAACTCGCGCCATCGACCCGGACCCCAGCCGTCCCCTCACCGTCGGCCTCGTCGGCCGTCTCTCGCACGAAAAAGGCATCGACCTCTTCCTGCAGGCAGCCGCCAGCGTCCTCATGCAGCTCCCGCAAATCCGCTTCATCGTCTTTGGCGAAGGCCCCGATCGCCCCGCGCTCGAGCAGCTTCTGCACACGCTCAAACTCACCGATCGTGTCAGCCTGCCGGGGCGCCGCGACGACATGCCCGCCGTCTACGCCTCGCTCGATGTCCTCGTCTCGTCCTCGCGGCAGGAAGGTCTGCCCATCTCCCTCCTCGAAGCCATGGCCAGCGGTCTTCCGATCCTCGCCACCTCGGTCGGAGAAGTTCCCTCGCTCATCCGTCACCAGCAGACAGGCCTTCTCGTCGCACCCAACGACGTCCAGACGCTAAGCCAGGCCATGATCACCCTGCTCACCGACCCCAACCTCCGACATCGCCTGGCCGCACAGGCGAAACAGCTCGTCGAGACCGAGTTTTCCGCCCACACCATGACCGAACACTACCGGCACCTCTACCGTAGCCTCCTCACCGCACAATCTCCCGCGCCGAGTGCTCATCCATGATGCCCGCCGCTACCCCCACCTCGCGACCGCCGCGCATCTACATGCTGGACCTTCTGGCGACCGTCCCGTACTACACCGCCTACCTCTCCCGCGCCCTCATCGATCGCGGCGCCGACCTCACCATCGGCTCGATCACGTACTATCTCGATCCAGACTGCTTCTCGTCAAGAGGCCTCCATACCGATCCCGGCGCCCTCGACCTCGTAGGCCGCCTCCCTCTGCTGCCCCGGCTGCTCCGCAGGTTACTGAAGCTCGCGGAAGCCACCATCAACCTCACGGCCCTGGCGCTGCGATCTTCTCGCTCGCACCCAGACATCCTTCACGTCCAATACCTCCCGATGATCACGTGGAAGCTCCCCCTCGATCTCTGGTTCGTGAAGTTCTGCAAGCGGCGTGGATCAACGATCATCCTCACCGTGCATGATCTTCTCCCGCACGATAGCGCCGACCAGCACCGAGCCGTCTTCGAGCGGCTCTATCACTTCGTTGATCACCTGATCTGCCACTCAGCCTCCATTCAGGCCAGACTGGTCTCCGAGTTTCATCTCGATCCCGCTCGCATCTCCATCATCCCGCACGGTCCTTTTTTTTTCGATCTCCCGGTACAGGAGAGTGGCCCCCTTCTTGAAAAGTTTGGCGTAACCACCGCAGACCCCCTTGTACTCTGGCAGGGATTGGTCTTCCCGTACAAGGGAGTCGATCTTCTTCTCGATGCCTGGCAAGCGGTCGAGCAAGCCAATGACAAAGCCCATCTCGTCGTTGCCGGAACGGGAGATCCTGCACTCCTTCTGGCCCTCAAACAGCAGGCAGCTGCCCTCAACCTCAAACGTGTCCACCTCTATCAGCACTTCATCACCACGCCGGAACTTGTGGCGCTCTATCGCGCTGCAGAGGTCATCGTCTATCCCTACCGCGCCATCACCACAAGCGGCGCCTTGGCCACGGGACTCGCCTTTAACAAGACCATCCTCGCAACGGACCTTCCTGTCTTTCGCGAGCAATTGGTTGACGGCATAAGCGCTCTTCTCGTTCCTCCTGAAAACCAACGTCTCAGCGCTGCGCTGCTCAACCTGCTCTCAGACGAGCCTCTAAGACGATCCCTCTCGGAGAACATTCAAGCGTTGAACTTCGGCGAGTCTTCCTGGCAGAGCATCGCGGAACAAACGCTCACCGTCTACCGCCTGTACCCCGCCCGGAGACAATGACCTGATGGCCTTGTCGTCCCGACCGGAGAGTCCGTCAACGAAGAAGAATCCTGCCGGTTTCGCTCTTTTTAGCTTGTCATCCTTGAGCGCAGCGAAGGATCCCTGCGATGACCCGTTGTCGTTGCTTGTTCTTCTTCTACGCCAATAACATCCGCTCTAAGGTCGATCTCCTCACGCGCATGCCTTCCCCAAAAGCAGTAGCATCCTGCTGCTTTCGGGCGGAATGTCTGACGCCTTCAGTGTCTTCCACCGACCTCGTGTCTCTGTCATCCTCGCAGGGACAGGAAAGACCCGTCCCACTCGCTCCACCTACGAACTCCTGCTGTCTACCGCAGTCCGCCTGGAGGCGAAGCTACAGTAATGAAAACTCTTCTTGCCGCATTGCTCCTGCTTCTTGCACCTGCTCTTCATGCGAAGACCGTGTCCAGCATCGCGATCCTGCCGCAGGGCGCCGTCATGCAGAATGGAACCTCCGTTCAGTTCTCGACCAGCTGTACCTACACCGACAACTCCGTCGACAACTGTGCGGCCGCAGGCGGAGCCACCTGGTCCAGCTCCTGGAACTCCCGCATGACCGTCAGCGCCACCGGTGTCGCCAGCGCCGTTGAAGATCCCCTCGCCGACGTCTCTCCAAACAACACCAACCGCTACCTCAATCAGTTTGTGGTCGTCACCGCCGGTGGCCTCACCGCCCACGCCGGTGTCTACACCCAGCATGCCGGCGACACCTGGTACCGCTATCCGACCCCCGACTACCGCGCCTTCACCACCTATGGCACGACCAACCCGACCCTGAACGTCGCCGTCGGTTCCAGAGTCTCGATCGGTGAAGGCTTCGTCGTCAATAACGCCGGCGGTGGCAGCGCCGGCTTCCCGATCCAGTCCATCTGTTCCTGGACCAGCTCTGATCCCTCGAAAGCCACCATCGACACCGACGCCAGGGTCACCGGCCTCTCCCCCGGCCTCGTCACCTTTACCTGCAATCTCGGCGGGAATGGCAACTTCGGCGCCAGCACCCAGGGCGGTTGGCAAGCCCCCGGAAATACCATCACGCTGAATATCGTCGCCGGCGGAACCGGCACCGCAACGTGGTACATTCGTCCGGATGGCGGCACGCCCTTCATCTCCGCCGCGCGCACCCCCTCAGGACAATGCAACGGGCACTCCAACGCCCCGTATCCCGGGTCCGGAAGCAATCAAAACTGTGCCCTCGCAAACCTCTCCTTCCTTTGGGCTGACCAGGTCACCGCCAACAGCCTGGGATGGATCATCTCCGGTGGCGACACGGTCATCGTCGCGCCCAACGCCAGCCGCTACGTCATCGGCAAGACCGGTATCAACTGCGCCGGCGATCCTGGCTACAACTGCTACATGCCAACGATCCCCTCAGGCACCTCAGCTCGACACACAAAAATTCTTGGAGCTAACTACGCCAGCTGCCATGCTGACTCCGCAAAGACAGGCCTCACGCTCGACCTGCAGGCGCCTGCCGCCTTCAACATCACCGACTCCCAGTTTGTCGATGTTGCATGCTTTGAAATCACCGATGCCGCAGCCTGCTCTACAGACGGCAACTTCAACAACCATTGCACCGTAGCGGATCACTTCGGCACCAACGGCGTCCTCGAAGACTCCATGGCTTCAGCCAACCTCACCGATCTGGCCATTCACGGCCTCGCCAACGAAGGCATCCATGGACCGAGCGGACCCGACGTTGTTGCTGATCACATCCGCATCAGTGGCATGCCCTTCGGCGGCATCGACATGGACAATGGTGGCTGGCTGAGCACAAATATCTCGAGCGCTGGTGGCTTCACCCTGACAAACTCCGTCACTGAGTTCACCGGTTGCGTCGAAGAATACCCCATC
>CAXSEC010000061.1:12217-19100 GCA_964236325.1 uncultured Acidobacteriaceae bacterium | reverse complement strand
GCCCTGCTACTGCGGCAAGAACGGCTGTCTCGAGACCTGGATCTCCGGAACGGGTCTCATGCGCGACTTCTTTCACCACACCCAGCGTCCGCTCGACGGGCCATCGATTGTTGCCGCGAGCGACTCTGGCGATCCGCAGGCGGTCGCCGCCATGGACCGCCTGGAGGACCGCATGGCCCGCGCGCTTGCCACCATCGTGAACGTGCTCGACCCGAACGTGATCGTTCTCGGCGGCGGCCTCTCCAAGGTCGAGCGCCTCTACCGCAATCTTCCCGGGCGCATCCAGACCTATACCTTCGGGCCGGCTCCCGACGTCCAGATCGTTCGACCGCTTCATGGCGATGCAAGCGGCGTTCGAGGTGCCGCGTGGCTATGGGAGTAGCTGCGCGCAGGCCAAGTGCTCTCGCGAACAGACGAGCAACCCGCTCCGGAGCGGATGTAACCGCGCCCGGCGGGATACGATGTCTCATGCGACCAGCGCACCAGATCGTCACCCTGCTGTTGGGCAGCACCCTTGCTTTTCTGCCGGCGACAGGCTGCCACTCGCCATCTGACCCGTCACCTGAGAACTTCACCAAGGGCCTCGGCAAGTTCCTGGCGGATCATCCCGATTGCCTCTACAAGACCGCGCTGCGATTTCCCTACGAGACCTCGGACAAGGAGGAGACCCGGCAACTCGATACGCTGGTGACCAGCAAGCTGCTCGAAAAGGAGGCTGAGCCCGCCATTCACGTCACGCGCTACAGCGTCTCCGACTACGGGCAGAAGTCCGCGCCGCGCTTCTGCTACGGCTTCCGCCATGTTACGGGAATCGCTGGCTACACCGCGCCGGCAAAGGGCGCGAGCGGGTTTAATGAGTCGAAGGTGACGTACACCTACAGCCTTGTGGACACACCAGTATGGGCCAAGTCTCCTGCCGTGATGGCAGCCTACCCGGACGAGGGAAAGGCCGTCTCCGCGGATGGAACCGCAACGATCACGATGGCGCAGACCGGCGTGGGATGGCAGGTGCCAGATTAATCCCCAGACCTCTGTCGTCCGTCTGCCCAGGCCAACCCGATGAGCTCGCCCAGGAAGTTTGCCGGCGCCCTCGTCTCCATCCTTTGCGTTACAGTCCTGACCGGCTTTGTGGCAGATCGACTCATACTCAAGCTGGCACAGGAGCACCAGACGGCTTCACCACAACTCTCGATGGCGGCGGCCATGGGAGGCCTCTTCGCCGCGGGCCTGATTGGCCTCCTAGCCATCCTTATCCTTGCGCGTTCCGGTTCGTCGACTCCCTAACCCGAGTCGACGAGCGCAAGTAGAAGTCAGCCGTTACTCCTGCGGAAAGGTCACGATCATCGCCTTCGCGCCCTCTTCTCCGTCGCTGGTGTACTGGCGCCGGGTGCGCGCGTCGATCCAACCTACATCGCCATTGCCCAGCTGCTGCCGCTCATTCGGGGTGATGAGGCAGAGTGAACCCTCAAGGATATAAATAAACTCGAAGCCGGGAAAGATCTTGGGCGTAAACTCACACTTCTCCTCGCCCGGTCGAAACTCCGCCAGACACGGAATCATGCGGCTATCCGGCACCAGCGAACTCAGGCTCTCCGAGATGAAGCGCGATCCATCCTTCATGCTTCGAGTGAGTCGCACACGGTCGCTCTTCTTCAACGCGCGAAAGGTCACACTGCGATCCTGCCGGAAGAAGTACGCCAGATCCTTCTCGAAGACCAGCGCAATCTTCGCCAGATTGCGGATCGTCGGAATCACTCGGCCAGTCTCCAGCTGAGAGAGAAAGCTTGCCGACAGCCCGGTTCGCTGACCGAGCTCGACCAGGCCCATCGACCGCTTTAGCCGCAGTCGCCGAATCCTGTCGCCGATCCCCTTGTCGTCGATTGTCTGCTCGACCTTCGCTGTCTCAACCACATCGATTTCGTTCTCCACTACCGCTTCCAATGCCTTAGCCATCGCAGATCTACCCCTTTTCCCCACCGCCGCGAGCAATCTTCTGCAATCTCGGTCTTCATGTTGAGATGACCAAACTCTTTGAAGAGCTTCCTGCGGTCGCTGGTCGAAAGTAATGATTACTCCGGCGGATCATTTTCTTTGGCGGCTCGTGTTGGTCGTGCACCAAAGATCGCCGTTCCCACCCGCACTGCGGTCGACCCCTCCTCGATCGCCACCCGGAAGTCATTCGACATGCCCATCGAAAGCTCCCGCAGCAGAGAGAACTCTCCCTGCAGACCGTCGCGCAGCTCGCGCAGCTGGCGGAAGTACGGTCGCGCCGTCTCTTCCTCTTCATCCCACGGCGGCACGGTCATCAACCCGCGTACCTGCAGCCCCTCTAACCCGGCAATCGTCGTCAGCAGGGAAGGAAGCTCCGCCGGTGACACGCCATGCTTCGACTCCTCATGCGAAAGTTTCACCTCGATCAACACCGGCAGCAGCTTGCCAAGCGCCAGCGCCGCCGTCGAGAGCCGCTGCGCCGTCTTCACCTCGGCGATCGTGTCCACCGCGTCAAACAGCTCCGCCGCCTTGGCCGTCTTGTTATTCTGCAGTGGCCCGATCAGGTGGAACTCCGCGCCCTCCAGCCCCCGCACCAGATCAGCTTTGGCCTGCATCTCCTGCACCCGGTTCTCGCCAAATACCCGTTGCCCGGCCGCGTAGGCCTCCAGCAACCGCTCCGCAGGGTGCACCTTGCTCACCGCGATCAGCGTCACGTCAGATTCAGCGCGTCCAGCCGCCTGGCACGCCGCCGCAATCTCCGCCCGAACTCGTGCCAAATTCTCCGCAATCGCCATAGCCTCAAGTCTACGAGCCCCGGTTGCCAGCCCGGACCAGCCGCTCTGTGTCTACTTCACGCCGTCAAACGCCCAGGCGCGAAGCCGCCACCAAGTCGCTCGCGAACCAGCGGCGCCACCGCAGTCCCCAGCAACTCGGTCGCGCTCATCAACTCCGCATGAGTCAGCGTCGCGGCGCTCATCTGGAAGTTCAGCCGCGACACCCCGCCAAGCGCCTCATTCACGGCGGCAATCTTCTCGGCGACCGTCGCCGCATCCCCCACCAGCAGAGCGCCGGTTGGCCCCAGCAGCGCGTCAAACTGCCGCCGCGTCACCGGCGGCCATCCCCGCTCTCTGCCAATCTCCGTAAACGCATGCGCGTAGCCGGGAAAGAAGGCGTCCGCCGCTCCCTGGCTCGTCTTCGCCACGTAGCCAAGCATGTGCAGCCCAACCTTCAGGCTGTCGGCCGCATGCCCCGCCCGCCGCCCGGCCTCGCGATACAGATCGATCAGCGGTCGAAAGCGATGCGGCTCTCCTCCAATAATCGCCACCATCAGCGGCAGCCCCAGCGTGCCCGCCCGCGCAAACGACGCCGGCGTTCCACCCACCCCCAGCCACACCGGCAGCGGGGTCTGCAGCGGCCGCGGATACACACTCTGCCCCGTCAGCGGCGCGCGATGCCGGCCTTGCCAATGCATCTCCGTCTGCTCGCGAAGCTGCAGCAACAAATCCAGCTTCTCCGCGAACAGCGAGTCATAGTCCTGCAACTCCAGCCCAAAGAGCGGATACGCCTCGATGAACGACCCCCGCCCCGCCACAATCTCCGCCCGCCCGTTCGACAGCAGATCGAGCGTGGCAAACTCCTGAAACACCCGCACCGGATCCGCCGCGCTCAGCACCGTCACCGCGGAGTTCAACCGGATCGTCTTCGTCCGCGTCGCCGCTGCCGCCAGAATCATGTGCGGCGCCTCATCCACAAACTCCGGCCGATGGTGCTCGCCCACCCCAAACGCATCCAGCCCCACCTGATCGGCCAGCGCAATCTCTTCAAGCAGATCCTGCAGCCGCTCCACCGCCGTCGGCGCCTTGCCCGTGCGCGGGTCCGGATACACCGCCGCGAAACTATCGATCCCGATCTGCATACGACCTCCGGCGCCCAATCTATCCGGCGACATAGATACTTCGATGTCGTACCTTCTCGATCGATTCACCGCCAACGCCACTGCCTTGCCCAAGATGGCTTGGTGATTCCGCAAGGGGCCGATTGCGCTGCTCGCGGCCGTTCTCCTTCACCACAAGCCGGCCGAAGTACCCGCTGTCGCAGAGTCTTTACCGGATCTTAAACGCTCCGCAACATTCCCAGCCGCGCCTCCTTTTACCGTCAAGCTACTCCCCGCTGGAAACCACGGCACGCTGTTCACCGACTCCTATCGGCTCACCACCGGTAGCTCGTCGCAGCCAGACGATCGTCACCCCGCTCCCTGTCGCGGCTGGCGCTCCCATGGCCTGAGCTGCAGCCGCTTCGCCGTGGGCACTTCAGCGGAGATCTCTCGATCACGCGCTCGATCGTGCGACGAGAGCCCGGGCCTCGCGCCCGATGTTGCGCCCTAGGAGAACCCAGTGAACCAGCCCGCCCCTTCATCCGCCGCCCTTTCCTCAATGCTCGTCGCGCTCGCGCTGCTCTCCGCCGAGAGTGCCCCGGCGCAACAGAGTCCCGCCGTCCCGCAGCAGCAGCTCACCGCCTCCAGCTCCGCGGCTCCCGCACAGGGCTCGTCCAGCAGCTCCGCCGCGCCGCAGTCCGCCAATCCCGCGCAGAAGCTCTCGACCGAAGACACCGTCACCGTCACCGCGCCCGGCGCCACCCGCGACGAGCAGTCCATCGACTCGAAATTGCTGCTCGAGTCCACCCCCGGCACCAGCCCCATCGCCGTCCTCGCCCATCTGCCCAGCGTCAGCATCACCTCGGCCGATCCCTACGGCGCCTACGAGTGGGCGCTCCGCATCTCCGTTCGCGGCTTCAACCAGAACCAGCTTGGCTTCACCCTCGACGACGTCCCGCTCGGCGACATGTCCTACGGCAACCTCAACGGCCTCCACATCAGCCGCGCCCTGATCGACGAGAACCTCGGCAAAGCCACCCTCTCGCAGGGCACTGGCGCGCTCGAGACCGCCTCCACCAGCAACCTCGGCGGCGCCGTTCAGTTCTTCTCGAACGACCCCCTCGATAAACGCGGCTTCCAGGCCCAGCAGTCCTTCGGCAGCTTCGCCGGCTCACGCACCTTCGCCCGCTACGACAGCGGTCTGCTCTCCACCCACACCAAGCTCTTCGTCGACGGCGTCTACCAGACCTCCGACAAGTGGCGCGGCTTCGGTCCCATCCGTCAGAGCTACTTCCAGTTCAACACCAAGTTTCAGCAGTTCGTCGGCAGCAAAGGCCTGCTCACCGTCTACGCCGACTTCTCCAACCGCCAGGAGGTCGACTACCAGGACGAGAACAAGCTCTGGGTGCACCAGTTCGGTTACAAAACCGACAACTTCGGCGACTGGGGCACAGCCCTCCAGGCAGCCAACGCCTACAACGCCCAGGGTGGCGGCGGCACAGTCTTCGCCGGCATCTCAACCGCCTTTCCCGGCGCCATCCCCACCATCCAGCCCAAGGGCTTCGGCGATCTCTCGAACGACCCCGAAGACGTCGGCTACTACGCCGCCGGCGGCCTGCGCAAAGACTTCCTCGGCTACGTCAAGTACAACACCGCCATCACCAGCCACCTCACCTCGAAGACCACCCTCTACGGCCACCACAACGCCGGCACTGGCCTCTGGTACACCCCGTACGTCCCCACCGTCGATCCCTCCAGCTTCACCACCATCTCGCCTATCTCCGAGCGCACCTCGGAGTACCGCATCGCCCGCGGCGGCTTCCTCAGCTCGCTCTCCTACGAGACCAACCGCAACACCCTCGAGGGCGGCGTCTGGTTCGAGAAGGAAAGCTTCGATCTCGCCCGGCGCTTCTACGGCACCACGCTCCAGGGACCGACCTTCTCCATCTACGACACACCCAAGAACCCCTTCTACACCCAGTGGGCCTATAACTTTCCCACCAACCTCTTCCAGGTCCACCTCCAGGATCAGTTCAAGCTCACGAACGCCCTCACCCTCGCCGCCGGCTTCAAGACCAGCGAGACCTTCACCACCGGCAACCTCGTCGGCTTCAACCAGGGTCTGAACCTCAGCCCCACCACGACCGCCGCCACCTACGCCCAGGGCGAGCTCACCTCCGGCAAGCCCTTTCTGCCGCAGGTCGGCGTCAACTTGAAGTTCGGGCACGGCAACGAGCTCTTCGCCGACGTGGCCGAGAACGTTCGCGCCTTCCAGGCCGGCGGCAACGGCTTCGGCACCTCGCCCTGGGGAACCAGCCAGGCCGGCTTCAACGCCCTCACCAACAACCTCAAGTCCGAAAGCTCCTGGAGCGAAGAGGGCGGCTTCCGCCACACCGACAACCACCTTGAAGCTCAGGCCAACTACTTCCACGTCAACTTCTCGAATCGCCTGCTGGCAATTCAGCAAGGGCCTGGCATCGCTGGAGCCGCATCCCTGCTTTCAAACGTCGGTGGCGTCACCACCAACGGCGTCGACGGAGCCATCACCTACCGCCTCAACAACGGCTGGTCGCTCTACAACGCGCTCACCTTCTCGAAGTCGACCTACGACTCCAACTACAACGTCACCGGATCGAGCGGCGTCCCGACCACCATCCTCACCGGCGGCAAGATCACCGTGGACTCCCCCGAGTTCCTCTACAAGACCGAGCTCGCCTACACCCGCAAAGGCTTCGACGCCCACATCGACGCCGACTACATGGGCAAGCGCTACTTCACCTACACCAACGACAACAGCGTCGACGGCCGCTTTCTCGCGAACATCGGAACCAGCTACCACGTCGATGAGGTCGGTCCGTTCGATCAACTCAAGCTGCAGTTCAACATGTACAACATCGTCAGCGCCCAGTACTACGCCACCATCGGCACCAACGGCTTCATCGCCAGCGATCCCACCTCCATCAGCAACAACACCCTCCAGCCCGGCGCCCCTCGCACCATCACCGGCACCTTCTCCGT
>CAXSEC010000061.1:0-12117 GCA_964236325.1 uncultured Acidobacteriaceae bacterium | reverse complement strand
GCAACAACACCCTCCAGCCCGGCGCCCCTCGCACCATCACCGGCACCTTCTCCGTCCGCTTCTAAAGCGCACTTCGCCCAGCCAGGCCGTTTAGATAACTTGGCCGTGCACACAACCAGGCCGTCCGCACTTGCTGAAAGTGTGGACGGCCTTCTTCCTTCCGCCTCGACACTGTCCTCCCAACCGCTGCACAGCAGAGCGTAGGTGTTTGCTGCCGGCGTGAAAGCACCTCTTTTGGTTGTCATCCCGTAGGGATCTGCTTCTCAACCAGGATCGCCGATACCTGCGGGGAACACTCGTTCCACCCGCGCTGTTCCACCCGCGCCTTCGCCATCTCTGGTTGTCGCTTCGAGCGCAGCGAGGAACCTTCGCGTCGCGTCTTCGCAGACGGAGCGAAACGGCGTACACCCGGCCACAACCGTCTACGATAAACCCATGCCTCGCCCGCCCAGCCGCCGCTCTCTGCTCCACAACGCCATCTCCATCTCCGCCGCTGCAGCCCTCCTTCGTCCTTCGGGCCTCTTCGCCCAAATAGCAAACCAGATCGCGACCCAGGGCGCGCCCCTCAACGCATCTGCGAGCTCCATCGTTACAGCACCCGTCGGCACCTTCCAGGGCGCAACCGAGCAGGGAGTTCGCGTCTTCCGCGGCGTCCCATTCGCCGAGCCGCCCGTCGGCAAACTGCGCTTCCGGCCGCCGGTCCCGCTCAAGTCCTCCTCCGGCGTTCATGACGCCACAAAGTTCGCGGCCGAAGCCATGCAGAAGGCCGATGCCGGCATCGCCCGCAGTGAGGACTGCCTCTATCTCAACCTCTGGGCGCCCGCCGGCAAAGGTCCTTACCCTGTCTTCGTCTGGATCCACGGCGGCGGCTTCACCGGCGGCAGCGCCTTCGCGCCCATCTTCGATGGAGCCGGCTTCGCGCAGGCCGGTATCGTCGTCGTCACGCTCGCCTACCGCCTCGGCGTCTTCGGCTTCATGGATCTTGAGCCGCTGCTGGGCGCGAGCTATGCCGACAGCGCGAACAACGGCACCCGCGATCTCATCACCGCGCTCCATTGGGTGCACGAGAACATCGCCGCCTTTGGCGGCGATCCCACCCAGGTCACCGTAGGCGGCGAGTCCGCCGGCGCCAAGGTCACCGCCGCTCTTCTGGCCATCCCGGAGAGCGCCGCGCTCTTCCACTCCGCCATCTCCGAAAGCGGCGGCGGCGAGCGCGTCCTCACCCGCGACCAGGCAGCGAGTGTCGCCCAGAACTTCGCGGCGCTCTGGAAGTCCGGAGCCGCAACCGGAGCCGCGTCTCAGGACCTTCGCACCGCACCGGCGGCCGCCCTGATCGACACCCAGGAGACTCTGATCCGTACGACTTCGCTCCACTTTCCCTTTCGTGAGCAGACCGGAGGAGCGCTGCTGCCGTCGCGGCCGGTGGACATGATTGCGGCTGGGTCGTCGAGCGGCAAACGGCTGCTGATTGGGTCGAACCTGGATGAGAGCGCGTTGTTTCTCGGACCCCATCCAAAACCGCCTTTAAAGGCCTCGGACCTCGGCAATTTACCGCTTAACCTGGTCGAAAACGTGCTGCATCAGTACGCTTTGCTCTATCCGCGTATGTCGTTGCCCCAGCAGGAGATACGGGCGGTGACGGCGGAGGAGTACTGGATCCCGACCGTGCGGGTGGCCGAGGCGCACGTTCAAAACAAAGGAGATACCTGGATGTACCGGCTCGATTACGCCAGCCACAGCGGCCGCATGGAAGGCGAAGCCTACCACTCCGAAGACCTCGGGTTCGTGTGGGACAAGCTGTCTGCCGTGGAGCGGCAAGATGAACAAGCGAAAGCACTTGCGACCCAAATGCACACCGCCTGGGCGGCCTTCATCCAAGGCAAGACACCGGCCGCCGAAGGTCTGCCAGCCTGGCCGCAGTTCGACCTGACGACCCGCTCCACCATGATCCTCGACCGCGTCAGCCGGGTCGAAAACGACCCGAACGCGGCCGAGCGAGCGCTGTGGACAGGGCTGATGTAAGCGCAAAACGGGCGGTTTTGGTTGAGGTGCAGCGCGTTTTCGCGGAGGTTAGGGGGTGTTTTGCGTTGGTTTGGCGAAGGTCTACGAAGGCTGGCCGAGACTTGCGGTGGAGAAGCAGATCTCTATGGGATGACAACAAAAAGGCGCGAGCAGGAGAGCAAGCACAGAAGGCTCAGACAGAAAGGCGAGAGCAGAGAGGGGAAAGAGAGTGAGGCGGCTGCGGGTGCAGTCGCCTCGATCTTTTTGTTGCATGGTTTGGCGCACTCTCGGAGCTCTTGAGCTTAGCGGCCGTGGGCTTCGAGGTATTTTTCGACTTCGAGGGCGGCCATGCAGCCGGAGCCGGCGGCGGTGATGGCCTGGCGGTATTTGCGGTCTTTGATGTCGCCGCAGGCGAAGATGCCGGGGAGGATCTCGCCGTTGAGGGTGGTGTAGACGTCGTCGCGGGTGAGGATGTAGCCGTCTTCGTCGAGGTCCATGAGGCCGGTGAAGGCCTTGGCGTTGGGAATGTGGCCGATGCCGAGGAACATGAAGGAGACGGGGAGGACAGACTCCTCGCCGGTGCCGCGATTTTTGAGGCGGAGGCCTTTCACGTCCTGCTCTTCGACGCCGAGGACCTCTTCAACGAGGGTGTTTGAGATGAACTCGATGTTGGGGTGAGCGACGGCGCGCTCGAGCATGATGGGGGAGGCGCGGAACTTCTCCGTGCGATTGATGAGGGTTACTTTTTTGGCGAAGCGGGTGAGGAAGAGGGCTTCTTCCATGGCGGAGTCACCGCCGCCGATGACCGCGATCTCCTTGCCGGAGGCGAAGAAGCCGTCGCAGGTGGCGCAGGAGGAGACGCCGTGGCCGATGAGGGCCTGCTCGGAGGGCAGATTGAGCCAGCGGGCGCTGGCTCCGCTGGCGATGACGAGGGTGCGGGTGCGGACAGTCTCCTTGCCGATCTGGAGCTTGATGGGGCGTTCGGAGAGGTCGATGGCATCGAGATGGCCCATGCGGAGCTCGGCGCCGAAGCGGGTGGCCTGCTTTTTCATGTTTTCGATGAGTTCGGGGCCCTGAATGCCCTCGGGCCAGCCGGGAAAGTTTTCGACCAGGGTGGTGATGGAGAGCTGGCCGCCGGGCTCATGGCCCTCGAGGACGAGGGGCTTGAGGTTGGAGCGGGCGGCGTAGATGGCGGCGGTCAGGCCGGAGCAGCCGGAGCCGAGGATCACGGTGTCGCGAACGGGGGATTCTGTCGAGGAGTCAGTCATATGGGGCCTAAACAGTGTAAATGCGCGGAGAAGGCAAACGATTCAAGCCGCGAGTGGCTGCTGAAACAAAGGTGAGGTGGTTTGACAGGACAGGGTCGCACGTCCCACCCATTCGCGGCGAAAATGCTCCATGGGTGGGGCACCCGCGCTTCCGCAGAGTGCCGTTGAGCCACAACGAAATGGCAGGGTCTCCACTTCGCTGCGCTTCGGTCGAGATGACGGCTTTCCAGGGATGGGTGGTTGATCAGGTGAGAGAGATGTGGGGAGCGGGGCAGGTCTCGCAGACGGCAATGACGATCTCCTGCTTCCCGGCCTCCGGGAGCTCAGGCTCAACTTTTTTCCCGGCGTGCCGATAGGAAGGGAAGAAGCATAAAGGAGCTGTCGATGAAGCGATTGTTGTTCTTTGCGCCGTTCGCGTTTGTACCCGTTGTGTGTTGTCCAGGAGCCTGGGCTGACTCTGTTCCGTACGCACATGCCGGCACCGTAGCCCCACAGTCGATGCTGTACGCGGCGAGCACGGGAGAGGTGTATGGGTACTTTGTCCAGGGTGGGCCGAAGAGTGGCGGAACGGAAGAGGATACGGACTTTGTGTATGTCTACGATGTGACGACCGGCGTTTTGAGCAATGCCTACTTTGACAGCCAGACGACGACGCCGGGAACGATGGCGGCGTTCGGTTCCGTGAACCAGGGCGACACGTTGATTGTGGGGCTTTACGACCAGACAACGGGAGGCGTTGGGGCGTCGGAGGCTCAGTACAGCAGCGACGGTCTGAATCATGCGTATATGACGAGCTTTGCTGGCGGAACGCTGAACGGGGCGAGCTTGCCCGCGGGTGTTTACGTAGGCATGGAGGATCGGATGCAGGGCCAGCAGTGGGACGACTTCAACTACAGGGATGACACGTTTGTGTTGACCAATGTGACGCAGACACCGGAGCCGGAGAGCTGGGCGCTGCTGGCTACGGGGATTGTGGGTGGGACGGGTCTGCTGGGACGGAGGGTGCGGTGGTCGAACCGGGTTTGAGATGTGCCATGGCTCTCGAGTTTGGCGTTCCCTGCGCGCCGGGAGGATCGTGCAGGCGGATTAGGGGGCGGGAGTGGGCAAGAAAGAGGGAGGCGGGGTGTTGCCGGACAACGGTGGAGGGGGTGCTGCGGGATAGATCCAGTAGGCGAGAGGAGGGTAGTGGCCGGCGACAAAGAATAGGGAGTAGGCGCGGAGGAAGATCATGAGCGCCCCGAAGGAGCCGAGTTGCAGGTACATGGTGATGAGGAAGAAGACGGCGTAGAGAAGGACACCACCGACGACGAGGACTGCGGGCGGAGCGATGGCGTGGAGGATGAAGTAGCCAAGCAGCGCCAGCAGCAGCAGAGGGATCGCGGCAACGAGCGAAAGGACGATACCGGCGATGTACTGCGCGATGAGGCCAACCAGGGTGAGAAGGATCTGGAAGGCGAGAAAGCCGAGGATGGCGGCGGGATGGGAGCGGAGGATGGTGACGGCTCGGCGGAGGGCGGTGGCGGCGGTTGCGTTTTCGAGGGCGAGAACGGGGAGCACGAAGTCGGAGAGGAGGGAGCTAACAAAGAAGAGCAAGGCCAAGGCGGCGGCCAGGATGGCGTAGAGCGAGGCGATGGCGGGGAGGAGATGGGGATCGAAGGATGGGGGTTGGATGTCGGCGCCTGGGCGGCTGGGGAGGGATTGCGGAAGGAGCTGGAAGAGGCGACGGAGCACGGGACCGAGGGGAAGGAGAAGGATAAGGGCGAGGGGCAGCGTTATGGCGAGCTTGATGGCGATCCAGCGCCAGATGAGGGAGGGTTGGCGGAGGCGCCAGAGCGGGACGATGCGAGGTTGGAGGGTGAGGACGAGGTCGAAGAGGACGAACTGCAGGCGGGAGCCGAGATAGAAGAGGACGAAGGCGAGGAGGGAGAAGGCTGCGGCAGCGACCCAGAGGATGGCGGAGAAGGAGGTGTGCGGGAGAAGCGCGAGGACAAGTGGATACGGAAGGAAGCAACAGCCGCCAAGCGCGAGGTAGGCGAAGAAGGCGAGCTTCCAGGAGCGAAGGAGATGGAAGGGGCGGAAGAGGATGGCGCGGGTACGGTCGAGGGCAGGTTCGAAGGCTGCGATGGGTCCGAGTGGCGGCATGAGATTTGGCGAGAGTGTAGCTCATGGGAGACGGCGGAGAGAAATACAGGGGACGCACCACTGCGCTGCGCTCTGGCCGAGAAGACGGCGTGCGTCGTGTGAGGTAAAGCAGGTCCCTCCACTGCGCTGCGCTTCGGTCGGGATGACAGCGGGGCAGTGTTGGCTGGAGGTCAGGGTAGAGGCGGTCTGTTGGTGGAGAATGGAGGTTATGGCTAATTTGACGTTGGTGTACGGGATGCGGCTGCTGCCGGCGGATGAGGTGGCGGAGGTTGGGGATGCGCCGTTGAAGTTGAAGAACGGCAATGAGGCTCGGGTGACGATGCATGTGCTCGAGGGATCACGGGAGGTGATTGAGGCGCAGCTGAAGATGAGTCTGGATGCGTTCTTTGATTTTTATCCGGAGGTTTAGAGGGAGTGAGAGTGATTGCTGACGTATGGAGGGCGCTATCGACGGCTGTCCCTACCTCCTGCGGCATGATCTTGAGCGTAGCTCTGCGTGGTTAGGAGCGGGTGAGTTCAGGGAAAGATAGTCGAAGGTGTGCTGTGTCAGGTGGGGGCAGCACGCGTCGCTTCGCTCCGTCGTGAAGCGAATGCGGGATCCCTCGCCATTGGCCTTCGCTCAGGGTCGGGATGACAACCAAGAATTACTAGGCAACAGCAACGGCAAAGACGAGATGCGGGGGTCTCTCCGCTGCGCCGTCGCTGTGCGCCGGCTTCGGTCGAGATGATGGCTTTCCTAGGACTGCGCTTCGGGCGGAAGGAAAGTGGGGTGTGGATTTAACTTCTGGCGGGATCTGCCGATGAGGTGGATAAGGCTGGAGGTTTGCGATGCGTTTGGGACTGAGTTCGGGTCTGGGATGGGGGTTGAAGGCGGTGGCGGTGCTGGCGGTGGTGGCGCCGTGGGGGATGTGGGGGCAGGTTCGGGTGCAGCCGGGGGCATTTGCCGTTGTGGACGCGGCGGGCAATGCGACGACGGTGGAGGCGGCGCTGCGGGCGATGAGTTCGCAGGCGGCGGTGATGTTTGTGGGGAAGGTGACGGGGGTTCGCCGGGTGGGTGGGGATGGATTCCAGGCTGCGGGCGTGGTGGAGGTGACGTTCGCGGTGGAGAAGGGGATGCGCGGGGTGGGGGATGGTGAGACGTATGTGCTGCGGGAGTGGGGCGGGCTGTGGTCGGCGGCGGACAAGCGATACCTGGTGGGCAGCCGGCTGATGATGCTGCTGCATGCGCCGGGGGCGACGGGGCTGAGCTCGCCGGTGAGCGGGATGGATGGGGCGATTCCGGTCAAGGGATCGGGCTCCCTGGTGAGGGCTGGGGACAGGACGACGGCGGTGGATGCGCCGGTGGCGGATCTGCGCTGGCTGGCGGCGAAGCTGGCGCGGCCGGTGGTGTACGCAAACCCGCCGGCGGGTGAGGCGATGCCGCAGGCGAAGACGGCGCATGTGGTGGGATCGCTGGCGGCTGGCGCGAAGTTGAAGGCCTCCGGGAGTGAGGGAACGGCGGCGGCACCGGTGAGTACGGCGGCTGAAGTTGCGGGGATGCAGGATGCGTCGGTGCCGGTGGCGCAGGCGTCGGTGGCGACGGTGCTGCAGATGATGGCGGGATGGCAGAAGGAGACGGTCGATGCGCGCTAAGAGCCTGGTTGCGGTGGTGCGGTGTGTGGTGGCGACGGTGTTGTTGCTGACGGGTGTGGCGGCGCAGGCGGCGGGTCCGCGATGGGTGAGCGGGCCGCCGTTCTTTTCACCGCAGGGTGTGGCGCTGGCGTGGTTTACGAACCAGCCGACGTACTTTACGGATCCGGGCGACCTGAGCGCGTCGGTGAACCATGCGGCGGCGGACGCGCTGGTGGCGCAGGCGGCGGCGGTGTGGAATGTGCCGACGGCGTCGCTGGTGCTGGCGCAGGGCGGATCGCTCAATGAGCATGTGACGGGGGCGGGGATCACGGTGGCGGGCGAGACGACGCCGGTGCTGCCGGTGGATGTGCAGGCGACGAACTGGCAGGCGAAGCCGATTGCGGTGATCTACGACACGGACGGATCGGTGATTGACGCGCTGCTGGGTGCGGGCGGGAGCGATCCGAGCGGATGCCTGCAGACGGGGGTTGTCGAGAGTGTGGACTCGTTTGGAGCGAACTCGACGATCCAGCATGCGTTGCTGGTGCTGAACGGGCGATGCACAGGGCCGGAGCCGGAGAAGCAGCTGCAGCTGCAGTACCAGCTGGAGCGGGCGTTCGGGCGGGTGTTGGGTCTGGGCTGGTCGCAGACGAACGACAACGTGTTTACGAGTGTGCCGGTGCCGACGAGGAACGACGCGTTGAACTGGCCGATTATGCACCCGATCGATGTGATCTGCGGGGCGTACACGTACCAGTGCCTGCCGCAGCCGTTCACCCTGCGGGCGGATGATGTGACGGCGGTGTCGCAGCTGTACTTCATCTGGCAGGGCCAGGGCGCCGGGATGGCGGGCAAGCAGGACACGCTCGCGAATGCGTCGACGCTGGACGGGTACATTACGTTTCCGAACGGACAGGGCATGGAGGGTGTGAACGTGACGGTGCGGCAGCGGCCGGACTTTTCGCCGACGGTGCAGGAGTGGCAGACGGTGTCGGCGGTGAGCGGGGTGACGTTTCGGCAGCGGACGGGAACGCCGATTACGGCGCTGGGCGGATCGGCGATGGAGAGCATTGGGATGTACGACGGGCCGAGCGAGGGCTACTGGAGGATGGGGCAGGTGCCGATCCCGGTGTCGGATCCGTGGCAGACGGTGGTGGTGACGACGGAGCCGATTAATCCGCTTTATACGGGCCCGTATGCGCTGACGACGATGGCGTCGGGATCGCTGACGATGGCGCCGTCGGGCTCGGCGATGCAGACAGAGACGGACATTATGGGGCGGTACTACACGTGGCCGCGGGCGAGCATGACGGTGAGGGATGCGGTGGCGGACTGTGGCGCGGGGGCGGACGGCACGGCGATGGCGCCGGCGGCGATGGCGGCGACGGGATGGTGGACCGGAGCGCTTTGCGGATATGCGCATGCGTCGTGGACGAGCATGGCGGTGAAGGCGAATCGCAGCCTGACGATGGAGGTGACGGCGGTGGATGAGACGGGATCGGCCACGATGGCGAAGGCGATGCCGATGGTGGGGGTGTGGAACGCGACGGATGCGACGGGTGTGGCGCCGACGGTAGCGGCGACGCCGGTGGCGTTCAACAGCTTTGGCGTGGGTGTGAGCACGGTGACGGTGGAGGGTATGGGCGCGGCCAGTCTGCGGATGGCGATTGCGGACCAGCGGGGCGCGGGTCGGCCGGACTTTGCGTACCAGGCGCGGGTGTTGTACGCGGATACGATCCAGCCGGCGAATGTGGGGGCGAACGGCGGGTCGGTGGTGATTTCGGGGACGGGCTTCCGCGCCGGAAACGTGGTGACGGTGAACGGGGTGGCGGCGGTGGTGACGAGTGTGACGGCGACGACGATTACGGCGGTGGCGCCGAGCCTGCGGGCGATCGGGTCGACCAAGGCGAGGCTGGCGACGGTGGCGGTGACGGATGTGACGACGGGCGGTGTGACGACGATGACCTCAGCGTTGGGATACGGCTCGGTGCAGGAGCGGCTGCAGGTGGTGAGCGCGCCGACCGGGTCGGTGGTGAAGGGGAGAGCGGCGGCGACGGCGTTTGCGGTGCAGGTGGTGGCGGCGGATGGTGTGACGCCGGTGGCGAACGAGACGGTGACGTTTGCGGCGACGGCGGGATCTGCGACGTTTGGCGCATGGGGGGCGGTGAGCTGCACGGTGAAGACGAATGTGCAAGGGCTGGCGATGACGACGGTGACGCCGACGACGCTGGGCATAGTGACGATCTCGGCGAGTACGAGCCTGCTCTCGGTGGCGGCGAGCGTGACGGTGATCGCGGCGCCGGATGAGATGACGCTGGTGAGCGCGCCGACCGGCGTGGCGACGGTGGGAGCGGCGGCGGGCACGGCGTTCGCGGTGCGGGTGACGGCGTCGGACGGGGTGACGGCACGGGTGGGGCAGACGGTGACGATGACGGCGGCGAACGGCGAGGCGCGGCTCGAGGCGTGTGGAGCGGCGACGTGCAGCCTGAAGACGGATGCGACGGGCACGGTGGTGACGATGGTGACGCCGCTGGTGAGCGGGGCGATTTCGGTGAGTGCGGTGAGCACGGCGGGGGCGGTTTCGGCGAGCTTCCGGGCGGCGGCGGAGACGATGTCGCTGGTGAGTGCGCCGACGGGGGTGGTGGCTGTGGGATCGACACCGGCGACGATGTTTACGGTGAGGGTGATGGGCGGGGATGGAGTGACGGCGGTGGCGGGTGAGGCGGTGGTGCTGTCGGCGATAGGTGGTGGGGTGAAGTTTGCAGCGTGCGGGGGGGCAACGTGCACGGTGACGACGAACGCGCAGGGTTTGGCGGCGAGCGCGGTGACGGTAACGGCGGGCGGTGCGGTGGTGCTGAGCGCAGCGGCGACCAGCGGCAGTGTGACAGCGAGCTTTACGGCGGGAGCAGAGACGATGAGCGTGGTGAGCGCGCCGACCGGCCTGGTGACGGTGGGAACGGCGGCGTTGACGAGCTTTGCGGTGCGGGTAGTGGCGGCGGACGGCGTGGCGCCGGTGGTGGGGGAGGCGGTGACGTTCTCGACCACGGCGGGGACGGCGGTGCTGGGCGGCTGCGGCGGGACGGGATGCACGGTGGTGACGGATACCCGAGGGATAGCGCAGGTGACGGTGACGCCGATGGCGGCAGGTGTGGTGACGGTGGTGGCGAGCTCAAGCAGGGGAAGTGCGACGGCGACGGTGACGGGCAGGGCGCTGCCGGATGTGTTGCAGGTGGTGCAAGGATTGTCGGGAACGGTGTATATGGGTGATGTGCTGCAGCCGGGGGTGAGTGTGCGGCTGGTGCTGGCGGATGGCAAGACGCCGGTGGCGGGGCAGGCGGTGACGTTTGCGGTGAGTGCGGGCGCGGCGACCATTGGAGCGTGCGGGGCGGCGAGCTGCACGGTGACGACGGATGCGAACGGGATGGCGACGACAGCGGTGACGGCGACGGCGGCGGGGACGCTAACAGTGTCCGCGCAGGCGGCGGGGGCGACCGGGGTTCTGGCGCAGACCGTGACGACGACGGTGCTGACGCGGCAGCGGGCGGTGGCAGCGGTGCAGCCGGTGGTGTACATCGCGGAGGGTGTGGCGGCGAGCTGGACGGCGCAGGTGGCGCTGAGCGATAACTCGGCGGCGACCAATGGCGTGACGGTGCTGTGGACGGGCGCGGCGGGGATGCAGTTTGCTGCGGAAAGCTCGGTGGCGGAGGGCGGTGGAGCGGCGATGGCGGTGCAGGTGGCTGGGCTAGGCGCGGGGGTGCAGATGCAGGGATCAGCGTGCGCGTGGGGCGGGGTTTGCGGCGCGGTGACGGCGGTGGGGGTAAGTGCGGCGGAGTGGCAGGTGCAGGTGGTGAGCGGCGCGGGGCAGCAGGTGAGCGCGGGCGCGGCGATGCAGCCGGTGGTGCTCGAAGTGACGGATGCGGCTGGTCACGCGGTGATGGGGGCGAGTGTGGCGATCTATCAAACCAGTAACGGCGTGGCAGACGGTGGCGGCGTGGCAGCAGGCGTGTGCTGGCCATGGACGATGCCCGGCGGCGGCGGTGCTGAACTCCGGGATGACACGGCTGGTGACGGATGCGGCGGGGCAGGTAACGGTGGCGGCGAGTGATTTGCTGACGGCGAGTGCGGGGCAGGATGGGTCGGTGGTGCAGGATGGTTCGGTGGTGCAGGTGACGGCCTCGGCGGGGACGCAGGGCATGGCTTCGGTGACGGTGGTGCGGCTTCCGTAGATGGAGAGGCGGACAGTAGAAGAACGCACGTCGGTGCGCTCCGTGGTTGACCAGAAACTTCCTTCAACCAGAAGGTGGCAAGCAACTATCGGCTGCGGTCGAGAAACTTAACGGATTGATGTTTCCGAGGGAGGCAGAGCGCCGAGGTGGTTTGTGGGACGGCGCAGAAGGAAAACGATCCATTGCCAAGGAAACTGCTTACGACAGGGAGGGCTAAACAGCATGTCAGAGAACTCCAGCTTCGGCACATTTGGACGCTACGAAGAGGTGCCGAAAGAGAAGATGTCTCCAGAGATGAGAGCGGGCGTATGACTTCACCATGAAGCTGCGTGGCCAGGTTCCGGGGCCGCACAAGATCTGGCTCGCCAATCCCAAGCTGTCTGAGACGATCGTTCCCACCGGAGCCTACTATCAGACGGCATCAACGCTTACCAAAGCCGAGATCGAGATCGTCACCAATGTCATTAATGGCCGGTGGCTTGCGGCGTACTCCAACTACGAGCACGAGAAGATCGGAGAAGACCAGGGGCATCTTCTGCCGCGCCAGGTACAAGCTCTCGTCGCCGGACTGCCTACTTCGTTCGAGGATCCTCGGCAGCAGCTGGTCTACGAGCTCGCTTCCACACTCGGCGCTCCCCGTGTTGTTCCAGTTGGGATGTACCAGCGTGCGAAGGAATTGCTGGGAGATGCGGGCATTGTCGATGTCACTGTCCTGATGGGCTGGTTCACCGCAGTGTCCTTGACCCTCATGGCGTTCGATGTGCCATCCGATGCGATCGGCTTACAGCAAGAAGGAGCGAACGATGTCTGAACAATCACAGAATCTTGGCGGACGGGTGGCACTCTTTGATCCCAAAGAGCTGACTTCA
>CAXSEC010000060.1:0-19177 GCA_964236325.1 uncultured Acidobacteriaceae bacterium | reverse complement strand
AAGCCATGTCGAAGCTGAATGATCGTCCGGTCATCTTCGCGCTTTCGAACCCCACCGACCATGCCGAATGCACCGCACAGGAGGCCTACCAGCACTCGAAGGGCAAAGCTATCTTCGCGGCCGGTGTGCAGTTTGATCCGGTGCAGATCGACGGCAAGACGTATGAGCCAAGCCAGGCAAACAACTTCTACATATTTCCGGCGGTCGGTCTGGCCATTGTGGCGACGGAAGCGAAGCGCGTTCCGGATGAGATCTTCATTGAGGCGGCGCGCGCTACCGCGGATCAGCTTACGAGCGAGCAGCTGGAGAAGGGCATGCTCTTCCCGCCGCAGAGCGACATTCTCAATGTTTCGATCAAGACGGCGGTGAAGTCCGCGGAAAAGATCTTCGCACTCGGACTGGCACGCGTGCCCAAGCCCGACACCGTGGATCACCTGATCGGTTCCATGCTTTACAAACCAGCCTACGCTGACGTGCAATAGCAAAGCTGCGATGCTCGCTGAGCGGGCATCGCTTCCACGTCTGGATCCGTGAAAAGGAGAATCCATCTCGATCTCGAAGCCTGTCCTTGAAGCAGCGCGATGGCAACAGGCTGCGGCTCTCGCCTACGCCTTCGCGGGCGGATATGCGGATGCTACAGGGTATTTGCTGGCACGCACCTTTACCGGACATGTCACAGGGAACCTGGTGCTTCTGGCTATCTCACTGCAGCATCCGCACTGGGCGGAGGTAGGCCACCGCATCATTGCCATCGCTGCGTTCCTGCTTGCAACAAGTGTGGGCTTTCGCATCGCTCGTTTTGGTGCTCCGCGGTCGTCGTGGCTTCTCTTTCTCGCACAGACCCTGTTGATCGGTGGAGTCGCTTTACCGTTTGTTCGCAGCTCTCAGAGCTACGACTTGTTGCTTGTGGCGGGCCTCTGTCTGGCACTCGGGCTGCAGAATGGCGCGATCACTTCGGTCGGAGGAGTCAGTCTTCACGCCACGTTTCTTTCAGGGGATGTGACCTCGCTCATCAAGCTTTTCTCGAAGGATTCGGCGGGAGAGAAGACTCAATCTACTCAACAAAGACCCGTCAATCCTGCCAGTTCGAAAGGAGCTCTCCTGTTTTCTGTGGCTCTCGGCTTTGTGGGCGGTGCGTATTGCGCGAGTCTGCTGATTGGCAGACTAGGCTCCCTGAGCCCACTCGTCCTACTTCTTCCTTTAGGGGCTGCAGCTGTTCTTTCTACTATCGTCTCGCGCTGATCTGCGACTTAGGGTCGCTGTTTACGCTGGTGCTTTATACATCCGCAAGCTTGTTTGATCAGGGCAGTTTGTTTCCTGCTTCCATACCGGCTTCAGCGTGTGATCCAGGTACATCAACTGTTTGTTCAACGTTACCAGCACGTGACCGGCGTCAAACGAATCCATCTCGTCGTACTGTGGCGGCAGCACAAGGTTCCCTTTGAGGTCGATGAGGCCCCACCGTCCATCCTTTTTCACTGGACAGAGATCTTCGCTGAACTCTCCCGTCTTCTCCCACGTTGCAGGCAGAGCGAGGGAGCCGTCCGGGTGAATGAATCCCCACTTACCGTTCATAATTACGGCGCAGACACCCGCGTTGAAGCTGGTGACTGTGTCATATCGGAATGGAAGGATAGTGGCGCCCGCTTTATCGATGAAGCCCCACTTGTCATTCAGTTGCACAGGAGCGATCTCGTCACTGTAGCCATGAACCGTCTGGTAGATCGCTGGAATCACCAGCTTGCCCGTGGGATCGATGAAGCCCCACTTGCCATTGACACGAACACGCGCGCGCCCGTCCTGGAAGCTTCGCGTCAGCTCGAAGCGCTGCGGAAAAGCCTCCGTCCCATCCGGCCGTATGAAGTGCCATTCCGTGCCCATGCGGACTGGACTGCAGTTATAGCGGAAGTTTCGCGCCTCGTCGTACTGCGGTGTCAATGTCTCGCGACCGCTGCGGTCGATGTACCCCCATTTTCCGTTGAGACGCACCGCAGCCCAATCTGTCGAGAAGGGCAAGGCCGCATCGTAGCGCGCCGGCACCGCAAGCATCCCGTCTTCACCCACGTACCCGAAGCGTCCGCAGACGTTAACCGGCAGCAGGATGCGTGTCCGCTCTTCCGCGTGCAGGAGTAGGCACGGGCTTGCGGCTGCAACGGAGGCGAGCTTCAAAAACAAACGACGGTCAAGGTGTGGCATGGCTATCTCCTCGAGTTACTAGGTGTTGGGTTTAGAAGTTGAGGCGGAGACCAAACTCGAAGACCCGTTGTGTGGCGGTGCCGGTGGCTCCCGAATTTAGTTGCGTCGTGATCTGCCCGAAGTTTGTTGCCGACCAATTGGTGGCGGGCAGGCCATACTGCGCGCGATTCAGCAGATTGAACCCTTCTGCGCGCAGGCTCAGCGCGTATCGATCGAGGTGCAGCAGATCCTTCTGCAGAGCGCCATCGATCTGCCAGGTGCCCGGGCCGCGCAGCAGGTTGCGCGGTGTGTTCCCGAAGGTGCCTGCGGCTGGCTGAATAAAGGCGGCCGGGTTGATCCAGTGCTGCGGTGTACGGCCGGCCGCAGGCACAAAAAAGACACCCGGTACCAAGTTGGGGCGTTGTGGCGAGAGCGAGTTCCCGTCAGGGAGTGTCGAGGCGCTGCGCGAGATGGTCACGTTCAGCGGTAGTCCGGTACGCGCTGTCGCGATGCCGCTCGTCTGCCAGCCGGATCCAAGCAGCCCAGCCACGCCGCGCAGGGTGGAAGCCTGCCCGTGACGCACGCCGAACTGGTACACGACGCTGGCCGTGAACGACGATCGCACATCCTGGTCGCTGCTTGCACGCTCGCAGATCCGGCAGGCTACATTTTGCGGATAGTCCTGCTCGCCGCCGCCGGTTGATCCATCGTTGATCGCGTGTGACCAGAGATAGTTGGCACCGAAGAGCAGACCGCGGGAGAACTGCCGGTTGAGCGTCGCAGAAAGCCCGCTGAAGTTTGCATTGTTGCCGCTCAGCTTGTAGTCCACTTGTCCAAAGGCGGGCAGCGGCCGCGTCTTGGTGAGAGGATCCAGAAGATTGATGTACGACCGCGAGGGCAGGTGCGCCCCGTGATTGCCGATGTATCCAATCTCCGAAAGAATTTGAAACGGCAGACGCTGCTGCACGGAGACGCCGTACTCGCCGACCTGCTGATCGACCCTGTTTCGAAAGAGGCCACGCGGCGCATTGGCAGTGGTGGCGCCCAGCGGAAGAAAGGGCGTCAGCGGATAGCTCAACGCCGGGATCTGTGCGCTCGTCAGCAGCAGCCGCGACGTGAGATTGTTCAGCGGCGCGGTCAGGTCGCCAAGCTGGCCCTCGCCGAAGTACAGCCCGTACCCTCCGCGAAGAACCGTGTTGCCGCCAAGTGAAGCCGGTGCCCACGTGATGGCAAGGCGCGGTCCAAGATCGGCATGGCTGGCGTTGTAGAACGGTCCGCCCGGGGCGCAGAAGCCACCAGGGCAGGTAAGCGGATCGAAGTCTTTGGACCTTCCCAGCACCTCTGAGAACGCGCCAAAGGAGTCATAGCGCAGGCCAAGGCTCAAGGTCAGGTTCAGCCGCAGTTTGTACTGGTCCTGGAAGAAGAGATCGAACTCCGTCTTCCGGGCGCCACCCGTAGGCACCGCCGCCAGCACCGCTGCGTTATCGAGCCCGTTGGCTGCGAACCGCGACAGGCTGGTGTACGTCAGCTGTGTCTCGGCGGTATTACCTAGATTGACTTGCACCCGTCGCAGGCCGCCGCCGGTGGTGATGCTGTGCCTGCCAAACACTACGTCCACCGTATCGACGAACGAGTAGGCCGTGGCATTTTGTACCTGCGTGAGGTTATCGTGCAGCGTGGTAAGCCCGGGGGCCGCCACCTGGATCGGTAGCGCGCTCGCGTTGGCGATGGTGTAGGGCGTTCGATTGATGCCGAACTTCGCCTCGTTCAGAAGCGATCCGCTGAAGGTGTGTTCGAGCGACACAACGCCGTTCTTGGGATTGTTCTGGATCTGCTGCGTGTCCTGAAGAAACCCTGTCGAGTCGCCGAGCGGCACCTGCAAGCGTCCCTGATCCAGATTGATCCGCACATAGCCGGAGGTCTTTGCGTTGAAGGTCTGGTCGACACGCACTAGGCCGAAGTCCTCATTCTGTATCTGTCGTCCTGACCCGCTGTAGCTGTACACATTTGGGTTCGCCGTGGCGGTCTGACCCGCAGGGTAGGCTGCAAGAATGGTGGCAAGCGCGGGAGACTTCAGCGCGGTCTGCTGCGCAAAGGCAGGGCTCGGAACGAAGCCCACCAGCGGCTGTGTCAACATCTGCCGCAGACCCTCGTAGTTCGTGAAGAAGAAGGCATGGTCCCGCACGATCGTGCCGCCCAGGCTCCCGCCAAATTGATTCAACCGCAGCGGCAGCTGGCTGGTCGAGAAGAGCGCGCGCGCGTTCAGCACGTCGTTCCGCAGGAACTCATACGCACTGCCATGCAGGCTGTTGGTTCCACTGCGCGAGACCACATCGCCCTGCCCCCCCGGCGTGCCGCCGTACTCGGCCGAGTACAGCGCAGAGTTGACGCGAAACTCGCGGATCGACTCCGACGCGAGCTGGATCCGCAGATCGGATTTTTCGCTCTGCCGCAGGATGCCGCTTGCATCCACGCCGTCGAAGAGAACCTTGTTGTCGTCGAGACCATGGCCTGCGAAGCGGATGCTCGTCTGGTTGCCACTGCCGGTGTTAATGGCGCCGGGCACCAGGATCATCAGCCCTGCCCAGTTGCGCCCGTTGATGGGCAGGTTCTCCACCTGCTGCCGTGCGATCACGCCGCCGGTGGCTGCACTGTCCTCGTCCAGAGTTACGGTGGAGGCCTCTACCGCGACGATCTGTTCCACCGCGCCGACACCCAGCCGCAGATCAACGGTGCGGAACTCGCCGACCTGCAGATCGACATCGTTCACGTGCTTTGCTTCAAAGCCGGCCGCCAGGACTGCAATGTTGCAGCGCCCCAGCGGCAGCGCTGACAGCACATACTCCCCTGTCGCCGTGGACTGCACCGTCCGGGTAAAGCCTGTCTGCGGATATGTAACCGTGACGGTGGCGTCGCCCACAACGGCGCCGGTCGCGTCAGAGACGGTGCCTTTCAAGCTGGCACGATCGATCTGCGCGCTCAGCACAGCGGGCAAACATAGAACCAGCGCAGGAAGCAGTCGGGAGCAACGATGCATCGTCATGAGTGGAGACCTTGCCTTTGAAATGCGCGGCATAGTGGAGTGACCTCAGCGTAGGTGCGCAATCTAAAAACAATCTAAAGATCAAGCCGCGTCACGGGATATTCATCGAAATCACGGATACTGCACGCATGCGTGTTCTGATCGTCGAGGACAAGGTGCGCATGGCGCTGCTGCTGCAACGAGCGATGCAGCGCGAAGGTTATCTGACCTTCGTGGCCAACGATGGTGAAGCCGCGCTCACCCTGCTTGAGCAGCAGCACTTCGACGCCGTGGTTATGGACATCATGCTACCCAAGCTCGATGGCTTCGAGGTCCTCGAGCGCATGCGCCGCTCGAGCATTCGCGTTCCCACCATCCTGCTGACAGCCCGAGACACCAACCGCGACATTGTGCGCGGGCTTGACCTCGGCGCGGACGACTACCTCACCAAGCCGTTCGATCTCGCAGTGCTGTTGGCCAGGTTGCGAGCTTTGGTGCGGCGCCCGGCAGCCCTGTTGCAGGCGCCGCTGCGCGCCGGCGACCTGGTGCTGCGCGCAGAGACGCATGAGGTTCGACTTAGAGAGCGATCGATCAGCCTCACACCCCTAGAGTTCACCCTCATGGAAGCGCTCATGCAGCGGGTCGGCAATGTGGTCCCCAAGGAGACTCTTGCAGCCATCGGTTGGGGTGCCAGCGAGACCTTTCGCGAAGGAACGCTCTACGTCTTCATGCGGTCCCTTCGATCCAAGTTGCACGAACCAGACCAGCCGGAGCTTCTGCATACCGTGCGTGGTGTTGGATACATGCTGCGCGCGGCCATCCCGCAATGAGGAGCCTGTCCATCAGCTTCAAGCTGGCTGCCTGGTACGCCTGCAGCATGCTGCTCGGTCTGGCCGTCTTCGGCGTCGTTATGTGGTTTGTGCTGGCCAGTTCCATGCTGTCGTGGAAGGACAGAACACTGCAGATGCGAGCTGGTCGTGTTGAAGCTGTGCTCGCCGCCGCGCAGGCTGCAGACCGGCCTTCCCTTTCACAGTCAGTAGTCGACTCGCGGCTTACTGATCTGTTTGGCATGCTGCCTGAAGGCGAATGGATTCAGCTGATGCGCGGGGATGGCACACGCATCTTTCCGCGCGGTCCTTCTCCGGCAGGCATGCCGCGGCTTCCGTTTACGGCATGTTCCTCGCCGGTCCTTCGTGATCTTCTCGTCGAGCGAGAGCATTTTCGCCAGCTTTGCCATCCCGTCAGCTACATGGGCGAGCCGGCCATGCTGCTTGTTCCCAGCCCGCTTGCGGAGGATCAGACCCTGCTTCGGACGTTCAGCGTAGGCCTCTACCGGCTGGTCCCGTTGATCCTGGTCATCTCCGTCCTGGGTGGCTATATCCTGAGCCGGCGGGCGCTTCATCCTGTTGATCACCTGATTGCCGAGGCGCGTTCCCTTACCGCGATGGATCTGAGCCAAAGGCTTACTGTCCCTAGAGCCGATGATCAGATGCGCCGTCTAACGATAGCCTGGAACGAGCTCCTCGACCGCATCGAGGAAGCCCTTATCCGCATTACTCAATTCACCGCCGACGCGTCGCACGAGCTTCGCAATCCCATCGCGTACATTCGCACGGCCGCGGAGTACAACCAGGGCAACGCTGAGATCGACGAGGAGTCGCGGGAAGCCTTTCGCGCCATCGCTGAGGAGGCCTTGCTCACCGGCAAACTTCTTGAGAATCTGCTCATCCTGGCGCATCCTGAGGAACGGTCCTCTTCCATGGAGGTCGAGCTTGTCAATGTCTCGGCTGCCACTGAAGATCTTGTCAGGCACTTCGCTCCACTGGCTCAGAAGAAGAACCAGACACTTAGCGTGATAAACCCTGGATCAGAACCTAGGTTGCTTATCAATCCGCTTCATCTGCGAAGACTGCTCAGTGCGATCCTTGATAACGCCATCAAGTACACACCAGATAGCGGCCAGATCTCTATCTGGTATGAGCTGGCGGATGGCTTCACGCTAAGGATCATGGACAGTGGCATCGGGATCGCAGAGCAGCATCTTCACCGCGTCTTTGATCGTTTCTTTCGCGTCGATACGGCTCGATCTGATGTGAGCGATGGGGTAGGTCTCGGCCTGCCGATTGCCAAGTGGCTCACGGAGCGCTACGGGGGAAAGATCAGGATTGACAGTGAAGTCGGACGTGGGACATCTGTAACTCTGGTGTTTCCAAAAAGCATGGCGGTGGGCTGAGTCATGGCTTCCCTCTATAACTCGCTTGGAGCATGCATGCTGTAGAGGCTCGAACTGCCGCACGGATAACTGCCGCGGAGCTTCTATTCAAATGCCTCGGCGACACAGCCAAAGAGCCTCCGCAAGATAGTACCCTGCAGGTCGAGCTGGTGCTGCGCAAGTGGCGGGGGCTGCTTCGGAATCCTCAAGCCTGAGTAGTATCGATCGTCCAGCGCCAGTCTGCAGGAGTCTTGCGTCAGCCGTTAAGCGCGCCGCGTACAGCCATGCAAAGAGGGGTAAGCCCGCAAAGCCCAGCTGCATCCCCGTTTCGATCCGGGGCTCATGGCACGCCGGAGAGGGCGCCCCTCCTGTTGCTGAGGAGTTGGAGCCATTCCGCCTCCTCTCACCTTTCACCTTTTTGCGTTGACATCCATGCGAGCGGCAATCTAGAGTTCCGCCGTTCTTTCAAAACGACTTTATTCGGCGATCAGAGTCTCTGATCCTCCCCCGACTTGCCTTCAGACACCCCGTTCGGAAGCGGAAAAGTCGCCGGATGGTCGCCCGAACGCAGGACCTACCCTTGGAGCGCCAGAGATGAACCCAACTTCGCAACACCCTGCTCAGACTACTCACAAACCAGCTGAGATTTTCCCGTGGGAGGCCCTGCGCGCCAGCTTCAGTGTGCGTCCATGGCTCCTTTGCCTCGTCGCTCTGCTGGCGCTCTCACCGGCGGCCTTGTTGGGCCAGAATGGCTCCATGCAGGGAACCGTCGTGGATGCGCAGGGAGCCCTGATCCCCAACGCGACCGTGCGAGCCACGGACCAGCAGAAAGGCATCCTCGCCCGCGAGGTGCAATCGAATGCTAACGGTGAGTTCCAGCTGCAGCCTCTTGCCGCAGGACTCTACACCATCGAGATCACCGCACCGGGCATGAGCACGCTCAAGCGACAGAATGTCATCCTCGAGCTCTCGCAGGATCTCAATCTCGGCCCCGCCACGCTCACCGTCGGCTCGCAGGACACCACGGTCACGGTCGACACCCAGCCAAACCTGATTGAGACCACATCATCCGAGCACTCCGACGTCATCACCTCGAAAGAAGTGACCGAGACTCCATTGAACGGCCGCGACTTCACCTCTTTGATCCGCACCCTGCCAGGCATCGTCTCCACCAGCAACACCGACTTTAATCTGGCCTTTAACTCTACCACCGGCTTCTTTGTCAATGGCTATCGCAGCAGCGCCAATAACGTCTACCTCGATGGCGCGATCAACACCGACGTCGGCGCCAATGACGGACAATACACCCAGCTCAGCCTGGATGCTGTTGGGGAGTTCCGCGTCCTCACCGGAAACTACAACGCAGAGTACGGTCGCAGCCCTGGCGTCAACATCCAGATTAATACCAAGAGCGGTACCCGTCAGTTTCACGGCACCGGCTACGAGTTCATTCGCAATGATTTTTTCGACGCAAACAAGTACGAACTAAATCATACCGATCCGCCCACCAAGATCTCCAAGCTCCGCTTCAATCAGTTCGGTGCCAATGTCGGTGGACCTGTACTCATCCCAAAGTTCTCTTCGGGCGAACATAAGAAGCTGTTTTTCTTTTATAACTTCGAAGGCACCCGCGCCACCCGCCCGAATCCCGCCCCCACAACTGGTCGAGCCGCTTATGACCTGCCTGCACCCGCGCAGCTCACTGGCGACTTTTCCTCCCTCTATAAGACAGGCCAGATCGCGACGGCCCCGCAGTTCCAGATCGGACAGATCTTCCAGCCTGGAACCATCCGCTACGATGGCAACGGCAACATCATCGGCGGCGTCCCTTACGCCGGCAACATCATCCCTGCTTCCCAGTTCAGCAAACAGGCGCCGGCGTGGCAGAAGCTCCTCGGCCGCGGCTATACCTTTGGTCCGATCACACCCGTAAGCGGAGATCCGTCACAGGTGGAAATCACCTTCCAGGACTCTTACCAGTTCTATAAAAATCAGAACGCCGCCCGAGTCGACTATGCCGCTAACGACAAGTTGAACATGTTCTTCCGTTGGGTTAACGACTCCCAGCGCGAAAGCCAGCAGTTCGGCATCTTTGGGTACAACGCCTTTCCGATTCTCCCGGAGTTTCGCGAGAAGCCCGGGGCTAGCTGGGCCATCGGCGTCAACAACATCATCAGCCAGTCGCTGACCAACGAGGCCATCTTCCAGTTCAACCATTTAACGCAGCTGGTCGACGTCAATACTTCTGTCGCGAACTACGATCAGACCGCGCTCGGCTTCACCTTCCAGCAGCTTTACCCGGGCACCAATCTGCGGAACAAGTATCCACAGTTCAGTGCGGGCGGCTTCTTTGACAACAGCTTCGCGCCTGGCTGGCATAGCGAAGGACGAACGCTCGGCATCACCGACACGCTCGCGAAGGTCGTTGGCGCACACACGTTCAAGACCGGCGGCTTCATCAACGAAGTGAAGTCTGGCCAGCAGCCCTCCTTCACCGAAGCCGCCAACTTCAACTTCAGCTCCGGCGAGTCCAACATCAACGACACCGGAAATGCGGTTGCCAATCTTTTGCTTGGAAACTACGCCAGTGTGAGCCAGAGCAACGGCATCTACTTCGGCAGCTTCAAGTTCTATCAATGGGAGCTCTTCGGGCAGGATACGTATCGCGTCACACCGCGTCTTACCCTCGACTACGGCCTACGCTACGCCTATCTTGGGCCGACGTACACCTATGGCAAGTTCCTGCAGAACTACTTCGATCCGGCCCGCTACAACCCTAGCAACGCTGTCAGCTTCCAGCTTGCGCCCGGTGTCACGCAGGGCAGCATCCTTCCCAAGTCGGGCGATCCGTTCAATGGCATCGTTCAGGAAGGCACACAGGGCATCCCGAAGGGTCTTGCGCAGCACCGCTACGATAACTTCCAGCCGCGTGTCGGCTTCGCCTTCGATATGTTCGGCGATGGCAAAACGGCCCTTCGCGCCGGTGCCGGTATCTTCAACGAGCGCATCCGGCAAAACAACCAGAGCTTTGATGGACTTGGCAATCCGCCCCTGTCTTACACCCCGACGCTCTTCAACGGCAACATCGATAACCTCTCCCCATCGCTGGTTGGCACAGGCGTTCGCTTTCCGGTGGGCATCAACGCCTTCGACAAGGCAGGCCAAATCCCGACCTACTACGGGTACAATTTCGGCATCCAGCAGCAGCTGCCGCAGAATACCGTGCTCTCCATCACCTACGTTGGCAACACGGGCCGTCACGAACAATACTCCTTCAACCTGAACTCCCTTCCGGTTGGCGCGGCCAACGCCGTGGTTAACGCCGCCGGCCAGTCGCTTCTGCAAAGTGTCAACAACCAATCGCAGGCCGTCGTTCCATATAAGGGATACACCAGCATCTTCTACACGAAATATGGTGCAACCTCGAACTACAACGGCCTGCAGACTCAGCTTCAGCGTCGCTTCAGCCGCGACTTGGTCGTGACCGCCGACTACGTCTGGAGCAAGACCATCGATCTGACCGACGACGACGATAACACCAGCGAACTCATTGACGCTTACCACCCCGCTCGCGACCGCGCGGTGGCCGGTTGGGACAGGAGCAATGTCTTCAACACGAACTTCGTCTACACCGCACCGGACTTCCGTGGCAAAAGCTTCCTCAGCCGCAGCGCTCTTGGCGGATGGGAGCTCAGCGGCATCGTCCGCTACTGGAGCGGTCTTCCCTTCAGCGTCTTCTCCAACGGCAACCCTGGCACCCTCGGCCCGGGCCAGCTCAACACAGCTTCCAACAGCAACGCAAACGTCTACGCCGACTACCATCCGCAAGCAGGCCGGCCGCTCTATACCAAGACCTACACCCAGTGGTTCGATCCAACCCTGTTCTCTCGTCCTGCGGACAATACACTTGGCAACACCAGCCGCAATCAGTTCCGCGGTCCCGGCATCGCCAACTGGAACCTGTCCGTCTACAAGAACTTCCGGTTCACCGAGAGCAGCCGCCTCCAGCTCCGGCTGGATACCTTCAATACCTTCAACCACACGCAGTTCGTAGGATTGCTCAACTCCGTCAACGCGAACAATCCGGGTCAGGCGATCGATGGCTCGAACCGCAGCAACTCAGGTGGCGTCGCCAGCACGTTCGACGCGCGCAACCTCCAACTTGCAGCCAAGATCTTCTTCTAGCTGCCATCCCCGGTAAACAGTCGCACCTCCACGGTGCGGCTGTTCTATTTGTAGAATCCGCGTTCAGGGGCACTCGTTTTGAAGCGACTCGCACCATGCGTCCTCATCGCGGCTCTGCTCCCGCCACTTCTCGGCCAGGCGCCTTCGAAAGCGGAGTCATCACTTGAAGCCACCTTCAACAGCGCGATTGCCGCCATGCAGGCCGGCCGATACGCCGAGGCCGAAGCCGGCTTCTCCGCTGTGCTTACTACCGCTCCACAAAGCCTGCCCGCCCTCGGTAACCTCGGCGTCCTCTACTCCCGCACCCATCGTCTCGCAGAGGCCATAGCCGTCGATCAGCGCGCGCTCAAAGTAGACCCAAACGACCCCTCTCTCCTGCTCAATCTCGGCCTCGCCTACATGAAGCAGGAGGCCTACCCGCAGGCCCAGCCCTACTTTGAGCGTCTTATTGCTACCCAGCCGGCGAACGCGCGAGCTGCGCTCCTGCTGGCCACCTGCATGATTCTCGGCGACGCGCCACAGCAGGGCATCACTCTCCTCACCACGCGCCGGCTCGACACCATCGACACCTCCGCGCTCTATCTCGAAGCCGTCGGCTACGCGCGCCTGAACCAGATGGGCGACGCTCAGGCCATCTTCAAGCGTCTGCTCGACAACAGCGATACCCGTGCCCAGGCAGACTTCCTCATCGGCCAGGCGCTGCACGACGGGCATCGTCTTGAAGACGCGGCGGCTTCCTTTGAAGACGCCCTCAGACTCAACCCCACCTTCCCCGGCGCGCATCGCGAGCTCGGCAAGGTCTACATCAGCATGCAGCACTTCCCCGAAGCACAGCGCGAGCTCCGCACCGCCATCACCCAAGATCCGCAGGACGGCAGCGCCCTCTACTTCCTCGGTGCCCTGCTCATCCAGACCTCGCACGACGCCGACGGGACTCCCTTCCTTGAGCGCGCCGCCGCACTGATGCCCGACTCCTGGGCGATTCCCTTCTATCTCGGCAAAGCCTCGCTGCACCAGGGACATCCCGCAGGCGCCGTTCCACTCCTCGAGAAAGCCGCCTCCATGAACGCCGACGAGCCGCAGGTCTTCTATCTTCTTGCCAATGCGCTGCGCAGCTCCGGCCACCCAGGCGAGGCCGGGTCAGCCCTCGCCCGGGTCGCCGCTCTTCACAGCTCCGCACTCGACGCGGAAAAACAGGCCATGAGCGGCAAGGTCGCCGGCCTCCACTAAAGCAGGATCTCCTGTGAGATTGAACCGCTCAGCGGGTGGCAACATTGACGCAAACCCCTGACAAGCGAAACAGGGGGCGGCAATCATTCGTCTCCCGCGCAATGCATAAGCCTACGGTTCGCGATACGGTTGGTTCATCGGCGGCGCTACCAGCGGCGGAAAGCTCTGGCTACGCCCGTTCAGCACCTGGTCCGCCGCCAGCACTAGAAACATGTAGTTCGAGGATCCGCCGCCCAGCACGTACTCCATCTGCTGCCACAGAAATCCGAACTCCTTCAGCTCAGGAAAGTCCGGCCGAATCAGCGCTGTGCCGCTTACCACACCGCCCGGAATGTACGACGAGTCGGCGCGGTTGAATCCGTATGCGACCGTCGTCGAGCGCGCGCCCACTCCCGAGGCAAAAGACGATGTGTTTGATCCCGGATGCACGCCCAACATGAAATTCAGCGCGTTCAGCAAGTACTCCGCACTCACAATGTCCGGGAACGCTTGATGCAGATAGAACTGCTCCACTCCAAATCGCTCAATCTCCCATCCCGCTCCCCAAATGTAAGGCGTATAAGGCACTCCGAACGGCGAGTCGGTCGCCTGCTTTTTCTCGAGTTCCGCAAAGTCTCTCCGAACCGCCTCGCGCAGATCATGCCGAAAGCTTTCATCCTTCAGCGATGCCGCCACCGGCGCGATCGCCCACGCAACCTTGGCTGAGTCCTCCACGATGCGCGTGCGGGAGGCAAGGATCTCATCCCGGTACGCCCCCTTCCCGGTCGTCTTCCAAAGTTGCGCCGCCGCGATCATCCGTGCGTTGAAGCCCTTCGTCGCATCGCGCTCGGCCAGCCACAGACCCTCCGCCGCCGTCACGCACTCCCGCGCCAGATCCGGCTTCGTTGCCTTCAGCGCCCGTGCCGCGGAGGCCAGCGCCGCAATCGCCTTGTACTCATGCACCGGATTCTGCTCCGTAAACACCCATCGATCGTCCGGCCTGCCCGACTCCGTCCCCGATCGCTGGTCGTCCTTCATCGAGGCATTGAAATGCAGGTTGTCCGTCGCATTTGCCGGGTCACCCAGCAGCACATACTGTTCGAGCGTCGCCTCCTGGATCCCGCGATACACCCGCCCCATGGATCTGTAACCACCAAGGATCGTCAGCACCCCATGCTCAATCTGCTCGAGCGCATCCGCCCGCCCATCCGGCACATGCAGCTGCGTCCGATGCCGCCCCTCATCTACAGTCGTGTCGTCGTACTCCAGGTGGAACGTCTCGTACGCCGCAGAGAGAATCGACACCTCATCCGCCTGCGACTCGATCCGCAGGTCCCCATCTCCCGCATCATGCCAGCCGCCCTGGTCCAAGCCTGAAACCGTCTCACCCGGCTTGTACTTCGTCAGGGTCGACGGTCCCTGCTCGTACCCATCGAAGTGGTTGTGATTCGTCAGACTCATCCGCGCGTCGTCCAGGTGGCACGCGCCATGCCATACCCGATACTGCTGTTCCACCCGCATGTGGCACATCTGCACCGGTAGAAAATACTCGAGCACCGGCTGCCACACGCCACGCTGGTATACGTCCGCCGCAATCCGGAAGGGCTGCGACACCGTCCCGCCATATGCCACCTCGTACATCCCAGGCTCTTTGATCGCGCTGAAGTCTAGCTGCGCATACTTGTAACGAAGAAAATTTCCCCATGTCGTCGGCGCCTGGGAGACCACCTCCTTCGTCCCGCCGTCCTCCGCGATACGAAGCACCCGCAGTGGCTCCTTCGTCGCATCGTCACGATCCAGCTCCAGAATCGCCAGCTTTTTCTGCGCGGGGTGATAGCCGACCTGACTCACGTGGATCACCGGCTGGTACTTCCAACCCGAAATTGCATGCGGCGTGATCACCCACTCGATCGCATCCGTTGTCGCCCCTGCCGCCACCAGCGATCGCACTACAAACCAGCCATTGTTTCGCTTGGATCGCGCATCCAGCAGTTGCAGGTCGCCGGTCTTTGACTCGATCAGCATCCGCTGACCTTCCGTCTCCGGCGCCACCGAAAGCTGGCGTCCCATCGCCAGCGGCACCGGTTGCACCTCACCCGTATCATCAAGCCGCTCCGGCCCATTTGCCTGCCGCGGAAAGATCCCCGACTCCTGCCCGAGATACCAGCTGCGGCCAAAGAGGTCGTTCGGAAACAGCTCGAAGTTGAACCCCACCTTGCCAACAAATGCCGCCGGAATGGGCTTATCAAGATCCACAATCACATGCACCGTCTCACCCTGAGCCTGCACCCGTACCTTGTACGAGAACTGCAGGTCCGGATAGTTGATCGGATTGAAGCCGGTCCGGTTCTTCGTCGGATCCGGGTACGACAGCGCCGTCGTAATCGTGTTTGTCGCCGTATCCACCGTGCGGGCGTCCTGCTTCGGCATCGGTTGCCACTGCCCTGGCGCAGGATCCAGCCGCAGATCGCCATTCGTCGCCACCCGCACGCCATTTTGAATGATCGAGACGCCCCCCTGGTGGCCGTCAGGATAGATATCCTGGAACGCCATCACATTAACACCCGGCGCCTCAAAGTACTCCTTCGGGTTCAGCTTCAGCGTGGTTCCCTGCCCCCACACCGTTGCCGCCATCGCCAGAGAACCAAGCGCCAATAGCACTCCATGCCGAACTACACCACCAGACCAGCAAACCACTCTCATCCGCAATCTCCGATCAGCCCGTTTACCAAGTCAACCCATCTACGCCGACCGCAGCAGCTTCAGCATCTTCCGGTCGCCTCTCGGCCGTCGCTGCCATTGAATGTTGAACCCACGATACCGAGGCAGCTGATGCTACGCTCGATTGCGCCGCAGCAACTACTTCCCCACTCGCCGTTGCCGACCCCTTCACACCGAGCGCAGCCAACCAGACAAGAACGATCGACGATCCATTACACCTCCACGAACTCAGGCCACACCATCTCAGAAACGCGCCATGATAACGTAATCCTTTGTCGAGAGGCAAAGGGTAACGTCGCATCGCTCGCTTCCTCCCCACGGGGAGCTTTACTTTGACTTTGTGGTCGTTCGATGCTCTCGCGCCTGAGCTAAGGACATTCCCGACGCGCTCACACACTAAACGAAGCCATCTATGCTGCAGCTTCAATGGATCGTGCTTGCTCTTTCAGTAGCGTGGCCTATGCGCAGCTTGGCTCAGGTTCACGACGACCCAAATCCGGCAGACATCGTTCCTCTGGCTCGTGGCACGTTCAGGGCGCGAAATCGCTGCAAGGGTGCGTGCCTGCATGGTCATCCCGTACGCGAAGCCGCCGATCGCCTCGCTACGTTGGCGACCGTTGCAGCCAGTCGGTCCGCTGAACGCCGATCAGGGCCTAGGTCGCGCACGGTGCTCCCCGCGTGCAGCAGAAGGATGTTCCAGGAGGTTGCAAAAAGTTCAGCTCGAAGAGCAAATGGTTGCCCCCCAGGGATTCGAACCCCGATTGAACGATTCAGAGTCGTCGGTCCTACCATTGAACGAGGGGGCAACGCAGGTGAGTGCAAGGGGCCACGAGGTACAACGCGTCGCCACCTTTGTGAGTGTAACGGGTGGTTTGGGCTGGGTCAAACGTGCGGACGACGTGGCGCTCGTAGAATAAAGCCATGGCAACGACGGCGATGTACGCGGCTGTGAGCGGGGGATGGACGCGGTCGCGGGTGCAGGCGACGCGCTATGCGTGGGCGGTGGTCGGGTATAACGTGCTGGTGATCCTGTGGGGCGCGCTGGTGCGGGCGACAGGCTCTGGCGCGGGGTGTGGGAACCACTGGCCGCTATGCAACGGGCAGGTAGTTCCGCTGGCGCCGCGGGTGGACACGATGATCGAGTTTACGCATCGTTGCATGACGGGTGGGGCGGCGTTTGCCGTGATTGGGCTGCTGGTATGGGTGTTTCGGTCAACGCGGAAGGGGCAGGCGGCGCGCGGGGTGGCGGTGGTGTCTGGAGTCCTGCTGCTGAATGAGGCGTTGCTGGGGGCGCTGCTGGTGAAGCTGGGGTATGTGACGGGCAACCAGAGTCTGGGGCGGGTGGTGATGCTGAGCGTGCATCTATCGAACACGCTGCTGCTGCTGGGCGGTCTGACGCTGACGGCGCGGCTGCTGGGAACGGGGCAGCGGTGGCGAGAGATGCGGGCAGAGGGACGCGGGCTGGTGTGGGCCGCGGTGGGGTTGGGAGCGACGTTGCTGGTGGGGGTGAGCGGAAGTCTGGCGGCGCTGGGGGATACGCTGTACCCGTCGGTGAGTCTGCGGGCGGCGATAGCGGCGGACTTTTCGCGGACGGCACCGATGCTGCTGCGGGTGCGGTGGGTGCACCCGGCGAGCGCGCTGGTGGCGGGAGCGTTTGTGCTTTGGCTGGTAGCGGCGGCGTGGCGGCGTGGCGAGCGGGGGCTGGTGCGAGTGATCGTGGGGCTGCTGGCGATGCAGTTTGTGCTGGGGGCTGCGGATGTGCTGCTGCTGGCGCCGGTGTGGCTGCAGCTGGTGCATCTGCTAGGGGCAGATCTGTACTGGGTGGCGCTGGTGGGGGGCGCGGTGATGGTGGTCTGGCCGGCGAGCGGTGGGGCGACGGCGCGGCTGGTTGAGGGCTAGGGCCGCCGGCTGCCAGCTTGGAGCTGCGAGATGGGGCTTTGTGATCGTCAGCTGCAAGACGGGGCGAGACACAGAATACGTGCGTCCGTAACATGGGTGAGGTAGGTTGTGGATCAACGATGACTTCTGACGAGACGATCAAGCAGGACAGTGTGACAAAGATAGTGAAGAAGCATGCGAAGAAGCACTCTTCCAAGCGCAAGGGGAAGGCCTCGGCAGCGCTTGCACCGATTGAGATGACTCGGTTCTTCAGCCGCGATGAGAGCTGGCTGCGCTTCAACGAGCGGGTGCTTGAAGAGGCTGTCGACGCGACGAACCCGTTGCTGGAGCGGGTGAAGTTCCTGGCCATCACGGCCAGCAATCTGGATGAGTTCATCGAGATCCGGGTGGCGGGCATGATGCAACGGATTGAGGACGGGGACAACCAGGCGCAGGCTCCGGACGAAGGTGGGTTGACGCTTGAAGAACGGCTGACGGCGTTGATCGAGCAGATTGCGGCGTTTGTGAAGGCGCAATATCGCTGCTGGAACAAGCAGCTGCTGCCGGCGCTGTCGGCGGAGCGGATTCGAGTGCTGCGGTGGAAGGAGCTCGATGACGGCGCGCGGAAGGCGGCGCTCGAGTTCTACAGCAACGAGGTCGATCCGCTGCTGACGCCGGTGACGATCGATCCGTCACATCCGTTTCCGCGGGTCTTGAACAAGGCTTTGTGCATTGCGCTGCTGCTGCGGCATAAGCGAAACCAGGCCGCGGGAGTGAAGACGGTGCCGGTGCTGGGCGTGCTGACGGTGCCGCGCTCGCTGCCACGGCTGGTGAGCCTTCCCGGACAGGACGGCGGGACGGATTTCATCCTGTTGCATGAGCTGATTGAGTCGCAGGTGGAACGGATGTATCGCGGGTATGAGGTGCTGGAGAGCGTGGCGTTTCGGGTGACGCGGAACAGCAATCTATACATGCAGGAGGAGGAGTCGCGGTCGGTGCTTGAGAGCGTGCGGGCGGAGCTGCACAATCGGCGCAAGGGCGATGCGGTGCGGCTGGAGATCGAATGCCAGGCGACGGATGAGATTACGCAGCGGCTGATCACGAACTTCGAGCTGGAGCCGTGGCAGGTCATCCAGACGGATGGGCCAGTAAACCTGTCACGGCTGATGAATCTTTACTCCGAGGCAAAGCGGCCGGACCTGAAGTATCCGGTCTTTGCCGGCAAAGAGTTCAAGCTGGGTGCGAAGTCGGTGGATCTATTTGAGGAGATGCGGGCGCACGACATCCTGCTGCACCATCCCTTTGACAGCTACAAGACGGTGGAAGGCTTTGTTGGCTCGGGCGCGGCAGATCCAGCGGTCATCTCGATGAAGCAGACGCTGTATCGGACGAGCGCAGACTCATCGATGTTTCGGGCGCTGATCGAAGCGGCTCAGAGCAAGGATGTCACTGTGGTCGTCGAGTTGATGGCGCGGTTTGATGAGGCGTCGAACATCCGCTGGGCACGCGAGCTCGAAGATGCCGGGGTGGGGGTGTTCCACGGGATATTTGGGTTGAAGACGCACTGCAAGCTAGCATTGCTGGTGCGGCGAGACGGCGACGGTGTGGTGCGGCGGTATGCGCATCTTGGCACGGGCAACTACAACCCGGTCACGGCGCGGTTCTACACCGATATCAGCCTGCTGACCGCGCGGCCGGAGATTACGTCGGCGGTGCAGGCCGTCTTCAACTATCTAACGGCAGAGTCTGAGGGAGAGGCGTATCGGCCGCTGCTG
>CAXSEC010000059.1:0-19184 GCA_964236325.1 uncultured Acidobacteriaceae bacterium | reverse complement strand
GCTTGATCTTGAAGCCCATCCTCCGGCTGCCGGTGTGCTGGCTCTGCGGCTTTCGGCAGACCCCGGCCGCACCAGCAAGGTGCAGCTCGGCCTCTTCTCCCCGCAGCTGCCCGAGCCCATGCTGCTTGAGGTCACACTAGCCCGCCTCGCCGCCATTGTGGGAGAGGACCGCGTCGGCCAGGCCGCCCTCAGCGACACCCACCAGCACGATACCTTCCTCATGCGAAAGTTCACCCTGGCGCCACCCTCGCCGTTTCCATCCACCTGCCTGCCGCACTCCCCCGCCCTGCGCCGGCTTCGTCCCTGCGCTGCGATCCGCGTGGAGCTGCAGGGCGAGGCCATCTTCGCCTTCTGGCATGAGCAAACCCGCTACGAGGTTCAGCGCCTCTACGGTCCTTGGCACTTCAGCGGAGAGTGGTGGTCCGGCATGTGCTGGGCCGTCGAACGCTGGGACTTCGCCGCCCTGTCTGCCGACTCCCTTCTTCTCGGCGTCATCCTGCGCAATCATGTCGATCGCTCCTGGTGGCTGGAAGCAATCTATGACTAAGGCCCGAGCTCTGACTAAGGCGCGAGCTCTGACGACGCACTCTGCAGGTGCGCCATGACTGAGCCCGCCTATGTCGAATTACACGCCGCCAGCGCCTTCAGCTTTCTCGAAGGCGCCTCCCAGCCAGAGGCTCTGATTGAGCGCGCCGCCGAGCTGGATCTCCCTGCCATCGCCCTGCTCGATCGCAACGGCCTCTATGGCGCTCCTCGCTGTCACACGCACGCCACACAGCAGGGCGTCAGGGCTCACATCGGCGCGGAGATCGCCGTCTCCGATCTGCCGCCGCGTCTCCAGCCGCCCTCCTGGCTTCCCCATCTGCATCCCCTGGAGCCTTCGCGCCTGCCGCTGCTCTGCAGCTCACGCACCGGCTATCAGAACCTCTGCCAGCTCATCACCCGCTTCAAGATGCGCGAGCCCATCAAGTGCGAAGGCGCCGCCCTCACCCGTGACCTCGAAGAGTTCTCCGGCGGTCTCATCTGCCTTACGGGCGGCGACGAAGGCCCACTCGCCAGCGCGCTCACCCACGGCGGCGAACCGGCGGCACGCGAGCTTCTCGAACGTTTAATTCGCCTCTTCGGCCACGCCAATGTCTACGTCGAGTTGCAGCGCCACAACCAGCGCGAGCAGGAGGCACGCAATCAGTGCGCCGTCAGCCTCGCCGCCTCGCTTGGTCTGCCGCTCGTGGCCACCAACGGCGTTCGCTACGCCACCCCCTCCGAGCGCGAAGTCCTCGACGTCTTCACCTGCATCCGTAACGGCACAGACCTCGATCACGCCGGCCGCCTGCTCGCGCGCAGCTCACATCGCTGCCTCAAACCGGCACGCGCCATGGCAAAGCTCTTCCATGACCTGCCCGAAGCCATCCTCAACACCCATCTGCTCTCCGACCGGCTCGCCTTCAAACTCGACGACCTTGGCTACGAGTTTCCGCGCTACCCCGTGCCAGACAGCGACACCATGGACAGCTATCTCCGCAAGCGCGTGGCCGAAGGTCTACGCCGACGCTACGGCCCCAAGAAGAATCCCGACCTCATGCAGCACGCCCGCAAACAGGCAGACCGGGAGCTCGCCCTCATCCAGAGCTTCGGCTTTGAAGGCTACTTCCTCATCGTCTGGGACATCATCGAGCACTGCAAAGCCAACGACATCCTCGTCCAGGGCCGCGGCAGCGCCGCCAACTCCGTCGTCTGCTACGCCCTTGAAATCACCGCCGTCGATCCCATCGGCATGAACCTGCTCTTCGAGCGCTTCCTCAACGAAAACCGCAAGGAGTGGCCCGACATCGACCTCGATCTACCCTCCGGCGACAAGCGCGAGCAGGCCATCCAGTACGTCTACCAGCGCTATGGCGAGCTCGGCGCCGCCATGACCGCCAACGTCATCACCTATCGCGGCAAGTCCGCCGCACGCGAGGTCGGTAAGGTCCTCGGCTTCGATGAGGAAGCGCAGAGCCGCCTCTCCAGCCTCGTCGGCCAGTGGGAGTGGAAGGGGCCAACCGACAACCTCACCCACCAGTTCGGCCACGCCGGCTTCGACGTCACGCATCCCCGCATCGCGCGCTACCTCAATCTCTGCCTGCGCCTGCAGGACCTGCCCCGACACCTCGGCCAGCACTCCGGCGGCATGGTCATCTGCCAGGGCCAGCTCAACCACGTCGTCCCCATCGAGCGCGCCTCCATGCCGGGTCGCGCCGTCGTGCAGTGGGACAAGGACGACTGCTCTGAACTCGGCATCGTCAAGGTCGATCTGCTCGGCCTCGGCATGATGGCCGTCCTCAAGGACTGCATTGAGCTCATCCCCCGGCACTACGGCGAAACAGTCGATCTCTCTCAGCTGCCCGAAGACGATCCGGACACCTACGCCGTTCTGCGCAAGGCCGACACCGTCGGCATGTTCCAGGTGGAAAGCCGCGCCCAGATGGCCTCCCTGCCCCGCAACGCCCCGACCAGGTTCTACGACATCGTCGTGCAGGTCGCCATCATCCGCCCCGGCCCCATCGTCGGCAAAATGATGAACCCCTACATGCGCCGCCGCCAGGGACTTGAAAAGGTTACATATCCAACCGACTCGCTCATCCCCGTGCTCGAGCGCACGCTTGGCGTTCCCCTCTTCCAGGAACAGCTGCTCCGCATGGCCATGATCGTCGCCAACTTCTCTGGCGCCGAGGCCGAAGAGCTCCGCAAAGCCGTCGGCATGCGCCGCACCAAACAGCGCATGGAGCAGCTCGTTATTAAGCTGCGCAACGGCATGACCGGCAACAACATCCCCGCCGAAACCCAGGACATGATCGTCCAGAGCATCCAGTCCTTCGCGCTCTACGGCTTTCCCGAGTCACACGCCGCCAGCTTTGCCCTGCTTGCCTATGCCTCGGCCTACTTCAAGGTGAAGTACCTCGCCGCCTTCACCTGCGCCATGCTCAACAATCAGCCGATGGGCTTCTACATGCCCGCCGTCCTCGTCAAAGACGCGCAGCGCCATCATCTCCGCATTCGCGCCATTGACGTGCAGTGCTCGGAGACGCAATGCACCATCGAGCACCAGCCCGATCAATCGCTCGCCGTGCGTCTTGGCCTGCGCTACGTCAAAGGTCTCCGCACCCAAACCGCCGACGCCATCACCCGCGATCGACAGCAACACGGCCCCTTCCTCTCTGCCGAAGATCTTGCCCTCCGTGTGCCACAGATGAACCGCAAGGAGCTTCGCGAGCTCGCGCACGTCGGCGCTCTGAACTGGATCGACGGCGTAGCCCATCGCCGCGACGCCCTCTGGCAGGCCGAGCAGATCGGCCGCGCCGCCGGTCCGCTGCTCAGGTCAGCCGCGCACGCACCTGCCCCCACACCTCTACTCCAAATGTCCACCGAAGATCGCCTTGTCGCCGACTACGCCGGTACCGGTCTCACCGTCGATCATCATCCACTCTTCTACCGCCGCGCCGAGCTGCGTCAACAGGGCATTCTCTCAGCCAAGGATCTTGCCTTCGTGACCAACGGCGCCACCATCGTCACAGCCGGTTGCGTCATCGCCCGGCAACGCCCCGGCACCGCCATGGGCTTCATCTTTCTTTCGATGGAGGATGAAACCGGCATCGCCAACATCATCGTTCACCCCGAGCTCTATGACTCGGATCGCGCCACCGTCACTCGCTCCAAGTTCCTCCGCGTCACCGGCCGCTTGCAAAATCAGGAGGGTGTCCTCCATGTTCGCGCAACCAGCATTGAGCCCCTCCACATGCAGCCGATGAACCTGCACTCGCATGATTTCCACTGACCTCACGGGACACTACCCCGCCTTGGTCGCACACCTGCGCACCTTTGGGGGAGTGTCCCTCCTCTAGACCGCTCGCTATGCTGCAGACATGGCAGCCTTCATCATTCCACCCGCAACCTTCGTCGAACACGCAACCCGTCTGCGCACACGCAGGCTCGAACAGGTCGCCAGCCAGGTGGAGCAGGAGATCCGCATCCGCTCCGTCGCCGGTGCACAAGAAGCCAAAGCACCCCGGAAAGATCTCTCAACCGTCCTCAGACACTTCCGCAGTCGCCTGAGCTGAACTCTCCTCCAAACGGTGGTCCCAGACACGCCAGGTTCGCGCGTATTATGTCGCAGTGATGACCAAACATTGCTTTGTCCTTGCGCTCCTGCTCGCCTCACCGGTTCTTGCCTTCACCCAGACCGCAGCCCCCGCCGCCGCCATCAGCGAGCAGCAGCCCACCGGCCTCCTCTCCTCCGCGATGACCGAAAAGCTTCTGCCGCCCTCGGTGCTCTACAAAGGCCAGCAGGCACCCGTGCAGACCCGCAACTCCGGCGCCATCCGCTACCCTGACGGCGCCCTCATCATCGCCTCTCTGGTCGACAGCTCCGGCTACTCCACCGGCGTGCGCGAAAAGTACCAGTTCTTTCTTTACACCGAAAAAACCCTCAGCTTCGGAGAAAAGACCCTGCCTCCAGGCTTCTATGGCGCCGGTTTCCTGGCCAACAACACGCTCGTCGTCACCGACGTCTCCGGCCGCGACCTCCTCACCACCCCCACCTCAAATGACGCTGCCTTCAAGCGTCCGCGCCCGCTGCAGATCCTTGCCTCACCCGATGGATCCAGCTTCCGGCTCTATCTCGGCCGCTCCTATGTAACTCTGCCTGCCGCTAAATAAGTAATCGCTGACTGACGAATGACGCTATCCCGCCGCCGAGTTCGTCAGCGACGCGCCCTTTGCCTCACGCCCGACAGCAGTCAACACAGCCACCACGATCGCCACCAACATCACCGTGCGCGACAGCACCGGGCTTAGTCGCCCGCCAAAAAGCCCCGCTGCCAGCGTCGCCTGCACCACGCCATTCTTCGACGACAACAGATTTCCCAGCTGGTAGGCAAACCCTGGAAAGGTCGCGCGTACCGGCCCCGGTGAAAGCTCGTTCAAATGCGCCGGGATCACCCCCCACGCGCCCTGCACCATGAACTGCATCAGAAACCCACCGATCGCCAGCAGCACCAGCGACCGCGATCCTGACCACAGCGGAATCATAGGAATCGCCAGCAACGCCGCCACCACGATCGTGCGGCGCCGTCCCCAACGTTCGGAAAGTGTCCCGCACACAATCCCGCCGGCCAAGGCGCCAAAGTTGCCGATCGCCGTCAGCAGGCCAACCATTCCCGGCCGCATGCCGTGATCATGCTCCAGCATGCTGGGATACAGATCCTGCGTCCCATGGCTGAACGAGGTAAACGCCGTCATCAACAGCGCCAGAAACAGGAGCGACGGCAGGTAACTCCACAGCGGCGACCGCCCCGCGCGAGCAGCCGCAGGACCACCGGCAGGCTGCCGCGCCGCTTCGAGCTTCGCCCTGCGTGACGCCAGCCAGGCCGGAGACTCCTCCACCTTAAACCGCAGATAAAACGCCAGCAGCGCCGGCAGCGCTCCCAGCATGAACAGCACGCGCCACGGCGTCCACATCCCTGTGCCATGCAGATGCGGGAACAGCAGGCCATACAGCGCCGCCGCCATCAGGTTGCCAACTACATACCCCTCTTGCAGCAGACCAGAGAAGAACCCGCGTCGCTCCGCCGGCAGCACCTCAAGCGCCAGCGCCGCTCCCACGCCCCACTCACCCCCCATCGCAATCCCGAACAGGGCCCGGCACACCAGGAACAGTGGCAGACTCGGCGCAAATGCGCTCAGCAGCTCAAAGACCGAGAACGACACCACATTGATCATCAACGTAGGCCGTCGGCCATATCGCTCCGCCATCAGGCCAAACAGCAGCGCCCCCACCGGCCGCATCGCAAGCGTCCAGAAGATCGCCTCTGCCACCACCGGCAGCGTCGCGTGAAACTCCGCCGCCACCGAGCGCAGGCAAAGCGTTAGCAGAAAGAAGTCGAATGCATCGAGCGACCAGCCCAAAAAGCAGGCGGCAAAGGTGCTTCGTTGCACTGCCGTCAACGGCACCCGCGGCATTGTTCGAGCGATATTCCCCACCGCACCCTCTCACCCTGTCTGCAACATGCCTTCCGCAACAGAAAACGGCCCACGCTGAAAGCGCAGACCGCTTGATACTACCGAAGATTGATGCCGCTCGATACCCGGCTCGTCTCTGCAACTACGCCTTCGCAGCCACCTGCAGACCGTCCATGCGGCCCGTCGCACCCAGCCCATCCTGTGTCTCGCTGTAGTTCTTCAACAACTCATGATGCAGGCAGTACAGCGCCAGCTCCAGCCGGTCGGAGACACCCAGCTTGTCATAGACCTTCCGCAGATAGTTCTTGATCACCTGCTCGGTCGTGCCGATCTGGTACGCAATCTCTTTGTTCCGCATCCCGCGCGTAATACAGCTGATGATCGCCAGCTCCTTCTTCGAGAGCTTGGGCTGCACCTTCGGATTGGTCAGCGCGGTGGCCTGGGCGCGGTAGGCCTCAATCACCCAGCTGATCGACTGGTTGTCGATCCACGTCTCGCCATCGGCAATCTTGCGCACGCACTTAATCAGCAGATCGGGCGAGATCGAACGCGGCACAACACCACGAACCCCGCGCCGATACAGCTCCACCGTGTTCGCTTCGTCGTTCTCCGTTATCTGAACGATCAGCTTGGCGTTCGGTGCCTGCCGAACCAGCTCCGGCACCGCATCGGACATCCCGGCGATCAGCTGCCCTTCAAGCAGCACCACATCCGTCGGGTAGCGGGCCAGCGCCGCATACAGGTTCTCAAGCGTCTCCACCTGCGCGACCACCCGAACGTCATCTTCAACCGCGAAGATCTTCTTCATGCCAACGCGGTAGATCGCCTGCGAGTCCGCAAGGATGATCCGAATGCCGCTAGCTGGCCCACTGTCTTGGTCCCGGTCGCCGTTCTGCATAAAACCATCAATAGGTGTCGGATTCATACCGTCTAAGCCTTCAGGTAGTATTCGTCGATGACTGCTGCAGCTTGTTCGCGGTCGCCTTGCTTTTCATGCCGTACCACTCGGCCACGGCAATGAATTTCAACATCGTTGGTGGATCCCATAATCTCGGACGGCATCTCGATCGTAAATTCGATCAACCGGTCAACCTCAGGAAGACGCTCACCAACGAACAGCAATCCATTCGCAGAGATATCCTCCGTGACCGCGTCAAACTCCTCTTCATCCGCGCGAAGATGAATCGTCAGCTTCGCGGGAAACCGTACCGCCGAGCGCAGGGGATACTCTCCCGAAGCCTTCTTCCACTGCATCAACTCTTTTCTTCGATCGTCCGTTTGCGTCACGTTCATTGTGGCCCTTCCAGAGACTCAGCCGAGTGTAGCTCACTTGGCAGAGCAACGCTGCTTTTTTCAGCGCATCCAAGCACCAGCCCGGCCGACGCCCCAACCCAGGCCTTGTCACGATTGTGATCGACGCCCATCATCAAACCTCGGCCCAACCGCACCATGCTGATGACAGGCTGCATCTCTCCCCCATCCGGCCACACAAACATCAGTCGCACCTCTGCCTGCGTTCCTCCTTCCGGAGTCACAATCACCGGCTCAAAGTGCATCCGCTCCTGTAAAAGATAGCTCCTCCGCTCGTCCTCGGGAATACAACTTATGCGCTCCCGGGTCGGCGCAAACTCGATCCCCTTACCCGCAAAAGAAAACAGCGGCTTCAGCAAGGTCGCGCTCAGGTCGACCGGCAAAAGACTCGGGTCGCCCATCCACGCGTCCAGAAACACAGCCTTCGGCACCGCCGCATGATTCAGGTAGGGCAGCGAAAATTTGCTTGCACGAAAGTACCAGTTCGGGTGTCCCGCCCACTCCACCTCCAGATCCGCCCTGAGATCAAATCCCGGCCGGATCCCCTCGCGCTCCATCTCGTCCGCGATCGCCCGATTGAAGATCCTCCGGATCGGCACCCATTGCCCATCCCGCTCGTACTCCAGCCGTCTCCCCGTCTGTCGCACCTTCGCGATGTCCACCGTCCGCACCGCTAGCCGATCCTGGTAGACCTGGAAGTCCGCCCGCGTCTTCTGCAGCTCCGGCGTAACCTCCAGCAGCACCACCTCCGCCGGATCATGGCCCGCCACAATCACTTCGTCCAGCAGCTTCCAGTAGCTCGCCTGATCGTGCCCGCCCAGATACGCATTTAGGACTCGATCCAATCCATACGCCTCAATATAGGCAGCACCCGCAACATCCTGAAACCCGAACACCGAAGGGAAGGCCTGCATCTCCACTAAACGGAATCCCAGCGCCCCATCAGCCTCACGCACAAAGCCGAAATCAACCGTCATGAAGTGCGGCGGCTGCACCCCACCCGGCTCCGCCACGTGAAAGCGCGCAGGAATCACTGCCGTACTGGCAGCCATGTACTCCGCATTGTCCAGTAGCTGTCGTGTCAGATCGACGCCGGTCGCAACCATGCGGTCGACCAGCGACTGCGGCAGAAACACCGGCGTCTCGGCAACTCGAAAGCCCACCGGCGTTCGAACCGCCGCGTCGATAGTTCGCAACAGACGCGCATACCCCGCCTCCGTATAGCGCTCGTTGAACTCCCGTCGCAGCTCTTCGATCACCCCGCCATCCCGCCTCTCGCCCTTAGCTACGCCTCAATCAGGAACGTTCCGTCCCTCATAATCAACTCTTCCCCCTGCGCATCGCCCAGCCAGATATTGAATCCCAGACCAACCACGTCAATATGCGTCGAAGACTTCCACGGAGCCCCCGTGTGTGCCCCATACGGATCGCCGAACGCAATATGCACCCCGGGAAACTTCTCATCCTGCAGAATGTTCCCGATCACCTTCTTCACCCCGATGTTCGTCCCGATCGCAAACTCCCCCACCCGATCCGAGTTCGCATCGGTGTGCGTGTAAGCCCAGAACTCCCGCTCGAGCGCCTTGTTGTCCGACCGCACCTGTGTAATCCGATTCTGCTCAATATGGATCGTCAGCGGTGTCTCCCGCAGAATCCCGAATCGCGCGCACAGAAAATCCCCCACCACGCCATCCACAACAAACACTCCGTTCACCTCGCCCGGAGCCGTAAAACACTCCCCGCCCGGCAGATTACCCCACTTCTCCCGGCTGATAATGCCGGAGGTCTTGAACCATCGATACTCCGACGACAGCTCCACATGCAGATCCGTCCCCGCCGGCGTCGTCGCCCGCACGTACGTTGCCTTTCGCACCCGGTCCAGCACCGCCTGACTCAGCCGATCAACGGCCGCAAAGTCGGCGCACATTCCCTCCACCATGATCTCCGGCGTAATGTTCACCATGTGGGCATGCCGCATCTTGCGCCGGTTCACCACATCCGTCATCTCCATGCGGCTGCGCAGCTCGTTCGGCTGCACCGTCACCGCAAAGATGCTCACGTCCGAGCTCTCCATATCCTCAAGCACCGCCGCCGGCATCTCCAGGCACGGCCGCGTCGCCATCTCTTCCAAAATAAAGCCGTTCCATCGGCATCCCGCACGATCAAGCGCCGTCGCCAAAGATGCCGCAACCTCCCTGCAGCTCTGGTCCGCAATCACCGTCACCTTCTCGTCCGGCTGCACCCGCAGGCAGGTCTCAACCGCATTGCGAGCCCCCGCATCGAAAGCCTTCGGATACTCGACAGCCCTTAGATCCGTCCGTTCTGTGCGCTCCATCCGCTGCCCCGCCACCACATCACTCATCGCCTCAGTCAACCTCTCACCTCGCTGCCTTCCCTCTCGTGCGTCCGTACGGCTCGTCTGCTTCTCGCCTGCTCTCTCTGATGCAGCGTTGCCCGCCCCTCCGGGTCCACTCGCTCCTTTACGCGCAGCTTGATCTGCCATGCTACAACCCCATCCGCGTCTCCTTCGCCATAAAGTCCACAACGTCCAGCAGACTCCCGGTCTCGCGAAACACCCTCAGCTGCCGGTCGGCGCCAGACCCCTGATCCAGCATCTGCCGCACATAGCCGACCTCCGTCTCACTACCCAGCGACCGCATCTCGTCGCCAACAAAGTCCAGGTACTCGTCGATCAGGTCCCGCAGCGGCACCTCCTCCTGCTTGCCAAAGTCAATCAGCTTGCCCTCCAGCCCATACCGCACCGCGCGAAACTTGTTCTCCATCAACAGCGCCCGTGAATACTGCCGATAGTCCACATTCAACGAGTGCAGCCGATAGAGCGTCGCCGCCGTCGCCTGGATCAGCGCCGCAATCGCAATCGACTCCTCCGCCCGCAGCGGAATATCGCAGATCCGTACCTCGATCGTGTTGAAGAATGGGTGCGGCCGGATGTCCCACCAGATCTTCTTCGCGTTATCAATGCACCCCGTCTTGATCAGCAGCGCCACATAGCTCTCAAACTCCGAGTAGCTGGCAAACGCATCCGGCAGATTCGTCCGCGGAAAATGCTCGAACACCTTCGCCCGATAGCTCTTGTACCCCGTCTCCATCCCCTGCCAGAACGGTGAGTTCGTCGAGAGCGCCAGAATGTGCGGCAGAAAATACCGCAGCGAGTTCATAATCCGGATCGCCGCCTCCTTGTCCTCGATACCCACATGCACATGCAGCCCGAAGATCAGGTTCGACCGCGCCACCAGCTGCAGATCCTCGACCACCTGCGCATACCGCGGATCCGGATAGATCTCCTGCGCCCGCCAGTCGGCAAACGGATGCGTCGCCCCCGCCACCAGCATCAGCCCACTCTCCTCAGCCAGCCGCACCATATTGCGCCGCAGATCATACAGATCCTCCGCCGCCTCCTGGATGTTGCGGCACACCCGCGTCCCCACCTCGATCACCGATTGGTGCATCTCGGCCTTCACCCGCTCCTCCAGCCGCAGCTTGCCCTGCGCCAGCATCTCCGTCGAGATATGCGATCGCAGATCCCGCGTCGTCGGATCGACCGTCTGGTACTCCTCTTCTATTCCAAGCGTGAAGCTGGGCTGCATCGCGTTCCTCGCACGGTTAACGGGTCCTTGTTAAGGGCATGGCTTCAGCCATGCCGAAAGTGCTCCACGGATCGCGGCGTTAGCCGCCGAGGTCAGCTTGGTCATACTCTCGAGCATCCAGTCACACTCCCTAAACGTCACCGCTCTTCCTGCGCCGCCGAGTCTACGATCTCTGCGCGCTTTCCTTGCCCTTCTTCGGCTTGCCCGCCGCAACCTTCTTCGCCGCCGCTGTCCTCCCTGCAGTCACCTTCCCCGCCACCGCCTGAATCTGCTCTGTCACCCCTGCATCCTCATCCCTAGAATCTCCGTTCAACAAACTCATGCAGCGAAGCTCGCTCCGCGTCCTCGGCTCCCGCTGCGCCCTCTCAATCGCCAGCCGTGCCACCGCATTCACGATCCAATTAAAGTTCTCCTGCCCCACTGAGTAAAAGTCCGCGTCCGGCGCCGGATTCATGAAGTCAATCGCATACGGCACCCCATCCTCGACCGCAAACTCGACCGTGTTCAGGTCGTAGCCCAGCGCCCGGCACAGCGTCAACGCATCCTTCTCCACCCGCGCCAGCAGCTTCGCGTCATACTCCGGCGGATCCTGGATGTAGCGCTGGTCATGTGGCCGGCGCGGGTCATACGGCATGATCCGCACCTCCTTCTGCCCCACCACGTAGCAGCGAAAGTACTCGTCAAAGTTCACCGCCGCCTGCAGCGTCATACACAGATCGCGGGTCTGGTCGTAAGACCGGAAGAACTCCTCCCGGTCATGCACGTGAAACACGTCCCTCCAGCCGCCGCCATCATGCGGCTTCAAAAACGCCGGGAATCCCACATAGTCAAACACTGCGTCCCAGTTCAGCGGATACTCCATATTCCGCAGCGAGTCCGTGTTGATCTGTGGCGGATAGTTCTTGTGCGGCAGCAGCATCGTCTTCGGCACCGCCACCCCCAGCTGCCTGGCCAGCGCATAGTTGAAAAACTTGTCGTCCGCCGACCACCAGAACGGGTTGTTAATCACCTCCGTGCCCGTCAACACCGCATTCTTCAAATACGCCCGGTCGAAGGGCACACCGTCCGAGATCCGGTCCCCAATCACCGCATAGCCACACGGCTCGGCCATCCTCGCCGCGCCCACCGTCACCGGCTCCGCCTGAATGTCGTGCACCTTCATCGCATTGATCCGGTCCACCAACGCCCCTGGGAAGGTGTTCTCCACCCCAAACAGCACGCCAATCTTCTTCATCCGCCCTCGCCTCCCCTGCCCTCTTTACCAACAACGCTCAACCATCCGCTGCCACATCGGCCAGCCGTCGAACGCCCCATCTCCTCAGCGATCCAGCCGCACCGGTACGCCCTTGCCACGTTTCACCATGGCCATGCCCTCGTTGGCTCCCCGGCAACGGTCATGCTCGCGGCCGCCAGCATATAGGTCGCGCACGACACCAATCTGACTACCATTCGTCCTGCGTCTCTTCCATAGAGCTCGTCGGTAAGACTCCCGTCCTTCACCCTGTGCTCTGCTACTCTGGTGCCATCCTAGCGCATGGGAGCGCGGCTGCCGGAAGTGCACATCGCCATGAACCCCCTCGGATCCAGCCGCGACGAAATACCTCCATCCACCGAAGTCTCCCCGCCGCCATCGCTCCTCCCCGCCCCCGTACTCGACCCGCTCCTCGCCGCCAACCCCCGCTATCTGCTCCGCACTCTCTGCGCCTCCATCTCCCTCCCTGCTACATCCCTCCCCGCCGCCTCCCTCCCCGCCGATCGCGCCATCGCCATCTACCTTCCCGTCGCCTACTTCGCCGAGCCCGACCGCCGCTTCCCCGTCTTCTACCTCCACGACGGCCAGAACCTCTTCGACGGCACTACCTCCTACATCGCCGGCCGAACCTGGCGCGCCCACACCACCACCGACCGCCTCACCGCCCAGCACTGCATCGAACCCGTCATCCTCGTCGGCATCGCCAATGCCGGCGACCACCGCATGCCCGAGTACACCCCCGACGCTGACCCCCAGCTCGGCGGAGGTCTCGGCGCCCTCTATGGCCAGCTCCTCATCCAGAACCTCAAACCACTCGTCGATCGCAACTTCCGCACCCTCCCTGATGCCCGCCACACCGCCCTCGGCGGCTCCTCGCTCGGTGGCCTCATCTCCCTCTTTCTCGCGCTCGAACATCGCGACGTCTTCGGCAAAATCGCCGTCCTGTCGCCCTCTCTTTGGTGGAACGGCCGCAGCATCCTCCGTCTCGCCCGCCGCGCCTCCACAGAGCCCGAACTCGACATCTGGCTCGACATCGGCACCGCCGAGGGCGCACACCACCTCCGCGACGCCGATCTGCTCTTCAGCATCCTCGCCGAACGCGGTTGGCAGGCCGGCTCCAATCTCGTCTACAACCGCGTCGTCGCCGGCGTCCACAACGAAGACGCCTGGGCCGAGCGCTTCGGCGAGGTGCTCGCCTTCCTCTTTCCCGCGCCCCGGCCCCCTCTCGACCCGGCTCTTGACCAGCCGCAGGGCTGTGCCCCCTGACGCAGTAACCAGGCAGCTCCAACCCCGGCATTACCCCGGTTCAGGCCCTCCGTCGTTGCATCTTGTGCGGCTTTCCGTAATACTTAGGTGTTGCGTGTTCGGTGCGGAGATCCCTTCCACCCCCACGCCTCTTGGGCATCTCCGCCCCACCTCGGCTTTGAAAGGTATTTCCCTGTGTTGATGATCCGTCTGGCGCGCGTTGGCGCCCGTAAGCAGCCCCACTATCGCGTCGTTGTCATCGAAAAAGATCGCGCCCGCAACGGTCGCTCCCTTGAAGTGGTGGGAACCTACAACCCACGTACCAGCCCCGCCTCCGTCGACCTCAAGCGCGAACGCATCGACTATTGGACCAGCAAGGGAGCCCAACTCTCCGAGCGCGTCGGCAAGTTGATGGCAGCCCCCGCCCCGGAAGTTCCCGCCGTCTCCTAAGTAATGCGGTGGCAATCCTTTAGGTAGCATGTTCTGGTGCCCAAAGATCGCCGGCGGCTGCTGGGATTTAGCGCCTCCCCTGAAGTCTGCCACGTAAACTCATCTTCGTGCGGCACCCCGAAAGTGGCGCCGTTTATGAGGGTCATTGCGCTGCATAGACCCTCATCTCGCGACCTCGGCTCCTCGTCCTCAACCCGCATCAGACGGACATCGACAGGAGTACAGAACGGGCCGCGTGACATCCAGGAGATTGAGAGAATGATTGAAGCTGCGGCTTCCCAGGTTGAGTCCGTTGTGCCCTCCGTCGACATGCAAACGCTGGTTCAAGCCATCGCCAGATCGCTGGTAGACGCTCCAGATCTCGTCACCGTCGAGACCATCGCCGATGGCGCAGCCACGATACTCCGCTTGCGGGTTGGCCCGGGCGAGATTGGTAAGGTCATCGGCCGCCAAGGACGCACCGCCCGCTCCTTCCGCACCATCCTCGGAGCGGCCAGCATGAAACTCAAACGTCGCTACTCGCTCGACATCGTCGAAGCCGAATAAAGCAACACCGCGAGGCGCCGAATCCCTCCCGGCGCCTCGCTCCCATCCTCTGTCAAAAGCTCTAAGCCGTAGCCGTCGCCGTCAGGCCGGCCTTGCCGTCAGACAGGCCTTGAAGTAGTCCAGCGACCGCTCCAGCCCCTCCCGCAGACGAATCTTCGGCTCCCATCCCAACAGCGTCTTCGCACGGGTAATGTCCGGCCGGCGCCGCAGCGGATCGTCCTGTGGCAGCGGCTTGAAGGTGATCGGATCCTTGCTCCCGGTCACCACCCGCACCTCCTCCGCGCACTCCAGAATCGTCCACTCCTCGGGATTGCCAATATTCACCGGCATCACCTCGTCCGACTTCGACAGCCGCACAATCCCGTCGATCAGGTCCGACACATAGCAGAAGCTGCGTGTCTGCGATCCATCCCCATAGATCGTCAGCGGCTCGCCCCGCAGCGACTGCATCATCAGGTTCGAGATCACCCGTCCGTCATTGGCCTGCAGCCGCGGCCCATACGTGTTGAAGATCCGCACCAGGTGCGTCTTCACCCCGTGATAGCGGTGGTACGCCATCGTCGCCGCCTCGCTGAACCGCTTCGCCTCGTCATACACCGACCGCGGACCAATCGGGTTCACGTTGCCCCAGTACGTCTCGACCTGCGGATGCACCTCCGGGTCGCCATAGCACTCGGAGGTCGACGCATGCAGGTAGCCCGCGTCATACTTCTTTGCAATCTCGAGCGTGTTGATCGTGCCCGCCGAACCCACCAGCAGCGTCTCAATCCCCAGCCGCGCATAGTCGATCGGGCTCGCCGGACTCGCCATGTTGAACACATAGTCCACCCGCCCTACATCAAACGGCTGGCAGATGTCTCGCTGCTCCAGGTTGAAGCGCGTCTCACCCTTCAGGTGGTCGACGTTCGCCGTGCTTCCCGTCGAGAGATTGTCCACACCGACAACCGTATGCCCTTCGCCTAGTAGAACGTCACAGAGGTGTGAGCCCAGAAAGCCTGCAGCTCCCGTCACCAGAATCGTTTGCGCCATTTCGCAGAGTCTCCTGTGGCCGCCATCCTTGGCTTCAAGCGGCCACCCGTTCCCGCCCGTGAGATCACAGGTGGTCTTTCCTTAAAGCGCTAACCTTCAATGCAATCCGCACACCACACACAGCCGGGAGCATCTCAGGTGCATGGCACCCTCCGCCATGCACCCGGGCCCACAGCGTCAGCGTTGCGGTACCGTCGCCCCGGCAGACTCCCGCGTCGGATGAGCCGTCGGCCGGCCCACACTCATGTAGGTAAAGCCCAGCGCCGCCATCTTGGCCGGCTCATACAGGTTTCGGCCGTCCACCACGATCGGATATCGCAGCGTCTGGTGGATCTTCTCGAGATCAAGCGAAACAAACTCCGCCCAGTCCGTCAGAATCAGCAACGCGTCCGCATCCTTCGCCGCTTCGTACGCGTTGTCGACATACTCCAGCCGTTTGCCCGCCGGCAGCACCTCGGCCGAGCGATCCTTGGCGGCGGGATCATACGCCACAATCGAGCATCCCTCAGCCAGCAGCATCCGAATCATCTCAATCGCCGGGCTCTCGCGAATGTCGTCCGTCTCGCCCTTGAACGCCAGCCCCAGCACGCCCAGCTTCTTTCCGCGCAGCGTCCACAAAGCCGACCGCACCTTCGCCAGAAAGCGGCGCTTCTGCGCCACGTTGATGTTTTCCACCTCGCTCAGCAGGTTGAAGTTGATCCCGAACTGGTCAGCCACCGAGCGGAACGCCGCAACGTCCTTCGGAAAGCACGAGCCACCGTAGCCGATGCCCGGCCGAAGGAACTTCGGCCCGATCCGGCTGTCCAGGCCAATGCCCTTCGCCACCTGCTCGACGTTCGCCTCGGTCGCCTCGCAGAGATTCGAAACCGCATTGATAAACGAGATCTTCAGCGCCAGGAACGCATTCGACGCATGCTTGATGATCTCCGCGCTCTTGATCGACGTGTTCAGCAGGATCGGTGGCTTCTCCACACTGCACATTCCGCCAATCGCCGTCGCCTCCGTGTAGTAGCTGCCGCCCGTCAAGGGTTCATAGATCGCGCCCACCACCTTCGCCGCCTCTGGCGTGTCCGCTCCCACCACAATCCGGTCCGGATGCAGGAAGTCCTCAACCGCTGTGCCCTCGCGTAAAAACTCCGGGTTCGACACAACGTCGAACAACCGCTGCGGCACGCCCGCTCGTTCAATCGCCCGCCGGATCCACTCGTTCGTATACACAGGAACCGTGCTCTTCTCGACAATCACCTTGTAGCTGTCGATCGAGCGTGCAATCTCGCACGCCACCGCCTCCACATACGAAAGATCCGCGTCTCCCGTCTCGCTCTGCGGTGTGCCCACGGCGATGAAGATCGCCTGCGCCTCCCGCGTCGCCTCCGCCAGGTCCGTCGTAAACCGAACCTGCTTGTTGCGGTAGCGATTCAAAAGCTCCGGAAGATGGTTCTCATGGATCAGCGTGTCGCCGCCCTGCAGCGCCGCAACCTTCCGCTCATCGTTGTCAACGCAGATAACCGTATGGCCAATCTCCGCGAAGCAGACCGCCGCAACCAGCCCTACATAGCCCGAACCAACAACAGCAATCGAGATAGATTCACTCATGAGTTTCAGAGGTTCCCCTTTTTTGAAATAAGCATACCCGACCTTCGTTGTAGTTTGTGCACAAAGGTGACAGGACCAATGGGTTACTGAAGCCGCTACCAGCCTCCAACGTGTGCCTGAGGTCAGGTAAACTCCTTGGAATGGACCCGCAGAGAGTGCCGCAGCCAGCTATGGGTTCCGCCGAGGGTGTCTCTCCCCCAGGCTCCGGAGGCGACGCCACCCTTGCCGAAGCGCTGCTCACGCTGCGCAAACGAAAATGGGTCCTCATCCTCGCCGGGATCCTCGGTCTTGCCTACGGTGTCTACAAAGTTCTTTCCGAGCCTCGCGTCTACGAGGCCTACGGCCGCATCGAGGTTCGCGCCGGCTCCTCGAACGAATTCCGCGTGAGCAGCGCCACCGGCTTCGACACCGGATCCAACAAAATGCTCACCGAGATCGCCATCCTGCAAAGCGACTCGCTCATGCTGAACGTCGCCAGCAAGATGAAGCTGCAGGACAACCCGGACTTCCTCGGCGTCAAAGGTCCCGTCGCCCACTCCTCACTCGACGATCCCGCTGTCCGCGATGCCGTCGTCGGCCAGCTTCAGGGCACACTCTCCTTTCAACTCGTTCCAAAGACCGACATCATCCGCGTCAGCTATACCTCAATCAACCCGAAACTCGCGACCGACATCGTCAACACCGTCATCGCCAGCTACATTCATCGCAGCTATCAGACCCGCTTTGAGTCCACGCAGCGCGTCTCCCAGTTCCTCCAGGGCCAGCTGAATGATCTCAAGCAACAGGTCGAAACCTCCCAGGAGCAGCTCATCCCGCTGCAGAAGAAACTCGGCATCCTCGGCTTCGACCCCAACCACAACCAGATCTCGAGCGAAGTCGAAGATCTGACCCGCGCCGCTGGCCAGGCCCGTCTTGCCCGCATCGTCGCGGAATCCCGCTACCGCATCGTTGCCGGCATGGATCCCGACACCATCACCGGCACCATCGATAACACCCCCGGCACCGCCTCGGGCGAGCTCAACGCCCTGCGTGGCCAGATCGCCAGCGCCCGCGCCAACTACGCCCAGGTCACCGCCAGCGGCGGGCTCGGCGCCAGTCACCCGACCGCCAAAGCGCTTCAGGCCCAGATCGATCAGCTCACCCACGAGATCGACTCCGAACAAAATCGCCTCCTTATTCAGGCAAAGGAAAACTTCGTCGCCGCCAAGGCCAACGAGGAGCAGACCAACGCCACGCTCGAACAACAGAAGGCCGAAGCCTACAAGCTCGGCGACGCCCTGATCGACTATCAGCTCAAGCAGCGAGAGTTTGAAACCAGCCGAACCCTCTACGAGAGCCTCAATCAGCGTCTGCGCACCGCCGGCGTCGAGGCCGGTCTCGAATCGCTCGACATCGAGATCGTCGATGAGGCCCAGCTCCCGGCAACTCCCGTCGTACAAAATCAGACCGGCACCATCCTCTCCACCCTGGTCTTCAGCCTGCTCGGCGGCGTGGTCATCGCCTTCCTGCTCGAAAGCCTCGACACCGGCCTGCGCGGCGTCGCCGAGATCGAGCAGATCACCGAGCTTCCCTCTCTCGCCGTCATCCCGCGTTCCCGGCGCAGCAACGCCGAAGAGGCCGTGCAACTCACCACCGCCCAGCGCAACGTCGCTGTCCTGTCCAAACCAAAGTCGCAGTTTGCTGAGGCCTTCCGCTCCTTGCGTACCTCACTCATGCTCTCTACCGCCGGCCATCCCCCGCGCGTCATGCTCTTCACCAGCGCCACGCCGTCCGAAGGCAAAACGACGGCCGCCACCAACCTCGCCGCCGTCCTCGCGCAGGGAGACTCCCGCGTTCTGCTCATCGACGGCGACCTCCGCCGCCCGAACGTACACCACCGTTTTGGCCTCAATGGCCGGGTCGGCCTCACCACCCTCCTCACCGGCGCCACCACCCTCGAAGAGACCATCCAGCACGTCCCCGAGCTCCCCAACCTCGACGTCATCTCGAGCGGTCCCGTTCCCCCGCTCCCCACTGAAATGCTCGCGTCTGACTCCATGCGCGCCCTGCTGGTCCGCCTCTCCGGTCTCTACACCCACGTCATCATTGATTCGCCACCCATCCTCTCGGTCACCGATGGCGTCATCCTCTCGCGCGAAGCCGACGCCGTC
>CAXSEC010000058.1:4227-19311 GCA_964236325.1 uncultured Acidobacteriaceae bacterium | reverse complement strand
TGGCCTGGCGGCGCAGCTTGATCTCGGCGGAGTTGGCGACGTAGAGCCGCGCGCGATTGATGCGGACGTCAGAACGAAGATTCCACGCGGTGAGCGGGTTTTGGTTAGAGGGATCGCCGCCGACGAGAAGGACTGCAGTGGCGGTCTGGTTGTCGCGCTGCGAGGCGGTGCGGGCACCCTTGCCGGCGAGGGCGCGGGCAAAGGTGACGTAGTCAGCGGTACGATGATGATCGATGTTGTTGGTGCCGAGCACAGTGCGGGCGAATTTTTGCAGCAGGTAGGCTTCTTCGTTGGTGAGGCGGTTGCCGCCGATGACGCCGATGGACTTGCCGCCGCGGGTGTCGCGCAGCTCGCGGAACTTCTTGCCCACGTGGTCGAGCGCAACCTCCCAGGTGACGGGCTTAAGGGTGCCGTCAGGCTGGCGGACGAGCGGCTTGATGAGGCGATCTTCGTGGTTGGCAAAGTCAAAGGCGTAGCGGCCCTTGTTGCAGAGGAAGTCGCCGTTGATGCCGCTCTTGTCGCGATTGTCGCCGCGCATGATCTCGGTGCCGTCGGTGGTTGCGCGGACTCCGAGCGTGGTCTTGCAGCCGTCGCCGCAGTGGGTGCAGATGGTGGCGACGTGGTTCATCTCCCACGGCCGAGTCTTGTAGCGGTAGGTGCCGGAGGTAAGGGCGCCGACCGGGCAGGCGTCGATGCACATGCCGCACTGCTCGCAGTCGACGTGAGCGAGGGCGTCGGGAGATTCTGAGGCGGGGATGTTCGGGGCGATGATGGAGGCGGCGCCGCGATTCTGGATGCCAAGCGCAAAGACGTCCATGCCTTCACCGCACATGCGGATGCAGCGGTAGCAGAGGATGCAGCGGGGACGATCGAAGTAGACGACCGGCGACCACTTCTGCTCTTCGCGATGGTTCTTGGGCTCGGCGTAGAAGCTGTCCGCTGCGCCGTACTTAAAGGTCATGTCCTGCAGCTCGCACTGACCTCCGGCATCGCAGACCGGGCAGTCGAGCGGGTGGTTGCCGAGCAGCAGTTGCAGGGTGGCTTTACGCGCCTGGGCGATCTCGGGCGTCTCGGTCTGGATGACCATGCCGGCGGCGACCGGGGTGGTGCAGGCGGTCTGCAGCTTGGGCATCTTTTCGATGCGCACGACGCACATGCGGCAGGCGGCCTGGAGGGAGAGGCCGGGGTAATAGCAGAAGGCCGGGATCTCGATGCCGGAGGCCTTGCAGGCGTCGATGAGGAGGGTGCCGGCGGGGGCGGTGAGCTGCTTGCCGTCTACGGTGAAAGTTACGTCTGGCATGGCTAGTGCGCTCCGACGAGCTCCTGCTCGGTGATGAGGGGGGTACCGACGCGGCGGCCCTCGATGTAGTCTTCGAACTCTTTGCGGAACTTCTTGACGAAGGCGATGGTGGGCATGGCGGCGGCGTCGCCGAGGGGGCAGAAGGTGCGGCCCATCATGTTCTCGGCGAGGTACTGGACGTTGTCGACGTCTTTTTTCGCGCCGCCGCCATCGTAGACGCGCTGCAAGGTCTTCTTGATCCAGTCCGTGCCTTCGCGGCAGGGGATACACCAGCCGCAGCTTTCGTGCTGGTAGAACTTGATGGTGCGGAGGGCGAACTCGACAATGGAGACGGTCTCGTCGAGGACAACGATGCCGCCAGAGCCGAGCATGGTGCCGGCCTTGCCCATCTGGTCGAAGTCGAGGCCGACGTCGATCTCATCGGCGGTCAGGACCGGGCAGGACGAGCCGCCGGGGACGACGGCCTTAAGGGCTTTGCCGCCCTTGATGCCGCCCGCGACCTCGTAGATGGCTTTGCGGAGCGAGTAGCCCATGGGCAGCTCGTAGATGCCGGGGCGCTCGACGTGGCCGGAGATGCCGAAGAGACGGGTGCCGCCGTTGCGTTCGGAGCCGAGCTTGGCGTAGGCCTCGCCACCCATGAGCAGGATGTGCGGTGCGGCGGCGATGGTCTCGGCGTTGTTGATGACGGTGGGGCCGCCGTAGAGGCCGACGACCGCGGGAAAGGGCGGCTTGATGCGGGGAACGCCGCGCTTGCCTTCGAGCGACTCCATGAGGGCGGACTCTTCGCCGACCTCGTAGGCGCCGGCGCCGGTCTGGGTGACGATGTCGAAGTCGACGCCTTCATGGCCGAAGATGTTCTTGCCGAGGAAGCCTTTCGCGTAGGCGTCGGCGACGGCCTTTTCGACGATCTTGAGCAGATAGCGGTACTCGCCGCGCAGATAGATGAAGCCGACCTTGGAGCCGATGGCGAGGCCGGCGATCATGGTGCCTTCGATGACGGCGTGCGGGTCATGCAGGAAGATGACGTGATCCTTGCAGGTGCCGGGCTCGGACTCGTCGCCATTGACCAGGACGTACTTGGGCTTTTCGGACTGCTTGGGGACGAAGGACCACTTCATGCCGGTGGGGAAGCCGGCGCCACCGCGGCCGCGCAGGCCGGAGGCCTTCATGGTGTTGATGATCCACTCCGGACCCTGTGCGATGGCCTGCTGGACGGCCTTGTAGCCATCGAGCTCGACGTAGCGGTCGATCTCGGCGGCGCCCTGGCCGAAGCGGCGGCTGATGACCTTGACCTCTTCGGGATGCGAGACAAGTGTTGGCATCTACTTCACGTCCTTTCCCTGGCCGCGGCGATAGTCGTCGAGGATCTGGTCGACTTTGACGGTGGTGAGGTCGTCGTGGAAGTCGTAGTTGACCTGCATGGCGGGCGCCCAGCAACAGGCGCCGATGCACTCGACCTCTTCAAGCGAGAACATGCCGTCGCGGGTGACCTGTTTGTGGCTGATACCGAGGGTGGCCTTGCAGTGGTCGAGGATCTCGTAGCCGCCGCGCAGCATGCAGGAGATGTTGGTGCAGACCTGCACGTTGTACTTGCCGGCAGGGACGGTGCGCAGCATGGAGTAGTAGCTGAGCACGTTGCGGACGTCGAGCTCGAAGAGATCGAGACGGGCGGCCAGTTCGTGGACGACCGCGTCCGAGACGTAGCCGACCTCATCCTGCGCGTAGAGCAGCATCGGCACGAGGGCCGAGCGCTTGAGGGGATAGATGGTGACGAGGTGGTCGAAGCGGGCGGCCAGCTCCGGAGAAAAGATTGTTGTTGCTACGGTGCTCACTGTGCCATCATCTCCCGCGCCAGCCGTTCGGCGGCCATGTCCATCTCTTCCGTAACTCCATCCAGTTTAGCGGTTCCATCCTCTTCAAGCGAAAAGGTTTTGGCGTGTCCATCGGAATCTGCGACGGCAATGTGCGTGAAGCGCAACCAGCGGGTGTCGACGCGAAGGAGGATCTCGTCGGGGCCGACTTCAACGACGGCGTGGTGGGGGCTGGATAGGCCGTGAGCCGCGGTGTAGGAGCGGAGAAGCGAGGCCCAGGAGGTCCAGAGCTCGACGTGTAGACGCGGGTCCATGACGTTCGCGCCGAACGTGCTAGCGATCGATCTCTCCGAGCACGATGTCGATCGAGCCGATGACGGCGACAACATCGGCAAGCTGACGGCCCTTGCACATGGTTTCGAGTGCCTGCAGGGTGGCGAAGCTAGGATTGCGCATGTGCACGCGGTAGGGCTTGGCGGTGCCGTCCGAGATGACGTAGTAGCCCATCTCGCCGCGCGGGCTTTCGATGGCCTGAAAGACCTGCCCGGCGGGGACGGCGAAGCCCTCGGTGACGATCTTGAAGTGATGGATCATGGACTCCATCTGGGTTTTCATGTCTTCGCGGTCTGGGAGGACGATCTTGGGGGCGTCGGCGACGACGCGGCCCTCGGGCAGGCCGTCGAGCGCCTGCTGACAGATCTTGACTGACTCGCGCATCTCGAGCATGCGAACGACGTAGCGGGCCCAGACGTCGCCCGCGTCCGAGGTAGGCACCTTGAAGTCAAACTTCTCGTAGCCGGAGTAGGGCATATCGCGGCGCAGATCCCAATCCACGCCCGAGGCGCGCAGCGGTGGGCCAGTGACGCCGAGCGCGATGGCGTCGGCGGCGGAGAGATGGCCGACGCCCTTGAGGCGGCCCATCCAGATGGGGTTGTTGGTGAGCAGGTTCTCGTACTGGTCGATGCGCTCGGGCATCTTGTTGAGGAAGTCCTGCACCTGCTTGTAGAAGTCGAGTGGCGGCTCGAGTGAGAGGCCGCCGATGCGGAAGTAGGAGCTCATCATGCGCTGGCCGGAGACGTTCTCGTAGATACGCGAGACATCCTCTCGCTCGCGCCAGCAATAGAGAAAGATGGTCAGCGCGCCGATGTCCATGGCGTGGGTGCCGAGCCAGACGAGATGCGAGGAGATGCGGGTCAGCTCGTTGAGCAGGACGCGGAGATATTGAGCGCGCTCGGGGATCTCGAGGCCGAGCAGCTTTTCGACCGCGAGGCAGTAGCAGAGGTTATTCGACATCGGGCTGAGGTAATCGACACGATCGGTGAGGGGAACCACCTGCTGGTAGAACTTGGCCTCGCAGGTCTTCTCGATGCCGGTGTGCAGATAGCCGATGTCCGGGGCGAGCGCGACCACGACCTCACCATCCACCTCCAACACGAGGCGCAGCACGCCGTGGGTCGAGGGATGCTGCGGACCCATGTTGATAATCATGGTCTGATCGGAGACGGCATCCTGGCCTTCGTGGCCGCGGCCGGCGCTCTCGATGACGTCTTCGATGCCGGGGGTGATCATGTCTTCTGCAGCGATAGGGGCCATTAGCGGTATCCCTCCACGGGATAGTCCTTGCGAAGCGGATGCCCTTGCCAGTCGGTGGGCATCATGATGCGGGTGAGGCGCGGGTGACCGCCGAAGTGGATGCCGAAGAGGTCGAAGACCTCGCGCTCATAGAAGTTGGCGGAGGGCCAGACCGGCGTGATCGAGTCGACCGCGGCATCTTCTCCGTCGAGCAGGACCATCAGGCGGATGCGTGCTTTGAGCGAGTGCGACAGGATGTGGTAGGTGACCTGGAAGCGTGGCTCGGACGGATACCAGTCGACCGCTGTAACCGTTTCGAGGAAGTTATAGCCGGCCGTCTTGACGGCTTCGCCGGCCTGCACCAGCGACTCGCGAGGAACCGTAATGGTCAGCTCATTGCGGTCGAACTTGGCATCTGCAGCGAGAGGCGAGAGCGCCTGCAGGGCACGGTTCTCGGGGATCGCGGCGGTGACAGCTTCGAGGCCAGTGACGGCTGACGCGGGATCGTACATGGCTAGAGATCTCCCTTATCGTTGGCCCAATCGAGGACGCCCTTCTTCCAGACGTAAAAGAGGCCGACGGCAACGAAGCCGAGGTACACGAACATCTCCCAGAAGCCGAACATGCGGGAGCCGGTGATGGCCGGCAGACGGCGGAAGATGACGGCCCACGGGAGCATGAAGACGGCTTCCACGTCGAACAGAATGAACAACATGGCGACCATGTAGAAGCGGACCGAGAAGCGGCCGCGGGCGTCACCGATGGCGTCCATGCCGCACTCGTACACACCCGCTTTGGTGCGCGAGTTCTTATGCTTGCCGATAAAGAACGACCCGCCGACCATGCCAACGGCCATTCCCAGGGCGACCAGGATCTGCAGCACCAGCGGGACATAGTTCCAGATATAGGGGTAGCTTTGCATAGCTCTCTCCCGAGAGTAGGTTTGGCATCTCCGGGTGTCAAGAACTCCCAGAGGCCGGTTGCGCGCGGTGGAGGTTAGAGCAGAGCTTTATACCAATCGAGGATCTCCTGGCCGTAGACGGCCGCGAGGAGGCCGCCGACGGCAAGGAAGCTGCCGAAGGGAACGCGGCTGCTGCCATCCGCGCGGCGCAGTGCAAGCAGGCCGATGCTGTAAGCCGCGCCGGCGATGACACCGGTGAAGAGCGCGAGGATCGATGGGGAAAAGCCCAGAAAGGCGGCGATGAGGGCGAGCAGCTTGACGTCCCCGAGGCCCATGCCCGGCCGGCCACGGACCCGCTTGTAGAGGCCTCTAACGGCAAGCAGGAGAAGAGCGGCGCCGACGACCGCGACGAGGCGGCCGCCGAGGAGAGCTTCGGGGCCAGTCATGAACAGATTGCCGTGCTCGACGACGTTGCCGGGGCTCGAGAGATGAATGTGGTGGTTGCTGAGGCGGATCTGCTCGTCGGTGGGGCCGAGCAGAAAGGCCTGGCTGGAGACCAGAAGAAAGGCGAGCAGCATGCCGCCGAAGGTGAAGGCATCAGGCAGGGTCTGGGTCTGCCAGTCCATGATCAGCAGGCCGAGCAGAAGGAAGCCAAGCACGGCAAAGGCGGCGGTCTGCACGCAGGCGCCAAGCACGGTATCAAGCGGCAGGGGGACAGGGCCGGGAACGGTCTGGAAGATGGGGGCGAGGCGATGGGCGGCGAGCAGGAACCAGAGCGCCAGGCCGAGTTCGACGAGTGGGTACTGGGGCGAGATGCGGGCACGGCAGTCGCGGCAACGACCGCGTAGCAGAAGCCAGCTGAGCAGCGGAACGTTGTCAAACCAGCGGATGGGGTGACCGCAGGCGGGGCAGCGGGAGCGTGGGGCGATGATGCTTTCCCCGCGCGGCAGGCGGGCGATGCAGACGTTGAGGAAGCTCCCGAAGGCAAGGCCAAGGAGGAAGGCCGGGAGCTCAAGGGCAAACGGAGGCATGACGCTCAGTATACGAACGGCGGCGCGGCGTGGAGCTTAGAAGTCGACGTGCATGCGTACGGCTTCAACCAGCACGGATCCGCGATCCTGGTTGTAGCCGGGGTGTTCGATGAACTGGCCGTCAAGGGCGTAGTAGATACCGCGCCAGGCGTGCAGGTTGTAGTAGCCCTCCAGGATATCTTCGCGACTGTAGTTCAGGGTTCCATCGCCCAGCAGGAAGCCGCGGCCGCCGAGACGCAGATAGGCCTGGTGGTCGCGCTTGATGGCGTTCGAGATGAAGGTGACGCCAAGCTTATCGGCAGGCCGCGACCACTGCCTGCCGGACAGGTCCGCGCCAAAGGCGAAGGTCTGATCGACCTCGGTGTAGGCGAAGCTCTGGTGTTGGCCCTCGTTCCAGCCGAAGCGGCTAAAGACGCGCAGGGTGGGGGTGAGCTCCTGCTCAAGGTTGAGGCCGAAGCCGTACTTGACGGTGCTGAAAGGGGCATTGCTGGTGATGTCGGGACGGATGCCGGCGCCCTTGACGAAGGCGGCGTTGGCATCGCGGTAGAGGCCCATGTGGGCGTGATTGATGAAGCTGAGCACGCGGATAACGCCCTTGCGATCGCGCGAGAGCAGCGGGCCGACCAGCGAGCCGCGATGCTCGACCTCCATGTTCTGGCCGCTGGCGCGATGAAAGGCCCAGTCGAGAGCGATGCCATTCTGGACGGTGGGCATGGCGGCGAGCGCGTAGCGGCCGGTCCAGGCATGGTCGGTGTACTCGATGATGCCGGCATAGGTGTAGCCGCGGGTGTCAGCCGCGTAGTCCCACGCGCCGTCATTGTCGGCGGTCCAGTTCATGAATTGGAGGTGGCTATCGGTGCCGATGCTGTTGATGTCGAAGAAGTCGGGCAGACTCAGCTTGCCGAGGCGGAGATCGAAACGACGGACGGAGGCAGATTGGGCGAGCGAAAACTGGGTCCGGTCGACGTCGACCAGATCTTTGCTCAGGCCGATGGTCTGGTGGAACTCCAGCCGCGCAAGATACGGAATGGAGCCAAGATTAGGGTTGCGGACGACATCGAGATTGGTGAAGCCGGCCAGACCGAGGGCCTGTGAGATGCCGCGGCCGCCGGCGCTTTCGAGATTGGCGATGACCTCGGTAGCGGAGCGCGGGTCGCGGCGCAGCTGGTAGCCGGCGTAGACGGTACCGATGAGCGAGGTCTTGTACTCGCCACGGCCGACGAGGCTGTTCACGCTTTCATAGGGAGAATGAAAGGGTGCATGGGCCTGGAAGATGATGTTGGCCTGCCCCGAGAGCAGGTAGCGGGCGCCTTCGGGATGGGCAAACATCTCGGGTGCGTCGCTGGCGGCATCTGTCTGGGTTGATGGCGTGGCAGGAACCGTGGTCGTACTCGGGGTCGACTCCTGCGCGGCAAGAGCCGCCGGATGCCAGGCGACGACAGCAGCCATGGCCAAGATCAGCCAGCGCTGCTGGACGTTCTTTACGATGGCTTGAGCATGGCGCCGGACGGTCGACCCAGGGTCTACAGGCAATTGATAGTGAACAGACAAGAACATCTCTCTGGGCCGCAAGGGGGATTTGAGCAAGCCTAACATACCCCGGTAGGGTATAAGTGAGACTATGGCTGGTCGTCTCCTCATTGCGGACGCTCTTCCCCGGGAGCGGAAGAAGTTATCGAACCGGGTGAAGCGTATGCGGGGTCAATTGGACGCGCTGGAGCGCAGCCTGGCGGAGGATCGCGACTGCACCGATGTGCTGCTCCTGCTGGCAACGATCCGCGGCGGGATCAACAGCCTGATGGCCGAGGTGCTGGAGGATCATATACGTCTTCATCTGCTCGCCGACGGGAGGAAGCCTGCTACACCGGAGCTGGGTGAGGACTTGATCGATCTGGTACGGGCGTATTTGAAGTAGGTGTGCCAATTGGCTGGATTTCGGCCACATAAAAAGCGTTTGGATTACGCATTTGATTTCTTGTTTAGGACCGGAGTATTGTCGTTCTTACACGGGAAAGGAGGATGATCCAGCCTATGAAATCAGACTGTAATAGTTGCATCAACGCACGTGAGGTGACTGAGGCTTAGGGCATTTCGCTCTAGACCTGGTGGTTTTCATCAGCAGTTTTCTTCCACCGAGGCCCATCCGAAGGCGGGTGCCCTCAGGTCAATCTCAACAGTTCACCGCCAGACGGCTCGCATCTCGTAAATGAGTGCGGGCCGTTTGCATTTCTTCCAGGTTGAGTACGCACAGGAGTGAGGATGAATCCTTTGGTGATCGCGGGTCGCGCCTTTCAGTCGAGGCTGATTGTGGGCACCGGAAAGTACAAGGATGGGGCCGAGACGCAGGCGGCGATTGAGGCTTCAGGCGCCGAGATGGTGACGGTTGCGGTCCGCCGGGTTAATCTCGATCGGTCGAGTGAGTCGCTGCTCGACTTTATCGACCCGCGGCGCTACTTCCTTCTGCCGAATACGGCCGGCTGCTACACGGCGGACGAGGCAATCCGCGCGGCGCGACTCGGGAGAGAGGTGGGGCTTTCGGACTGGGTGAAGATCGAAGTGATCGGTGACCAGGCGACGCTCTACCCGGATGTGCAAGCTACGCTTGAGGCGACCAAAGTCCTTGTAAAAGAGGGATTTACGGTGCTGCCGTATACCTCGGACGACATCGTGTTTGCGAAACGACTGATTGATGCGGGTGCGGCGGCGGTGATGCCTTTGGGCGCTCCGATCGGGACTGGTGTGGGGATGACGAACCTGCACACGCTGCGCATGATGCGGGAGTTGATCACCGAGGTACCGCTGATTGTGGACGCCGGTTTAGGGACGGCGTCGCACGCGGCTTTGGCGATGGAGATGGGATTTGATGCGGTGCTGTTGAACACAGCGATAGCCGGGGCGAGCGATCCGGTGCTGATGGCGGAGGCGATGCAGCACGGGGTGCTCGCTGGGCGGCAGGCGTTTCTGGCTGGCCGCATGCCGCAAAAGCTCTATGCCGCGGCGAGTTCTCCGCTTGAGGGCATCTCGCGGTAAAGCATGCGGAATGTAAAGTTTGCCGAGCGGATCGGACGTCTTGGGGTGATTGCCAGTCTGGGAATCTGGCTGCTGTCACTGCCGGTCCTTTGGCAGTCTCTTGCGGCAAACCAGGCGGCTGTGGGGCGTGGACTCTACCATATCGGACGAGGGTCCGCGGGGCCTGATTCGCTGCATGGAAGAGCGGTGCTATGGGGCGGGCTTTTTGTTCTGCTGCAGCTGCTGGCACCCTTGCTTCTAAGCTTCACGCTGCGTGCCTGCTATGAGTGGCGGACGGCTGTATGTGTCTCAATCAGCACGGCTTGCTCGATGCTGCTCGATGCGATCGGAATCTTCTCGATGCTGGTCTGGCTGCGGATTCGCGTAGGTGTTGGATAGGGAGTTCGCGGGTTCCGCTACACTTCGGGAATGCGGGTGTTTGGGATTGATTGCGGGACGGAGCGCACCGGGTATGGGGTAGTCGAGATGGATTGCGACGCCCGGCAGCCACGGCTTAAACACTTGATTGCAGGGACGATACGGCTGGCGAAGACGGATCGAACAGCGCATCGGCTGGCGCGGATCTATGCCGAGTTGACGGCGTTGATTGCCCTCTATGGGCCGGATGTGGTGGCGATCGAAGAGGTGTTTTTTTCTGCTAACGCCAAGTCTGCGTTGAAGTTAGGGCAGGTGCGCGGAGTTGCGATGCTGGCCGCGGCGAACTGCGGGGTGGAGGTGGCCGAGTATGCGCCGCTTTCGATCAAAAGTGCGGTGGTGGGGTACGGGCTGGCGCAGAAGGAGCAGGTGCAGTTCATGGTGACGCGGCTGCTGGAGCTGAAGGATGAACCAGATAGCCCGGATGCGGCGGACGCGCTGGCGATCGCGATCTGTCATCTGCACACGGCGCAGACGCTTGATCGACAACGGCCAGAACAGGCGTTAAAAGGGTCGAATCGGTGAGGGTTAAGCGGGTTTTCGATGAGGTTAAGGGGTATTTTGCGGCGGTTTTGTGGATGTTGTGTCTGACCGGCGCTGCGAGCGCCCAGGCACCGCTGGCGACGGCGGATCAGATTGGGTTTGAGCGCGACTGGCCGGCGCAGGTGACCCCCTATTTCCGGGTGGTGGTGCATGGGGACGGGAGCGGGTCAGTGACGACGTCGCGGGAGATGGTGCCGGACGCGAGTGCGGTGACACCGATCCAGGTGTCGAGCGAGACGCGGGCGAGGCTGTTTGCCGTCGAGCCGGTGCTGGTCTCGGAGGCGGCAGGGAGCAAGGGGTGCGAGACCGGGTCGAAGAAGCTGGCGCAGACCGGGAGGAAGACGCTGACGCTGCGGCGGGAGGGCAAGGTGCTGACCTGCACCTTCAACTACTCGGACGACAAGCGGATGCAGGAGGCGGTGAACGCCTTCGATGCGATCGAAGTGACGATTGAGGAGGGACCGAAGCTGGTGCGGCTGCGGCGGTTTGACCGGCTGGGGTTGGATGCGGAGGTGAGCAGCTTTCTCGATGCGGTGAAGAGCGGGCGGGCGATCGAGCTGGGGAACATTGCACCCGTGCTGCGGACGCTGGCCGGGGATGGGGAGCTGATGGAGCGGGTGCGGAATCGGGCGACGGATCTGCTGGCGATGGCGGATGCGGGCAAGTAAGTGGCGAGCTTTTGCGGGGTTAGACCGAGGGTTTCTGTGGGATGGCGATAGGACGGGAAGGGTAAGACAGGAAGAGCAAGCGCGGCAGGAGGAGCAAGAGCGACAGGAGAGGGCAAGGGCAGGAGCGAAATGCGGGGGTCTCTCCGCTCGCGTTGCTTGGTCGAGATGACGGCGGTTCAACGGGGGATTGATTCGAGCCGGGCAGCGGGTTGGTAGGCTGGGACGAGCATGGGTGCGAAGCATAAACCGAAGCTGGGACAGAACTTTCTCTCGGACCTGAACGCGCGGCAGCGGATTGTCGACGCGCTGGGGGATGTGTCGCAGGCGACGGTGGTCGAGATAGGGCCGGGGCATGGGGCGATCACGGAGCTGCTGGCGGGACGGGCGCGGCGGCTGATCGCGATTGAGTTAGACCGGGCGCTGGTGCCGGAGCTGCGCTTTCGCTTTCGCAACCAGGCGAATGTAGAGATAGTTGAGGCGGATGTGCTGCGGGTAGATCTGGCGGCGCTGGTGGCTGGCGAGCCGCAGCGAGGGAGCGGGGTGGAGGGCGACGAGGCGATGGCGTCAAGTGACGAGCCGCGGCTCGGGACGGTGGCGGGGGGCGAGGAGACGGCGTGCGAGAGTTTGCGTGAGAGCGGGGAACGAGTGCCGGCGCGGATTGTGGGGAACCTGCCGTACTACATCACGTCCGACATTCTGCTGCTGCTGTTTCGCGCGTCGCTGGCGGCGCCAGGGGTGTTTGGGTCGGCGGTGGTGATGATGCAGCGCGAGGTGGCGGAGCGGGTGGCGGCGACACCGGGCGGACGGGAGTTTGGGCTGCTCTCGGCGACGGCGCAGATGCATGCCGCGGCGGAGGTTCTGTTTACGCTGGGTCCGGAGTCGTTTTCGCCGCCGCCGGCGGTGGATTCGAGTGTGGTGCGGCTGCGGTTTTGTTCGCGATTTGCCGAGCTGGGAGTGCAGCCGGCGGCGCTTGACCGGTTTCTGCACCAGGCGTTTGCGCAGAAGCGCAAGACGCTGGCGAAGAACCTGCGGCAGGCGGGGTTTACATCGGAGCAGCTGATGCGGGCGTGGCCGGCGGGACTGGAGGCGCAGGTGCGGGCGGAGGCGACCTCGCTTGAGGATCTGGCGGCGCTGCATCGGGGTTTGGAGGCGGTCTGAGAGGATTCCCGAGCTGTCGCAGGGGAAGGTCTGGTTTCGTCCTGAGGATTGACCAAGCTGACCTCAGCGGCTGAAGCCGCTTTCTGTCGAGAGCAGAGAGGGCATGGCTGAAGCCATGCCCTTAACAGGCGGCGCTTGGTCGGAGTCTCCTCAGCGGCTACAGCCGCGCTCATCGCGAGCAGTTATGGCATTTGTGCAAGCCAAGCCCCCAAAATTAGGGAGAAAGAATCAGAGGGTCTTGGAGCCTGTTTCATCATTCTCCTTGCAAGGCGCACGTGTTGCTTTGTGACTGCGGAAAGAACAACAGCAACGACGCAATACAGGGGTCTCTCCACTTCGCGAGACGATGAAGCTGTCTCCCTCCGGTCGAGATGACGAGTAGCAAGGATATGTGGGTCTCTCCACTTTCACGAGACGATGAAGCTGTTTCGCTTCGGTCGAGAGAACGGCAGCTTTGAAGGTATGCAGAGGAGTTTAGCGGCCGAAGGGGATGGCTTGGGCGTATAAGGGTCGAGCGGGAGTTGGGTCTCGCTTGGGAAGAGGCTGGCTTATGACAGGTTGGGCTGCTGTGATGCTGTTGTTCGTTGCGGTTGCGACTGCTTCCGCGCAGATTGGCGTGGCGCCGGTTCCGCCCTCGTGGCATACGCAGCAGCCAGGGTCGAGCCCGACGCCGAACGTGCATAACAGCCAGCCGGTGGAGGATCCGGCGGATGCGATGCGGCGCGCGCAGTTTGCCAAGCTGAACCAGAAGCGGCAGGAGCAGGCGAAGGCGGATGCGGCAAAGCTGCTGGCGCTGGCGACGCGGCTGAAGGAGGAGATCGACGCGGCTTCGGCCCATATGGCGCCAGCGAAGGTCTCGGGGACGGCGGACGAGATCATGAAGCTGGCGAAGAGCGTGAAGAGTAACAGCCAGCCGCTCTAAGCGGGGTGCGCGTCGCTGTGCCTGGTTGGGCGCGATGGCGTGCGGTTGCGGGCGATGGCGTGCGGGAGGGTTGAGCGTCGGGGCCTTGTCTCGCCTGCCGTCACCAAGACCCCCAAGCCTATTCCGCACCGCCGACAACATGGCCCTTGACGCCCGCCCTCTGGTCGACTGGCCCAGGGCTGACGGGGAAGGGTGAGTTGCGACTCGACCAAGGTAAGGGTGGGGCTTGCAAGTGGCGGGGCTGGTGCGTGGCGAGGCGGGTTCAGGTTACTGCTGTGTGGGGCGGGTGAGAGGGGCGCGGCGGGGATAATCGAGGTCTATGCCGGAGACGCTGACGGACCTCGAACTGCCGCGGAAACACGATCTGCTGCGGGAGTATGGGCTGTACCTGCAGGTGGAGCGGGGGCTGCAGCCGAATAGTGTGGCGGGGTATGGGCGGGATCTGGAGCAGTTTGCGGAGCATCTGGAGCGCTCGCGCGACGGGGTGCTGCTGGTGGCGACGGAGGCGGATGTGCGGTCGCTGCTGGAGGGGTTGCGGGCGCATGGCGTGGAGTCACGCTCGATTGCGAGAAAGCTGAGCGCGCTGCGGGGGTTCTATCGGTGGCTGTTGCTGGATAAGCGGATCGACCGCGATCCGACGATGAACATTGAGGCGCCGGAGAGCTGGAAGGTGCTGCCAAAGGCGCTGGCGGAGGGCGACGTCGGCGAGATGCTGGAGCGTCTGCGAGCGACGGCGCGGGTGGGGGATGCGCGGGCGATACGCGATTACGCGATTCTGGAGCTGCTGTATGCGGGGGGTCTGCGGGTAAGTGAGATCTGCGCGCTGCGGGTTGAGGATCTGCGGCTGGACATGTTTCAGGCGCAGGTGCGCGGCAAGGGCGACAAGGAGCGGATGGTGCCGCTGGGACAAAGGGCGGTGGAGGCACTGGAGCAATACCTGAGGGAGGCTCGGCCACAGCTGCAGCAGGTGGCGCAGAGACGAGTTGTTGGCATTGAACGGCGGCTGTTTCTGAGTGTGCGCGGGCGGAGTTTGACGCGGCGATGGGTGTGGGAGATGGTGCGCGCGGCGGGCCTGCTGCAAGGCGCGAAGGCGAGCCCGCACATGCTTCGGCACAGCTTTGCGACGCACATGGTGGAGCATGGCGCGGATCTTCGCAGCGTGCAGACGCTGCTGGGGCACGCCGATATCGCGACGACGCAGGTGTACACGCAGGTGGCTCTGGGACGGCTGAAGGCGGTGCATCGGGCGCACCATCCGCGCGGGAAGCGGCGGGCGGATGGGACGGTGAGGGAGCAGGATGAGCGATCGGGCGAGTGAGGCTCAGGGGAGTGAGTTGCAGGCGAGTGAGTTTCAGGAGCTGGGGGAGGCGTTCCTGGCCATGCTGGCGGTGGAACGCGGGGTGAGTGAACATACGCTGCGGGCGTATCGGCGCGAGGTGCTGAACTTTGCCGGGTATCTGGGGACAACGCTGGGGGCTCGGGGGCGGGTTGCGGCGGTCGAGCATACGCATATCCGCGGCTATATGGGGATGCTGTTTGACCGTGGGCTAACGAAGGCAAGCGTGGCGCGGGCGCTGGCGGCGGTGCGCAGCTGGTTCAAGTGGATGGCGAAGATCGGGAGGGTGGAGAAGAATCCGGCGCTGCTGGTGAGAACGCCGAAGCGGTCGCAGGCTTTGCCGCGGATACCGAGTGTGGAGCAGTTGAACACGGTCTTGGACGGGCTGGACGGGGGTG
>CAXSEC010000058.1:0-4127 GCA_964236325.1 uncultured Acidobacteriaceae bacterium | reverse complement strand
GATGATGACGGCGGGGAGGAGAGATCCGCGGGCGGGGCAACGGCGTGGTCGGCGCGAGATCGGGCGATCTTTGAGCTGCTGTATGGATGCGGGATCCGGAATTCAGAGCTGGTGGGGATCGATCTGGCGGACGTGCGCTGGCGGGACGAGGTGATTCTGGTGCGGGGCAAGGGCAAGAAGGAGCGGCAGGTGCCGCTGGGGGATGAGGCGGCGGCGGCGGTGCGGATCTATCTTGCGGAACGGGCGCAGAGAGTAAAGGCGGCGGGCAGGGGCGGGATGACGTCTGCCGGGCCGCTGCTGGTGAATGCGAGGCTGCGCAGCGGGCAGGAGCGGCTGACGACGCGGAGTGTGCGGCGGATTGTGAAGGCGATTGCGATGGGACGGGGGCTGGCGGCGGATGTGCATCCGCACACGCTGCGGCATGCGTTTGGGACGCACATGCTGGAGGAGGGAGCGGATCTGCGGGCGATCCAGGAGATGCTGGGGCATGAGCGGCTCTCGACGACGCAGCGATACACACAGATGACGCTGGGGCAGGTGCAGCGGGTGTATGACGAGACGCATCCGCGGGCGAAGTGAGGGTGCTGTCCTGGGAACGGGCTGCGGCTTGCTGTGGGGTTGAGGCGAGAAATGGTTTGCAATTTACTGCAGTGCAACATAAGGTTTGACCAACCAGACATCAATCCGCCGGGGTTTGTGGCGAACCGGCGTACACACTTCATCCTTTCGGGATGGCTCTCGCAGCGCTGCCTGGCTGCGGATTGAAGGCCTGGCCTAAAGTTTTGGGGGGAACGACCGATAAGGCAGAAGAGGAGAGAAAGGTCGGCTGCACTCTGACTTTCTCGCTCGGGAGCTTTGCGTAGTTTTTCGCTGACGACTAACCGTTTTGTCCTGGAGAGTGCGCACGCATGAAGCGATTTCTGTTCTCACAAGCGTTTGTGGCCGCGGGTGTTTTAGCGCTGGCTGTCGTACCTGGCGGGGCGCAGACGATTACCGGGGCAATTACCGGGACGGTTACAGATGCAAGCGGGGCGGTGGTGAGCGGGGCGAAGGTGACCGCAACGAATACGGCGACCGGCGTGGCGACGCCCACCGTGACGAACGCGAGTGGATCGTACACGTTGAACTTTCTGCAGATCGGCAGCTATAAGGTGACGGTCGAGGCGGCGGGATTTACGCAGCAGAGCACCAGCGGCTTCACGCTGGAGGTGTCGCAGCAGGCGCGCATTGACGTGACGCTGAACGTGGGCGGAGAGAACCAGGTGGTGACGGTGACGGACACGGCACCGATCCTGAACGCGGAGAATCCGACGACAGGAGACACGATCACGGCGGCGCAGGCGACGGAGCTGCCACTGCAGGCGCGGAACTTCTCGTCGTTGACGACGCTGGTGGCGGGGGCGATCTCGCCGAATCCGGGGGCGCAGAACAGTATCGGCAGGAGCGGATATAACGGCGGCTTCTTTGTGAATGGAAACCGCGAGCAGACGAATAACTACACGCTGGATGGCGCGGACATCAATGAGGCGATCGATAACTACATCGGGTACAGCCCGAATGTGGATGCGATCGGCGAGCTGCGGATCATTACGGGTAATGCTACTGCCGAGTATGGCAACGCCAATGGCGGCCAGGTGGTGGCGGTGACCAAGAGTGGAACGAATGTGCTCCATGGGAACGCGTTCTGGTTTCTGGAGAACACGAACCTTGATGCCAATAGCTGGGTGAACAAGCACGTTGCGAGCGGGACTGCGTTTGCGCCCACTCCCAATCTGAACCGGAGTCAATTTGGCGGGACGGTTGGCGGTCCTATCTTCAAGGACAGGCTGTTTTTCTTTGGCGACTATCAGGGGGGTCGGCAGCACACCAGCAACATCGACCGCCGGTCGGTTGCAACGGCTGCCATGCGGGCGGGCTTCTCACCGGCGACCGGCACGACGTACACGATTACGAACCCCGCCGCAATCTATCTCTTTGCTCATCCCGAGCTTTACCCTTTGCCGAACGTCGGCGGCGCGGATACGACTAACATCGTGCAGAACTACCAGGGAAGCAACGCGCAGTTCGTGCGGAACAACCAGGGAGATGTGAAGGTCGATGGCAAGCTGACCGAGAAGGATACGATCTCCGGGCGCTTCTCGATCGGGCGCGAGTCGGATGGCTACGGCAAGGTCTCGCTGCCGACGGACGTTCCTTCAAACAATAACGACCCGTATACCGGCTTTGTGGTGAATTACACGCACGTCTTTTCGGCGAATGTGGTGAACGAGGCACGGGCTGGGTTTGGACGGACGCGGTACACCAGCGTTGCGCAGGATGTTGCGGGGCAGCTGGGTCTGACGGGCAACGCGAAACTGGGCATTCCGGGTGCGCAGGTGGCGCCAGGCATCTCTGAGCTTGATGCTTCGTCCTCGACTGTGGAGGCGATCGGCGGCGGCACGGGGAGCGGTGGCGCGAGTGGAAACGGGATTGAGTCTGACAGCATCGTGAACGCGTTCATCTATGGCGATAACCTGAGCTGGCAGCGGGGGCGCCACAATATCAGGCTGGGCGGGCAGGCGATCCGGTACCAGGCGAACCGGAACTACAGCGGAAACGACGGGGTTCGCGGCTTTTTCTCCTACAATACGGGGAATGATCCGTGGGGTCAGTTCCTGATCGATAAAGCGTCCGAGTACGGGCAAGGCTCGTACAACGACGCGTGGGCGCAGAGGCAATGGCGCGACGCCCTCTTTGTCCAGGATGACTGGAAGGCGACGCCGAACCTGACGATCAATCTGGGGATGCGCTGGGAGTGGGATCAGCCACTTTACGAGGCGCACAACAAGCAGACCAACATCAACCTGACGACAGGCGCGATCGAGTTTCCTGGCCAGAACGGGAACAGCAGGGCTCTCTACAACGACTTCTGGTACGGCTTTATGCCGCGCCTGGGATTCGCCTACTCGCCACCGACGCTGAATGGGAAGTTTGTGATTCGCGGCGGATACGGGATCACGAACTTCTATGAAGGGACTGGGGCCAATCTCCGGCTGCCGTTGAATCCACCTTTCTTTGTCGACTCCTCCGGGAAGGGTGATGGTGTTGCGACGTCGTTTCAGGTGGAGAACGGCTTTCCGCGACCGACGAACGTGGGGACGTTCGCCGGCAATGTGCGCGCCTGGGATCCGAAGCTGAAGCCGGCACTGATCCAGCAGTTCAATGTGACGACCGAGACGCAACTGAATGCGACGACGTCATTGGTGATCGCGTACCTGGGACAGACGGGGGACCATCTGGTGGATCCGCGCGAGGGCAATCAGCTGAGGACACCTGGGACGTCTGCGTCGCAGGGGCCGGTGGCTCAGCTGCCGGGGCTGGCGCTGGTGACGCAGGTGAGCTTGACCGAGTCCGAGGCGGTGATGAACTACAACGCGGTACAGGTGACGGGTCGTCATCGCGCGGCCGAGGGGCTGGAGTTTCTAACTAACTACACCTATAGCAAGGCGCTGACGAATAATCTGGGCTACTACGGCGCGGGTGGCGGGGCTGCGGCGTCGCAGAGTGCGTACTGGCAGGACTCCTACAACGGCGCGGCCGACTATGGACCGGCGTTCTTCAACTCGAAGCACATCTTTACCTTCTCGGGCTACTATGATCTGCCGTTTGGACGAGGGAAGCGCTTTGGCGGCAATATGAACCGGGTGGTTGATCTGGCGGCGGGGGGATGGAAGGTGGGTGCGATTGCCAGTCTGCACTCGGGTCTGCCGCTGACTGTGTCGTCGAATCAAAATCCCAAGTTCTTTGTCAACCAGCGAACGAACCGCGGCGACAAGTATCGGACGCTCAAGGTTCATAACGGCTCGGTGGATCACTGGTTTGGCGACGATGTGACGGCGGATGCGCCGGTGCAGGTGACGGACGCGACGACGGGCGCGGTTACGACGGTAAATGGATGCACGAATCTTACGTACAACCCTGCGGCACTGGGATGCGCGTATGGACCGGAGAGCGCGAACAGTCTAGGGACATCGCGGGTAGGAACGGAGACAGATCCCGCCTTTGAGGATCTGGACATGGCGCTGAGCAAGGGATTCACGTTGGTTGGGGAGAGGCAGCTGGCGTTCCGCGCGGACTTCTTCAACATT
>CAXSEC010000057.1:0-19537 GCA_964236325.1 uncultured Acidobacteriaceae bacterium | reverse complement strand
CTTCACGTACTCCATCGCCGTGTAAAAGGTCGGCGCGTCAAACGGCTCGCCGTCCCAGATGCGCGGCGACTCCGCCTTCCACGCGTTGAGCAGATCGAGCCGCGGGGTCATGGGCGTCATCAGGAACGGATCGTAGCCGACGTTAACCACGCAATCGCAGCGACCCGCATTCACGACGCCGCCGATGACCTCCCACGCTCCAAAGGCACCAACCTGATGCGCAAACTCCGGCTGCCGATTGAGCCACTCGAGCACGGTCACGTTGGGGTTGGGGATGTTGTCGTTTGACTTGATGCGCGGATCGCCATGGCCGGTCAGGGTCTCCGAGTAACCCGGGTAGGAGAAGTTGAAGCCGTTCGTGACGGACGCATCCGAGCCGGCATCGCGATCGCCGAAGAGCTGTCCCTGCGGCACCAGCGTGCCCCAGACAAAGGGCATCAGTTTACGACGTCGCTCCTCCGCGGTAGGCGCGAGAAACTCCTGCTTCAGCGCATCGACCTTGCGATCGCCGTAGAAGTTTTTGGGCGTCAACAGAGACTCATCCGCGCCGCGCACCAGCTCCTGCCAGCGCAAGCCATCGGTCATCACCAGGATGACGTTCTTGGCCGGCGCGGGCTGCGATGTCTGCGGGAACAGCGCGGGTGCGACACAAGGGAGCAGCGCAAGCAGCAGGCCGCGGAAAGGTGTGAAAGAAAGTAGGTTCATGTCAACGGCCAGACTACAGCCGGCAGGTCACAGTAAGGTAAAGGCCGGAGCTATTGGCGGGAGTGAGCGAGAGGAGGGCGTTCGAGCGCACCGCCCTCCACCGCTGTTGAGGACCTAGGCACCAGGTCTGTTCTCAGGTCCCTGCGGCCCGGGCCCGTCACGGAAGACCCGCATCGATCGGCCGCCCGCGATCACCTTGTCGGTGAAGGGCACTTCCTTGAAGGGATCATCGATGTGCTGGGTGTCGAGCAGCTGGATCCAGGGCTTGCCGTGGGGTGGATCAGGCAGCGTGAACTCCACGCCCTCGTGATACGCATTGACCAGGATCAGGAAGCTGTCATCCGTAACCGGCCGCCCCTCTTCGTCGGACACCTGCAGCGTCGTTCCGTTCAGCAGCAGGCCAAGAGTTCGGTTCCAGGTCGCGTTCCACTGCTCATCGCTCAACTCCTTGCCGTCCGTGTTGTACCAGACGATGTCGCGAACCACGGAGCCCTTGATGGTGCGGTCCTGGAAGAACTTGCGCCGGTGCAGGTTCGGGTGCTGCTTGCGCAGACCGATCAGCTTGGACGTGAACTCCATCAACCGTTTGCGCGGTTCATCCAGCTTCCAGTCGTACCAGGTCAGCTCATCATCCTGGCAGTAGCCGTTGTTATTTCCCCGCTGCGATCGCGCGACCTCATCGCCGCCGCACAGCATGGGCACGCCCTGCGAAAGGATCAGCGTGGTTAGGAAGTTACGCGTCTGCCGCTCGCGCAACTCGTTGATCGCCGGATCGTCCGTCGGCCCCTCTGCTCCCATGTTCCAGCTGTCATTGTCATTGGCGCCATCGTTGTTGTCATCGCCGTTGGCCTCGTTGTGCTTCTCGTTGTAGCTGACCAGATCGCACAGGGTGAATCCATCATGCGCGGTGACAAAGTTGATCGAAGCATAGGGCTTCCGGCCATCCGATTGATAGAGATCAGACGAGCCCGTCAGCCGATAGGCGAAGTCCGACAGCGTGCCCTCATCTCCCTTCCAGAAGCGGCGCACCGTGTCGCGGTACTTGCCATTCCACTCCGCCCAGACCACCGGGAAGTTGCCGACCTGATACCCGCCCTCACCAACGTCCCACGGCTCGGCAATCAGCTTCACATCGGCAAGCGTTGGATCCTGATTGATCGTGTCGAAGAAGCTCGAGAGCTTCGAAACATCGTGCAGTTCGCGCGCCAGCGTGGACGCGAGATCGAAGCGGAAGCCATCGATGTGCATCTCCGTCACCCAGTAGCGCAGCGAATCCATCACCATCTTCAACACCTGCGGGTTCATCATGTTCAGGGTGTTGCCGGTGCCGGTGTAGTCCATGTAGTGGCGCCCGTCACCCGCCATCAGGCGATAGTAGGTCGTGTTGTCGACGCCCTTCCACGACAGCGATGGCCCCTTCTCATTGCCCTCGCAGGTGTGGTTGTAGACCACGTCAAGAATCACCTCGATGTTCGCGCTGTGCAGCGCCTTTACCATCTCCTTGAACTCCTGCACCTGACCGCCACTGTCGCCACAGGAGCTGTACCGGGCCATGGGCGCGAAGTAGCCGAGCGTGTTGTAGCCCCAGTAGTCGCGCAGATCGCGATCCACCAGATGGCCTTCATCGATGAAGTGGTGCACCGGAAGCAGCTCGACCGCAGTCACGCCAAGCTTCTTCAGATAGTCGATGCTCGCCGGCGACGCAAGCCCCGCATAGGTGCCGCGAATCTTCTCAGGCACATCGGGGTTCTGGATGGAGTACCCGCGTACATTGACCTCGTAGATGATCGAGTCGGCCAGAGGCGTGTCCGGCGCGCAATCGCCCTCCCAGTTAAACTTGTCGTCGATCACGATCGACTTCGGCACACCCGCGGCTGAGTCCTGATCGTCCCGCACAAGATCGTCGCCACCGGTAACGTCGTAGGCAAAGATCGGCGCCTTGTAGTCCACGTTGCCAGAGATGGCTTTGGCGTAAGGATCAACCAGAAGCTTCTTCACGTTGAAGCGCAGACCCTTCTCCGGCTCCCACGGACCGTCGACCCGGTAGCCGTACTGCTGGCCGGGTTTGATGTTGCGCACCAGGCCATGCCAGACCAGCGCCGTTCGTTCGCGCAGAGGGATGCAGTCCGTCTCGTTGCCGGCGTTGTCGAAGAAGCAGACAGAGACGCCCGTGGCATTCTCAGAGTACAAAGCGAAGTTGGTTCCTTTGGACGATGCGGTAGCGCCCAGCGGGTATGGTCTGCCGGGCAGAAGTGTTCGGTCCATGCGCGTGTGTCTTCCTGTCAAATCTAATTTGTGGTGTTGTGTAGATGGATGCGAAGCAAAGCCTGTTCCGCTGCTTTGCCCGCATCTCGTTCCCGTGTGGGGAGAAAGTGTGGGCATGGCAACCTTCAGCCAGACCTTTGATCGACGGCGCTTGATCACGGCGGGCCTGCTTGTGCTGGCCGCTGGCTGCACGCTGCTGGTGCACCAGAGCCGAGACTCCGCCGGCGTTCTCGCAGCCTCGCACCGCGGCGCACCACGCGAGCTCGCCCTGACCCTGCTCGATGGCCGCGCCTGGCAGCTCAGCCAACAGCGCGGGCAGGTCGTCGCTGTCAATCTCTGGGCCACCTGGTGCGGACCATGCCGCTCGGAGACACCCGCCCTGGTGCGCGCGCAGACAGATCTTGCGCCGCAGGGCTTCCAGGTGATCGGCCTCTCGCTCGATACGGCGCCTGACCGCGCCGCGCAGGTCAACAGCTTCCGCGCAGCCTACCGCATCAACTACGCGATGGCCTTTCCCGCGCCCATGTCGCAGATCGCGTCAGGCCTTGAAGGCATCCCGACCACGCTGCTCTTCGATCGCCAGGGGCGAACCGCGAAGATCTACGTCGGCGCACTCAACCCGCAGGCCTTTCGGGTCGACGTGAGCACACTGCTGCGCGAGCCGCCGTCCAGCTCCGCCAAAACTGCCCGCTAGAAGTGAAAGATGACGTCGCTCGCCGCGGTGAACTGGCTCCGATCCCGCCCATTATCGTAGCTCCGCCGGTCCCACGCATGGTCATATCGCAGCTCCGGCCGAAACTGCACGGTCGATCCGATCCAGTGCGTCAGCGACAGCGTCACCTCGGAGTAGCGCGTCTGATATCCCGTCCGCTGGCCCTTCTTGTCGTTCAGAAAGTCATTGCGCAGACTGAGAAAATCATGCGGCGAAAGCTGATCCTGCAGAAAGTTGACCGCGGCGTACTCGGGCGCCGTGCATCGTATCTGGCCGGGGCGACACGCGGCTCCATTGGTGTTCGGCTCCGGCTGTATAGGGCCGCCATTCGCCGGAACGTCGCGCATGTACATGTACCAGGCCTCGGTGGCCATGTGGATCGACTTCGAAAACTTGTGGTACCAGGTGCCGTCATACTGCTGCAGATTGTCGTACGCATACACGCCGCTGTTGATGCCGTTCGCGCAGAGATAGAAGTTGTCGTTCACCGACTTTGTCGTGTAGTCGAGACACACGGTTCCCGACGGCTTTGCGTCCGCACTCCACGGCGCAACATCGTGTCCGGCCGAAAGCCCGCCCTGCACCAGCCACTGGTCTGAAAGCTTCACCGTGGCCAGCAGGCCCGTGTCCGTAAACGGATCGATCGCGTACAACAGCGAGTGCGAGAACGTGTAATTGTTCGGCGCCAGCTGCGCCTCAATGCCCGGGATCGAAATGTATCGACCCAGCCGCAGGTTCATTCCCTGGGCGACGTGCGGCAGATACAGATCGACGTACTCAAGCGATGGATCGAAGCCATAAAGGTTCTGGTGGTCGATGTACTGACTCGAGAAATATCCCTTGCCCGTCGTGAACCGATAGTCGGTGCCAAAGAGCGACGTGAGATGGAACCCCCAGTCCACATGATCGCGCTGTACGGTATCTGGCAGCCGCTCGACATACACCACGAACTGCGAGAGCTCCAGCCGATTTGAATACACATCATTCAGCTCCGGCGAGTTCGAATCGCGCGACGTACTTCCGTTGACCGAGGGTTCAAACCAGCCGTAAAGCTTGGTTCGTGACTTCGCTCCGTTGATCGCCGTCATGACCGGATAGGTGTTCGTGTCGGGCTCGCCAATCACCGGCGACCCACCATACGACCAGTCCGCAGCAGGGAAGGGCGGGGAAGCCAGCGGCGAGGGCAGGCCGCGGCGCGCCGGAGCATCGTTTGCCGGCGCATTCGGGTCCGGATGCCAGTCCGCCTGGTACGCCGCGCCCAACCGCGAAAAGAAGCTCGCCCCACTCTGCGGCAGCGACGCTGGCGGCTGGGGCGATGGCGCGTCCGCATGCTGCGCCCGCAGCGCACTCGGACAGCAAAGAGAGAGGATCGCCGGGAGCAAACGAAGGTACCGCCGGCACTGTGGCAAAGAGGCAAAGTTCATGCTGCCGAGTCTGATGCGCTAAGCTCCGCGAGTGCGGGAAAGAGTTCGTTAAAGCGACTGTCGCGGCTTAGAGAGCTAGGCGAAAGAACTCTATACCGGGAATCGGCACAGCTTTATACGGTGCGGTCGGCAGAAAACCGAAGTCCAGGTACAGCCGATGCGCCGCCGCCATGATGCTAGGCGCACAGTTGAGATAGAGGGCCGAGTAGCCCTTCGCACGCGCCTGCGCGATCAGGGCTGCGATCAGCTGACGACCGAGTGATCGGCCGCGCGCCTCATTCGCCACCCACATGCGGCAACACTCCGCCGCAGTCTCGTCCTGCTTTGTCTGAAGCGGCCGCAGGCTCACGCAGCCCAGAGCCTGTGCGCCTGCGGTGGCCAGCAGCAGAACACCCTGTGGCGGGGCAAAGCTTCCTGGCAGCTCGGCCAGCTCTGTCTCGCGATGCCGCAGCAGAGCGGGATCAATGACAGTGAAGAGATGCGTGTTGTAGTCGCGCAGCAGATCGCGGACCTGATCGAGCTCCGCAGCAGTTGTGGCCGCGCGAATAGTCAGCGAGTTCGCGCGTGCGTCGATGTTCATCCTTCAGAGACCAGCGCCTCATAGTCGGCGATCTGCTTCAGCGTAAGCGCCTGCATGTCCTCGCCGGCAGCCGCGGCTTTGTACCAGCGCACCAGCCACTCCAGCGCCGTCTCCAGCCGCAGCTGCGGCTTCCATCCCAGCTCCGCGCGCGCCCGCGACGCATCAAGCTTCAGGTACCCGGCCTCATGCACCGACGGATCCGGATCGAGCACCCACGTGGCGCCGTCGCCCCAGAACTTCGTCATCCGCTCAACAATCCATTGCACCGGCTGCGCATCGTCATCGTGCGGTCCGAAGTTGAATGCCGTCGCATATCGCGCCGCGTCGTTCGACAGCAGCTTTTCGGCCAGCAGCAGATAGCCGCATACCGGCTCGAGCACATGCTGCCAGGGCCGGATCGACAGCGGCCGACGAATCCGCACCGGCTCGCCTGCCGCAAATCCGCGGATGAGGTCGGGAAGCAATCGATCGAGCGCCCAGTCGCCGCCGCCAATCACGTTTCCCGCGCGACCAGTTGCGATGCCCGTCGTGTGGCCACCCGGCTGGTTCCACTTGTCCGGATGAAAGTACGACTGACGGAACGCGGCAGAGACGATCTCCGCGCACGCCTTCGACGACGAATAAGGATCATAGCCGCCCAGCGGATCCGTCTCACGATAGCCCCACAGCCACTCCTTGTTCTCGTAGCACTTGTCGGTCGTCACCGAGACCACCGCCCGCACCGAAGGGCAGCGTCGCACCGCGTCAAGCACCCGCGCCGTGCCAATCACGTTCGTCTCGTAGGTGCCGATCGGGTCCTCGTAGGAGGTGCGCACCAGGGGCTGCGCCGCCAGGTGAAATACCACCTCGGGCCGAAAGCTGTGCATCGCACCTTCGAGCGCCTTGGCATCGCGAATGTCGCCACGCACATCCTCGATCACGCTGGCCAGCCGAGCTTCGGTCAGAAGATTCGGTGTCGTCGCCGGATCAAGCGCAAAGCCTCGCACAACCGCGCCAAGCTGCGTCAGCCACAGCGCCAGCCAGCCACCCTTGAAGCCGGTATGGCCGGTCAAAAACACGCGTTTGCCGCGCCAGATCGCGGCCGCGGGACTCCCGTCCGTCTGCTTCGTCACACTGCCAATCGCGTCGGTCATCTACCAGGTCTTCCAGGGCGCCTTGCCCTTGCTCCACAGCTCTTCGAGGTGCTGCTTGTCGCGTAGCGTATCCATCGCCTGCCAGAAGCCATGATGGAAGAACGCATGCACCTGGCCCTGCGCAACCAGTGCCTCGATCGGCTCGCGCTCAAACATCTGCGCCTCGTCCGTCACCGCGTCAATTGCCTTCGGCTCCAGCACAAAAAAGCCGCCATTGATCCATCCGCCCTCGTCGGTCGGCTTCTCCTGAAACGAGTAGATCTGCGTCTCCTTCAACCCCAGCGCGCCGAATCGCGCCACCGGCTGCACACTGGTCAGCGTCACCAGCTTGCCGTGCGCCTTGTGGAACTCGATCGACTTCGTAATATCCACATCCGCCACGCCATCCCCATAGGTCATGCAGAAAGGCTCACCAGGATTCAGATACTTCGCCACCCGTTTCAGCCGTCCCCCGGTCCCCGTCGCGTCGCCGGTATCGACCAGCGTCACACGCCACGGCTCCGCAACCGAGTTGTGCACCTCCATCTGGTTCGTTGTCATGTCGAAGGTCACGTCCGAGGTGTGCAGGAAGTAGTTCGCAAAGTACTCCTTGATCACGTAGCTCTTATATCCGCAGCAGATGATGAAATCGTTGATGCCATGCTGCGAATAGAGCTTCAGAATGTGCCACAGGATCGGCCGCCCGCCGATCTCCACCATCGGCTTCGGCCGTAGCGACGTCTCCTCACTGATGCGTGTGCCGAGACCGCCGGCAAGTATCACTGCTTTCATCCCTGATCCTTCATAACTGGTCCTCTACACAGAGTTGCTGCGTCGAATCCCTCCCATCATACCCGCAGCCTGCGTGTCTGTTGATGCCCCAAATCCGCCATCCCGCGAGCTCACTTACCTCCCGTCGCGCGCGCCACTCCCGTGTATCCTTAACTCGATATGAGTGAGCGGGCAGAGCAACTTAAGCAGCAGATCCTCGACCTGACGGCGCAGTACCACGCCGAGGCATTTCCTGAACGAACCTTTCAGCCCGGAACCTCCGCCGTCCCTGTCTCCGGCAAGGTCATTCGCGCCGATGACATCAGCGCCGTCGTCGAGTCAGCACTCGATGGCTGGTTCACCACGGGCCGCTGGGCCAAGGACTTCGAGCGCAAACTCGCCCGCTTCTTCGGTCTGCGCTCCGCCTCGCTCGTCAACTCCGGATCGAGCGCCAACCTGGTCGCCCTCAGCGCGCTCACCTCCCCCAAACTCGGCGATCGTCAGCTCAAGCCCGGCGATGAGGTCATCACCGTCGCCGCCGGCTTCCCGACCACCGTCAATCCCATCTTCCAGAACAGGCTCGTTCCCGTCTTCGTCGACGTCATCCTGCCCACCTACGAGATCGACGTTACGTTGCTTGAAGCCGCGCGCAGCGAGAAGACCAAGGCCATCATGATCGCCCACACCCTGGGCAACGTCTTCAACCTCGCCGCCGTCTCGGAGTTCTGCAAAAAGTACAACCTGTGGCTGGTCGAGGACTGCTGCGACGCGCTTGGCGCCACCTACAACGGTCAGAAGGTCGGCACGTGGGGCGACATCGCGACGGTCAGCTTCTATCCCGCGCACCACATCACCATGGGTGAAGGCGGCGCCGTCCTCACCAACAAGCCCGCCCTGCAGGTCCTCATCGACAGCTTCCGCGACTGGGGCCGCGACTGCTGGTGCGAGCCCGGCGTCGACAACACCTGCGGCAAGCGCTTTGACTGGCAGCTGGGCACGTTGCCCTGCGGCTACGACCACAAGTACACCTACTCGCACGTCGGCTACAACCTCAAGGCCACCGACATGCAGGCCGCGCTTGGCGTCGCGCAGATCGCCAAACTCCCCGAGTTCATCGAGAAGCGTAAAGCCAACTTCCAGTACCTGCACAAGTGCCTCTCGGACCTCGACCAGTACCTGCAGTTGCCCGTCGCCGGCGAAAACGCCGATCCCAGCTGGTTCGGCTTTACTCTCGGCGTCAAAGAAGGCGCGCCCTTCACCCGCGATCAACTCACCCGTCATCTGGACGCCGCGAAAATCGGCACCCGCCTGCTCTTCGCCGGCAATCTGCTGCGCCAGCCCGCCTATGACGGCTGGGAGTACCGCGTCATCGGCGATCTGCCCAACACCGATTACGTGATGAACCACGTCTTCTGGATCGGCGTCTATCCCGGCCTCACCCACGAGATGCTCGACTACACCGTCAAGGTCATCCACGACTTTGTCGAGCAGGCCAAGGCCGGCCTCAAGGTCGTCTAACTTCCCTCGCCAATGTGCGGCAGATGCGCGAGCTCAGGCTTCGCGCATCGCTGTCTTTGCGTGATACCCATGCCACGCCGCCGTTCGTCGCAGCGCCTCCGGCAGATCAACCGTCTCCCGCAAACCCATCTCGCGCCGCGCCCGCTCGGTTGACGGCACATACGAGTTCATCGCCGCTCCCACCGCAGGCACACCCGCAATCGCCACCGGCAACCCCGGTCGCAGCGTCTCCGCCGTCAGCCGCGCCGCCTCCGCGATCGAGTACGCCGCCTCCGACCCAACGTTGTACGCACGGTTCCGCTCACCCCGCAGCAGCAGCGTCCACATCCACACCGCAAGATCCGCCATGTACATCCATGACCGCAGCGGCGTTCCGTCGCCCTTGATCTCAATTGGCCGCCCATCAATTGCCGCTCCGACGAAGTTGCCGATCGCAAAGTGCTGGTCAAGTGGCAGGTGCGGCCCCACGAACGCAAACGGCCGCGCAATCACAGCCTCAAGCGCCGTGCCCTCGGTGTACGCGACGCACAAATGCTCACTCATGCGCTTCGCCTCGTCGTACGAGGACTGCAGCAGCAGCGGATCCGGCGCAGCCCTGCTCGTCTCCGGAACATGCGTCTCCGTTGCCGAACTCCTGCCGTAGACCGCCCCGGTCGATGTGTAGAGGAAGCGCCGCGCACCCGTCGCCAACGCAAACTCGAGCGTTCGCCGCGTTCCCGCCAGAATCGCCTCCGCCAGCTCATACGCCGGCCGCTGCGCCTGCTGTCCACCCGAATCCGTCGCCGCATGGACCACGTGCGTGTGCGGCTCGGCAGGGAAGCGAAACGTCTGAATATCTCCTTCGAGCAGCGTCACCGCCGCATCGTTCGCGATGTGCGGCGAACTCCCTCGAAAGCGCGCCGCATTGCGCGTCAACACAGTAACCGCAAGCTCAAGCCTCAGCTCGCGATTGGCCAACAGCAGCGACTCGAGCAGCCAGTGCCCAAAAAAACCGGTGCCGCCGGTCAGAAAGATGCGCGCGCCGCGTAGCTCCGTCATTATATTGCCTGTCTGCTGCAGGATCTCGTAAAGGTCGTCGGCGGGAAGTGGTCGGTTCGGTATCACCCTTGTCATTCTTCGATCGACCCCATAACCTGCTCGCCTTTATGTCTCTTTGCAAAACGACAAGGGCTGACGCTTATCGCGCCAGCCCTCAATGAGCGCCCAGTTACCCTGCAACTTACTTCGTATACTGATCGCGAAACGCCTTCACCTTGTCATGCGACGCCTGAATATGCGCCTGCTGCTTGGTTAGAATGCTGCGCATCGCGCCACTGATTGACTCATCCCCAAGCGCCTCTTTGTACGCCTTCTTGGCCACATCCTCACCCTGTTCAGAGGTCTCCATCAGGGTATGATCGCCACCGCCAAGATTCGCCTTGACGTCGCCCCAGACGCGGTGCACCGTACCCGCGACAGTCCCGCCAATATCGTTCGCCTCGCCGGTCGTCGTTCCATACTCCGCCTCGAGCTCACGGGCGAAGCTGCCACGCGTCTGCGCCTCTTGCATGAAGTACGACTTCAACGTTGCATCCTTCAGGTGCTCGCCAATGTCCGCAAACCCGCGCTCGCCATCGTGCAGCACTTCGATCACCGTCTTCACGTACTGATTCTGATATGCCATAAAATCCTCTTTACGTTTGGAGCCTAACCAGGGCCCTGAGGTTGGCCCTCACTCCCGACCATGTTTCCCGGGGTACAAATCGAACACACGAGCCGCGCCGACCTACTCCGCCAACTGCTCCGGCTTCTGGCCAAACTCCGGCCCAAAGTAGTACCGCTCCACCACCATGCAGTAGATGTGCTCAAGCGCGAGATGCGACTCCTGAATGTTCATTGTCGTGTTTGACGGAATGACGATGTTGATCTCCGCGTGCTGCTTCATCACCCCGCCATCATTGCCGGTGTACGCGATGGTGTGGAGGCCCATCTCGGTCGCCAGCTGCAGCGCCTTCACACAGTTCTTCGAGTTACCTGAGGTCGAGATCGCCAGCAGCACGTCGCCCTTGTTGCCCAGTGCCTCGACCTGTCGTTCAAAGACATTGTTGTAGTCGTAGTCGTTCCCAATCGCCGTCAGGATCGACGTGTCAGTCGTCAGCGCCACCGCCCGCAGCGCCGGCCTGTCCACCGTTAGCCGCGACACAAACTCCGCCACCAGGTGCTGCGCATCCGCCGCCGATCCGCCATTCCCGCAGACCATCAGCTTCCTGCCATCCTTCATCGCGGCCGCCGTCACCTCGCCCGCCCGCACCACAGCCTTGTGAATCGCCTCGTCCGCCAGCACCTTCTGCATGGTTTCGATCGACTGCGCCAGCTGCTTCTTCACCAACTCGTTCATCGCTGCCTGCAAGTTGTCTCTCCTCTAAACCCGCGCCGCTGCCGGAAGATCCGACGGCGGTGGAATGGTAATGGTCTGGATCGGCAGCGTGACCGGTCCGGTCTTCGCGAAGCCAAAGCCATTGTCAAAGTTGATCCGCTCGAGCTCCACCGCATACGGCCGCCGCTGCACCTGGGTGTAGATCGCGCCCACATACTCCCCCATCACCCCCAGAAACACCAGCTGGATGGAGGCAATAAAGAAAATCCCGATCAGCATCGGCGCCACGCCTACCGAAAATGTCGACCAGAACACCAGCTTCAGCAACAGATAAAAGAACGCAATCAGAAAACTCAGCGCCGCGCCCGCAAACCCGGCAAACGTCGCCAGCCGCAGCGGCACCTTCGAGTGATTGATAATGCCCAGCATCCCAATGTCATAGAGCGTGTACCAGTTGTTCTTGGTAATGCCGAACTTGCGCGACGGCTGGTCATACAGCAGCTTCACCGTCGGCAGCCCAATCTCCGCAATCATCCCGCGAAAGTACGGGTACGGGTCATCAAACGACCGCACTAGATCCACCACCTTGCGGTCATACAGGCCAAATCCCGTGTAGTTCTGGATCGTCTCAATCGAGCTAAGCCGCTCCGCAATGCGGTAGTACTGTTTGCGCGCCCAGAACATCAGCGACGCCTCTTCACTCGTTCGCTTGATGCCGAGCACGCAGTACGCGCCATTCTCCCACTCACGAATCAGATCGGCGATCATCGGCGGCGGATCCTGCAGGTCCGCCACAATGCCCAGCACCGCATCGCCCTTGGCTTGGAACAGCGCATGAATCGGCGATCGAATATGGCCGAAGTTGCGCGAGTTCACGATCACCTTCACGTTCGGATCCTGCGCCGCAATCTGCTTCAGAATCGTCACCGTCGCATCGCGCGAGCTGTTATCGATGAAGATGTGCTCGTACTGATACTTGCCGATCCCGGCCATCACATCCCGAACCTGCATATACAGGTTCAGAACATTATCCTGCTCGTTGTAGCACGGAGTCACGATGCTGATGGTCTTCAAACACGCCCTCTTGATGGTGCAAAATCTAAAACTCTGAATGAGTCTAGCCGATCCCTCATCGCTTCGCTGCCAGCCTCAACTCGCCGCGGTCTTCGCCGGCTTGAAGGAGAACTTGCGATGTCCCACGAACCCCGAGATCGTCGTAAATCCCATCACCAGTGCCCCCGCAATATACCCCGCTGCCGCCCTTGAGTCCGACGCGTGTCCCAGGATCGAGACCAGCACGCTATGCCCAGTCACCGCGCCCTGCGCCTGGTGCAGCATCCCTACCAACGGCGCACGGTGCGTATGCAGCACCGTCTGCAGCAGGCGCGTCAGCGCCGACAAAATCAGCAGCCCCGGCAGCATGCCCAGGCCGTACACCGCAAAGCAGCGCACCCACTCCATCAGGTAGTTGCCCTTGGTCCGAAAGACGAAGAACTTGTAACCAAAGTAGGCCACTGTGATGTTCAGCGGCGTGCACACCAGCGACGCGACCACCACGGCAAGATACAGAAAGCGCTGCGGCAGCAGATGTGAAAACAGAAACAGCGACGCCGCAAACGTGCAGTAGCCGAAGACCGTATTCCACACGCCAACCGAAACATACCGGACAAATTGCCGCTTCGGAAACTTCCGCACCAGCCGCGCCAGCCGGCGCGTCGGTATGTCCGGGTTCTGCGCGATCGGCACCGCAGGCGGGTGCTCGAGATGGACCTCAATCTCCGGAAGTGGCAGCTCAGTCGCCATGCACGGCTAGTATCGCAGATGACCCGCGACCCTCCTCCATCTTCCTTGCCTGGAGGTCCCGCGAAAGTGGTATGGACGCGATCACTGTCCTACTCCGGCAGCGGCGCCACAATCATATTCGCCAGGAACTCCTCGCGCTCGAGAAACGGAAACAGATCCTCGAGCGGCTTCGACACAAACGAGCCATCCGGCTTCTGATAGGACTGCAGCCGCGGCGCCCTCACCTCGTCCGGCAGCACATTCACATCGCACAATACCGGCCCCGCAATATCCAGAACCGTGCGCACCTCGGCCCGCAGATCCGTCTGATCCTTGATCACATGCGTCGCCAGCCCATAGCTCGCGCCCACCTTGCTCAGGTTCGGAATCGTCAGGCCCGTCCGCTCATCCGCGCCGATCGACGCCTTGCCGAAGTACGCCGCCTGCGACGCCCGAATCGACGAGTAGCCATCATTGTTCAGCACGAAGAACTTAATCGGCAGCTGCAGCCGATGAATCGTCTCAAGCTCCTGAATGTTGAACTGGAACCCGCCATCGCCATCGACCGCGATCACCTCCCGACCCGGGTTGGCAATCGCCACCGCAATCGCCATCGGAATCGCATAGCCCATCGATCCCAGCCCAGCCGTGTGATACAGCCGCTGCGAGTGCAGTGTCGGACACGCCAGCAGATAAATCTCAATGCCCGATCCCGAGTTGCCGACAACCAGCCGGTCTTCAGGCTTCACCTCGGTCCCCAGCACCTCCGCCAGGTTGAAGATCGACACCAGTCCCTCGGGCTTGCGGTGCTCCGCCGTCACCACTGGGTACCGCGTCTTCCAGTCAGCGCAGCGATCCAGCCACGGCTTGAAGTTGCGCGGCTTCAGCTTGTCCTTATGCTTCAGCAGCTCGGTCAGAAACACCTTCGCATCCGCGCAGATCGGCTGCTCCAGATAGGGCGCCAGCTTCTGTAACTCCGCCGGGTCTATATCAACCGCCACCTTATGCGCCTCGCGCGCCAGGTTCTGCGGCGCATAGCCCGTAATCGCAAAGTCTAGCCGAACTCCGATCGCCAGCAGAAAGTCCGAGTTCTGCAGCGCAAAGTTCGCGCCGCGCGCCGCCACTGATCCCGGTCGCCCCACATACGTCGGGTCGTCCGACGGCACCAGATCCGCCGCGCACCAGGTCGCCACCGTCGGCACACCCAGATATCTCCGCAGCTCCTCAAACTCCGCCTCCGCCCGCGCCAGGCGTATGCCATTGCCGGCAAACAGCAGCGGCCGCTCACACTTGTTGAACGCCTCGATCATCGCCGCCACATCGGCCGGCACATCCGCCGTTCCCGTGATGTTGCCGAGCGATGCCGTCTCCGCCGGATCCTTTGCATCAAATCCGCGCAGCTCTCCTTCTTCAATGGGCGAAGCCTGCACGTCCAGCGGAATATCAATCCACACTGGACCCGGCCGCCCATGCATCGCCAGATACACCGCCTTCTCCAGGTGGTAGCGAATGTCTTTTGGCTCAAGAATCGTCTCGGCATACTTCGTAATCGGCCGCACGATCGAGCAGATATCCACCTCCTGCACGCCCAGCTGCCGCATGCCCAGCGGCTTGCCCGTCTGCGCGTCGAACATGCGATCCGGCCGCTTCACCTGCCCCGAGATGTAGAGCGTCGGCGTCGAATCCAGCCACGCCCCCGCCACACCCGTCACCGCGTTCGTTCCGCCCGGCCCCGTCGTCACCATGCACACACCCAGGCCGTTCGTCGCCTTCGCATACCCCTCGGCGCAGATCGCCGACGCCTGCTCATGCGAGTTACAAATAGGCCGTATGCGCGTCTCCGCACCCAGCGAGGCATTCAAATGCATCGCCCCGCCGCCAGTCACCAGAAATAGATCCTTGATGCCCAGGTCAGCAATAAACTTCAGCACGTAATCAGATAGCTTCATGTCGGGTCCTATGCTACTTCGTTGGGGAGGAAAGCGAGAGGGCACGCACTCACGCGCATACACCCAGGTACTTGGGGAAGACAGACGGTCTACTCCGGCGGCCGCCACTGAAATACATCGCGACCACGCAGCCCGCGCGCCTTCAAAATGGCATCCACAAACTCCCGCACCGCCCCATGTCCGCCATGCTGCGTTGCCACAAACCCGCGCTCGCGCACATACGCCACCACCTCGTCAGCCGCGTTCTTCGGGCACGCACACAGCCCCGCAATCTCCATCGCGAACAGATCGTTCACATCATCGCCAAAGAAGCACGTCCGCTCCAGCGGCAACGAGAACTTCTCCGCGAACTCGCGCAGCGCCGTCGCCTTGTCGCGGCATCCCTTCACCACGTGCGGAATCTTCAGCTTCTCGGCATATCGATCCACCTGCGGCGAGGCCTCGCCCGAGATCAGCGCCATCCGAATCCCCAGGCGGCGCGCCAGCGACACACCCATAATGTCCGAGAACGCAAACGTCTTTGACTCCTCACCGTTCGGCCCCCAGGTCAGCTTGCCATCGGTCAGCACACCATCAACATCAAAGGCGATGGCCTGGAGCGTCTCCAGGCCATCCATCGTTGCAGCAGGGGTTGTCATCGTTAGACAGCCGCTCCCACACGCCGCAGCTTCTTCATCACCGGAACCTCTTCCTCGTACACGCGCTTCACGCCATCACCCAGCGACTGCTCCACCAGACGAATGTCGCGCACCAGCCGGCTGATGCCATTCGGCTCAAGCGAGGCCGATTGATCCGAGCCCCACATCGCCCGATCCATCGTGATATGCCGCTCGACCGCGCACGCGCCCAGAACCGCCGCCGCAACCGTCGTCGGAATCCCTGTCTCGTGTCCCGAGTAGCCAATCGGCACACCATACCGTGCATGCATCTCCGGAATCGCGCGCAGATTCAGCTGCTCGTACTTCGCCGGATACGTCGACGTCGTGTGCATCAGGATCAGATCCTTCTTGCCCAGCACCTCGACCGCATGATCGATCTCCTCATACGTGCTCATGCCCGTCGACGCAAAGATCGGCTTGCCCGTCGCCCGCACATGCTTCAGCAGGTTGTCGTCCGTCAGCGAGGCCGACGCAATCTTGTACACCGGCGTGTCAAACTTCTCCATAAAGTCCACCGCCTGCTCATCCCACGGCGAAACCAGCCACGGAATCTTCAGCGACTTGCAGAAGCTCGCGATCTCTTCATAATCTTCCTGGTCAAACTCCAGACCGCGCTTCAGGTCTCCATTGGTCTCACCAAACGGATTCACCCGCGGCGTCGCCAGCTCCTTCTCGCTGTACACAATCTCGACCGTGCGCTTCTGAAACTTCACAGCGTCGCATCCGGCAGCAGCCGCGACAGAGATCAGTCGCTTGGCAAGATCAATGTCACCATTGTGATTAATGCCGACCTCGGCGATAACGTAACAGGGCTGACCATCGCCAACCTGCCTGTTTCCAATTTGTACTGTGCTCATGAACGCTCCAGGGGAGAACATCGTTTGGCGCCTCGCACGCACTCGTCGCACGAGAGTTGATTGCTCACCCATTGTGGCAGACCCGGCGCACAGCGTCCATACAACCTCCGTGCGGCCGTCAGATGTTTACCCACCCCCCAATCTCCGCTCCCACCCACCCGCCAACCCCTTCGAAAACATGCACTAAGCCCTCGCTTCGTCTCGATATTTGCTCCGGAAAATGAGACGATGCCTCATGCTGCCTGACCTCCATCACGTTCTCGCGCTCCTTGAGGGCGGCTTTCGCGATCTCCGTATCCTTGTCGTCGGCGACGTTATGCTCGACCGCTACATCCAGGGCGAAGTCGACCGCATCTCGCCCGAGGCCCCGGTTCCCGTCCTTCGCCACGCCCAGCGCTACGATCGCGCCGGCGGCGCCGCCAACGTCGCCCTCAACCTCGCCGGTCTCGGCTGCCAGACCTTCCTCGCCGGCCTGTGGGGCGACGACGCCGAGCAAAAGCAGCTCGCCAGCCTGCTCGAAGCCGCCCACGTCGATACCCTCGGCATGGTCTCCTCCACCCATCCCACCGCCTCCAAGACCCGCATCATCGGCCGCCGCCAGCAGCTCCTCCGCCTCGATATCGAGTCCGCGGACCCCGTCCCCGCCGTCGAGCTTGAGCGCCTCACCGAGCGCGTCGTCGAGCTCGCCGCCAAAGTCCACGCCGTCGTCCTCTCCGACTACGCCAAGGGCGCCCTCTCGCCCGAGCTCTGCGTCGCCGTCATCCGCGCCGCCCGCGAGCACCACATCCCCATCCTCGTCGACCCCAAGACCCACGACTTCGCCAAATACTCCGGCGCCACCACCGTCTGCCCCAACCTCGCCGAACTCTCGCTCGCCACCCGCATCCCCGCCACCGACAGCGCCGCTCTGCTCGCCGCCGGCCAGGCCCTCGTCACCGAGCACGATCTCCAGTTCCTCACCGTGACCCGCTCTGAAAAGGGGATCACCATTCTCCGCGCACCCGCCGCGCCCACCTCCAGCTCCGTCCACATCACCCTTCCCCAGAACGGCTCCACGCCGCCCGCGCCCCTCACTATCGAAGACTTTCCCGCCCGCGCCCGCGAGGTCTTCGACGTCTCCGGCGCCGGCGACACCGTCATCGCCACCCTCGCCGCCTGCCTCGCCACCAACCTGTCCGTCAGCACCGCCGTTGAGCTCGCCAACCTCGCCGCCGGCATCGTCGTCGGCAAGGTCGGCACCGTCCCCGTCTCCGTCGCCGAGCTCGTCGCGCTGCTCACCCCCAGCTCCGGCGTCGTCTCCGCCGAGAAAATCCTTACCCTCCCCGCCGCCCGCGCTCGCGTGGCCGAGTGGCGCGCCACCGGCGAGACCATCGTCTTCACCAACGGCTGCTTCGACCTCCTCCACGTCGGCCACATCACCCTGCTCGAAGACTGCCACCGCTTCGGCTCGAAACTCATCCTCGGCCTCAACGCCGATGCCTCCGTCTCCCGCCTCAAAGGCCCCTCTCGCCCCATCGTCGCCGAACGCGAACGCGCCCGCGTCATGGCCGCCCTCGCCTCCGTCGACGCCGTCGTCCTCTTCGCAGATGACACCCCGCTCGACCTCATCCGCACCCTCACCCCCGACGTCCTCGTCAAAGGCGGCGACTACACCATCGAAACCGTCGTCGGCCACGAGCTCGTCCAGGCCGCCGGCGGCCGTGTCGAAATCATCCCCACCGTCGAAGGCTTCTCCACCACCAACATCGTCAAAAAACTCACCGCCACCCCCTAAAGCCCGATCGCCACAACTCTTGTCATCCCGGCCGCTGCGGAAGCCCTGCTTCGCCCCGCCACAACTCTGTGATCCCGACCGAAGTGGAGGGACCTGCTTCTCCCCGCGACAACTCTGTCATCCCGCAGGGATCTGCTTCTCTACCGCAACCCGCTCGAACCATCCCTAAAAGCCACCCACCCCGGAGCCCACCTTTGCCCCGACTCATCCGCCGGCTCGCCCTCCTGTTCCTCCTCCTCCCGCATCTCGCCTTTAGCCAGCAGCCGTCCCCACCAGAAGACATCATCGTCTTCACCAACGGCGACCAGCTCACCGGCACCCTCCTCCGCGAAGTCAAAGACTCCGTCACCTTCAAGAGCGACATGGCCGGCGAACTCACCATCCCCCTCGCCCGCATCAAGTCTCTCCGCACCGCCGGCCGCTTCGCCGTCCTCCGCCACGGCGTCCCCATCCACGACTCCCGCCGCATCGAGCCCCAGCGCATCGAGATCACCCCGCTCGGCCTCCTCGAACCCGACGCCCAAGCACCCGTCGCCCACGGCACCCCCGCCCCACCCATCCCCCTCGCCTCCGTCGCCTACCTCGTCGACGCCGAAACCTTCCGCAAGGATCTCCAGCAATCCCCCAACCTCCTCCGCGGCTGGCGCGGCACCGCCACCCTCGGCGCCACCCTCGTCCAGGCCACCCAGCACGGCGGAACCCTCACCGCCGCCGTCGCCCTCACCCGCCAGATCCCGCCCCTCGCCTTCTTCCGCCCGCAGAATCGCACCTCCCTCGACCTCACCGAGACCTACGGCACCTCCACCACCCCCGTCATCCCCCAGACCTCGCCCGCCTCCCCCATCGCCGTCGTCGTCACCAGCATCTTCCACGCCGACGCCGAACGTGACCAGTACCTAGCCGCCGCACCTTCCTGCTCGCCGCGACCAGCTTCGACCACAACTTCGCCCAGGGCCTCGATCTCCAGCAGCTCTACGGCCTCGGCGCCGGCATCACCGTCTTTGAGGGCGACCGCCAGCAGCTCGACCTCAAAGCCGACCTCCACTACCTCAAGCAGCAGTTCTTCACCGCCA
>CAXSEC010000056.1:0-19631 GCA_964236325.1 uncultured Acidobacteriaceae bacterium | reverse complement strand
CGGTGGCGTGCTGCCAATGGAGGAAGCGGACGATCTCGGCGTCTTCAAGGTGGTGCATGAAGAGGCTGGAGAGGATGAGGTCGGGGGTGTCGGGGAGGGTGACGGAGAGGGCGTCGGCGGTGAGCCAGGTGATAGGGGCGGGACGAAGGCGGGGACGGTTGGAGATGAGGCGGAGATAGGTCTGGAGCTCGTTCTGGCGGGCGATCAGGGCGGATTGCGGGTTGAGATCGAGGCCGGTGAGGGTGACAGGGAGGCGACGGAGGGCGGCCCAGCGGGCGATGCGAAGGAGGGTGTCGCCGCCGCCGAAGCCGACGTCGAGGATGCGCAGGGGGCGATCGGGGGTGAAGTGGATTCCCTGCCGGGCCGCGCGGGCGAGGGCCCGGCGGAGGAAGGCGAAGGTGGGGCGGTAGGAGCCGGTGAGCCGGTTCATCTGCTGAAGGGAGTGGAGGCAGCCGCGCAGGGTCTCGAGGGAGGCGGGCTCATCCATGAGTTCGGGGAGGGTGTGGGGGGCGGCGCGGGCGGCGAAGGCGGTTGGGGAGAGGTCGGTGTGGGGCATGGTGCCTGAGGTTAGTGTATGGGTGCTGTTGGGTCTGGGGGATGGCGATGGAGGAGAGTAATGCGCTGCGGTCGAGATGACGGAGTTTTGTAGGTGGTGGGTAAGCGGGTTCGGGGTGGACCAAGCGACCTAACTCCCACCCCACTAGCGAAGCTGGCAGGGACCCCGAACGTTTGGCGGGAGCAAATACGGGGGTTCCTCCCCATTCGACTTCGCTCAGGGTCGGAATGACAACCAAGAATTGCGTGAACGAGATTGCGCGATTGGAGAGTACGCGATCCAAATTGCGGGTTGGAAGGCGCGAAAGAGAAAGGCAGCCGGAGGTATGTGGCTCCGGCTGCCTTTGGGTTGGACTTGCGTTGGTGCGAGATGCGGCTACTTCACCTGCTTGAGGCTGTCGAGACCTTTGAGCAGACGGGCTGCATCGAGGGTGCCGAGGCCGGCGGCATTGTCGAAGCCGGGGAGTGCGGCGTAGCCCCAGTTATCGCCGAGTTTGATGTCGTTGGTGGCCGAGTAGCCGAGTTTGTAGAGCGCCGGGTTGATCTGGCCGACGCGGTTGCCGGTGGCTTCGACGAAGAGGGCGGTGACTCCGTTGAGCTGCGGGGCGACGAAGCTGGTGCCGCCGTAGAAGTTGGAGATCATACCTTCCGAAAGTAACTGGTAGCCACTTTCGGGATCGGCGTTGGTGGAGAGATCGGGCGAGTTACGGCCGGCGAAGGCCTCGGGCAGGATGACGTCGACGAGCGGACCGCTGCCGGTATCGACGGTGAAGTACTGGCCGGCGACGGTTCTGGTGATGCCGGGGGTGGAGGTCTGGTACCAGGGCAGGTTGAAGTAGGAGCTGACACCGCCGCCGCCGCCGACCGAGAAGAAGTCAGGCAGGGTGTAGACGGCGCCGAAGCCCTGTTCCGCGGCCTCGGTGACGATGTAGTCCCAGCCCCAGGCGCGCTCTTTTGCGACGGAGATGGTGAAGCCACTTTTGAGGGTGAAGGAGAAGGGCAAGGTGGTTCCGCCGGCGGCGGTGACGAGCGGATCACTGGAGGGTGAATCGAGGGCGTAGGGTGCGTTGCAGACCGGGTTGGTTGCGCTGGGAGTGCCGAACGGGGAGCAGCCGCGTACGGTGTCGAAGGCGCCGGAGTCACCGGCGGCGGCGTAGAGGGTTTGACCTTGCAGCGCCATTTCGAGGAAGACGGCGTGGAAGTCGTCGAGGAGATAGGTCTCAGACGGGTAGGCGGGTGCTAGATCGGGGAAGTAGAAGAGCTCTGGCCCGCCCCAGCTGGTGGAAACGGTGTCGACGATGTTCTCGGAGGCGGCGGCTTCGAAGCCGTCGATGAAGTTTGCGGTGGTGTTGTTGGGAGAGACGTAGACGCGAACGTTGGCCTTGGGGGCTAGCGCGCCGGAGTACTCGGTGTCGAGGTCGGTTTCGCCTTCGCCGAGGTTTGGATCTGCAGGGATCAGGGTTCCACCATCGACGTCGACTATGGAGAGGCGGGTGGGGGAGACGGAGAGGCCGATTCCCTTCCAGAAGGCGTAGGCGTCGGCGGGCTTGAAGTTGGCCAGGGTAACGATGCCGATGGTGGCGCCGCGACCGCTGAAGCCCTGGTTATAGAGCGGGTCTACGTTGTAGAACTTGGCGAAGTCAGCGGGCAGATAGTTTCCGGGTGTGCCACCGACGAGGAGCTTCGGAGCGGGCTGCCGGACGGTGTGCTCGGCAAACGGGGACTGCTTGAGCATGGGTTGCGCGTGATGCAGGGTGCTGAGACCGCCGACGCCGCTCACCTTGCCCTGGAGTTCTGGCGGGAGGGTGATGGGTTTCGAGGGAGCAAAGCCTGGTTTGCCATCCTTCACGTACTGCTTGAGGGTCGTGCCGAGGGCAGTCTGCGCGGTGCTGACGGTGCCGGTGACCTGGATGGCGAGGTGGTTGGGAAAGACGTAGGCGATGGTGAAGCCGAGGTTTTCGAGGCTGCCTTCGATGCTTTTAAGATCGGCGTCGCTGACGGCGAAGTCGTTGACGAACTGCTTGGTGGTGAGGAAGCGATGGTAGTCGCGGGAGCCTGGGGTCTGGATGGATTTGGCCTTGGCTTCGGCCTCCGCAAGGTGCGCGGGCGCGATGTAGAAGGTGAGCGCGATCGGGCTACCGATGGCGACATCCTGTCCGGTAGGGACAGCTGCCGTTCGTTGGGCGAATGCGGGGAGAGTGGACGATGCAGGGAGAGTGCATGACGCAGCGATGAAGGCTGCGCGCCAGAGAAGACGCATGAATCACCTCAGGTGTAGCTTGGCGAACTTGGAAACCGGATCGGCTGATAGTACAGGAGCGTTTGGAATGTGCGCCAAGTATTTCTGTGGGGTGATTTGTACGCGTATCAAAAATTGTGACGGAGACGATTTCTTATAAAGACTGGCTCGCCTGTTGGGCAAGATAGCGCCGGTCGAGAGCTTCGCGGAGCATGGTTTTGATGACGGCCTGGCGGCTGATGTTCAGCGTGTTGGCCTCGCGGTCGAGCTCACGCAGCATTGGTGCCGCGAAGTCTACGTTGAGTCGCTGCACGGCGGGGCGGCCCACGGTGAACTGGTTGGTGAAGTGCTTTGAGATGTCTAGACCTTGATCTGCCATCTCGGCGATCTTGTCAGCGTCTACCGGCTTTGTCGATACTTCGCCATACGCTTTCCTTTCCTCGTTATATCGAGTCGCGCTGTCCTTTGTCTTGTGGCTGGTCTTTGTGTCCTGGTAGAGAAGCAGATTCCTAGGCTTTGCCTCGAAATGACAACGGGAGGGGATGAACGCGTCGCTTCGCTCCGTAGCTAAGAACGAAATGCGGAGATTCTTCGCTGCGCTCAGAATGACAACCAAAGAAGAAAGGTTGCGATGCTGCGTGAGGTGAGGTGGGGCGGTTCAGGCGATGTGGAAGCGCATGGTTTCGGCGGTGAGGCCGGGGCCGAAGCTCATGGCGCAGCCGATTTCGTGGGGGCGGGCGGTGCGGAGGATTTCGTCGAGGACGAACATGACGGTGGCGGAGCTCATGTTGCCGAAGCACTTGAGGATGTGGCGGGATTCTTTGAGGCGGCCGGGTTTGAGGGCGAGGCCGTCTTCTACGGCGTCGAGGACGCTGCGGCCGCCGGGATGGATGGCCCAGTGGTCGATGCCCGCGGTTCCGTCGGGGCCGGCGATCTCGGTGATGGAGTGGCGGAGGGTGCGGGCGATTTCGGTGGGGACGCGGCCGGAGAGGAGCATGTCGAAGCCGAGGTCGCGGATGGACCAGGTGATGAGGTCGCGGGTGTCGGGGATGACGACGGCGGCGAAGCTGTCGATGGCGAGGCCGGTGGGCTGGGCGGAGATGAGGGAGGCGGCGCAGCCATCGGAAAAGACGAGGAAGGAGAGGACCTCTTCGAGGCGCTGGGTCTCCTGGAAGTGGAGGGTGCAGAGCTCGAGGTTGAGGATGAGGACGCCGGCGGTGGGCTCAGAGCGGACGATGTGGCGGGCGAGTTTGAGGGCGTTCATGGCGGCGTAGCAACCCATGAAGCCGATCATGGTGCGTTCGACGGAGGTGCGGAGGCCGAGGTGATCGATGATCTCGAAGTCGAGGCCGGGGGCGTAGAGGCCGGTGCAGGAGGTGAGAATGAGGTGCGAGATGGAGTCGCGTTCCTGCTGGCTGAGGTTGAGGCGATCGAGAGCGCGGCGGGCGAGCGCGGGGGCGGTCTGCTCATAGAGGCGCATGCGATGGGCGGTGGCGGGGAAGCTGCCGCGGCGATAGAGGGCGCGGCCGTCAAGGCCGGGCGTGTAGCCGGGGTCGGTGGAGTTGAGCGAGAGGACGGAGAAGCGATGGGTGATGCCGGAGCGGGCGGCGACGCGGCGGAAGAGGTGCGAGGTGCGCTCGTCGTCGAGCAGGGCGGCGCCGAACTCGACAAAGGGCTCGTGGACGTCGTGGGCGGGGACGGCGGTGCCGATGCGATTGATGAAGGCGGTCGGTGGGCCGGAGATGGCGGTGTCGATCGCGGTGTGTGGCCCAGCGTGCATGAGACTCCCTTGGCGTGTGCGCGCTTTTTGGGCGGCGTTATGGGTAAGACGCGTTGGGAGGGTGGGTGGACGTTTTGCGCGGCGAGATTGTGCCGGAGGGAGCGGGGGGCTCGCAGCGGAGGACAGCCTTGGCATGGAGGTTCCGCGGCGCGCTCTACAGCCATGCGGCCTAAACTTTTGCGGAGAGCGGCCGATGTGTGTCGTAGAGAGTGCCCCTAGCACGGAGGAGTTGATCTGTCGCGGCGCAGGGCGCTACGGAGAGGTCGTAGACTGCTGGCATGCTGAGTGATGCGGGAGAGCGTGTGGCAACGATGGAAGAGGCGCCGCCGACGGAGTTCAAGAAGGCGCTGGGGCTGTTTGACTCGATCATGATTGTGGCCGGGGTGATGATCGGGTCGGGGATTTTCATTGTGAGTGCGGAGATCTCGCGGCAGGTGGGATCGGCCGGGTGGCTGCTGGTGGCGTGGGTGATTACGGGGGTGCTGACGGTGACCGGGGCGTTGAGCTACGGGGAGCTAGCGGCGATGATGCCGGAGGCAGGCGGGATGTACATCTACCTGCGCGAGGCGTTCAGCCCGATGCTGGGATTTCTGTATGGCTGGACGATGCTGACAGTGATCCAGACGGGGACGATAGCGGCGGTGGCGATAGCGTTCGCGCGATTTTCGGGGGTGCTCTTCCCTGCTGTGAGCGAGACGCACTATCTGGTGGCGCCGGTGCATGTGCTGCCGGGGTATGCGATGTCGCTCTCGACGGCGCAGGCGCTGGCGTTGGCGATTCTGGTGCTGGCGGCGCTGGTGAACAGCTACGGGGTGAACTGGGGCAAGCTGATTACGAACGTGTTTACGGTCTCGAAGCTGGTGGGGATGGGGCTGCTGCTGTGCCTCGGAGTGTGGGCGTTTGCGACGCATCCGGGGGTGCTGCGGGGGAACTTCGCGCAGGCGTGGCGGCCGGTCGATGTGGTGTCGATACGGGGGGCGAGCGCGGTGACGGCATTCGGGATGTTTGTGGCGCTGTGCGTGTCGCAGACGGGCTCGTTGTTCAGTGCGGATGCGTGGCATAACGTGACGTTTGTGGCGGGTGAGGTGCGGAATCCGAAGCGGAATCTGCCGCTGGCGCTGGGGATTGGGACATCGCTGGTGGTGGTGTTTTATATCCTGTGCAATCTTTGCTATTTGGCGGCGCTGCCGCTGCTAGGGATTCAGAATGCGCCGAGTGACCGGGTGGCGACCTCGGCGGTGAACGCGGTGCTGCCGGGGATTGGCGCGCTGGCGATGGGGCTGCTGATCATGGTGTCGACATTTGGCACGGTGAACGCGATGACGATGGCGGGGGCTCGGGCGTGCTATGCGATGGCGCAGGATGGACTGTTCTTCAAGCGCGCGGGGGTGCTGAACCAGCGGCAGGTGCCGGGATGGGGGCTGGCGCTGCAGTGCGCGTGGAGCATGCTGCTGGTGCTGCCGCGGACGTATGACGCGGCGACGGGCAAGTACGGGAACCTGTACAGCAATCTGCTGGACTATGTGATCTCGGCCGAGCTGCTGTTTTACATCCTGACGGTGAGCGGGCTGTTTCGGCTGCGGGTGACGCGGCCAGAGGCGGCACGGCCGTATCGGTGCTGGGGATATCCGTGGCTGCCGGGGTTCTATGTGTTGGGCGCGGCGGTGGTGCTGGTGGTGCTGTTTTGCTATCGGCCGGCGACGACGTGGCCGGGGCTGGTAATTGTGGCGGCGGGGGTGCCGGTGTACTGGGGGCTGCGACGGCGGTCGGTGATGCAGGGATAGGGCAGGACGGGTTACTGCTCGCGCGAGATGGCGGGGTGGGCGGCGGGGGTGTTGAGGAGCAGGCCGGTGGGGAAGATGGCGAGGTCGAGATCGCCGGCGTGGAGGGCGCGAAGGTACTCGTCCTTGTCGTGGTTGGGCACATGGGCGAAGTGGAGGATGGCCTGAGGCAGATAGGGGGCGCTCGCCTGCACAGGAGGAACGAGGTAGGGGGCGCGCAGGAAGAGTACGAGCGCGACGAGGGCCTGGAGGGTGGCGCAGACGGCGGCGGCGCGGAGGGCTCGGGAGATGGGGCAGAGCAGGAGGCCGATGGCCAGGGCGACCTCAAGGACGCGGGAGCCGGGATCGGAGATGCCGAGGGCGGCGGCGGGGGCGAGCAGGTAGACGGGCAGTGCGAGGAGGATGGCGAGCCAGAGGAAGCGGGTTGGGTCCGGGGCGCTGGTCTCGCTGATGGAGGGCTGCGTGGGTGGCCGGAGGGACGTGCGCGCGGCTTGCAGCATGCACCAGGCGAGCAGGCCGCAGAGCAGGGCGTTGAGCAGGAAGAGGGCGACGAAGGCGGGTTCGCCGAGCAGGGCGAGAGTGGCGGAGCCGGCGCGCGTGCCGAGATTGATCCAGCCGAAGGATTTCAGGAACGAGTTGATCTTGAAGGCCCAGAAGGCGGGGGAGAACTGGCGAACGGCGCTGACCATGCCGGCCTGGCCGTCGGCGTTGGCGGAGAGCAGGAAGCGGCCGGCGAGATACCAGAGGCTTGCGATGACGGACGGAAGCAGCTGCCAGAGCAGACGTGGGCGGTGGCGGGTGGCGGCGAAGGTGAGGAGCATGAGGCCCATAAAGGCGAAGGGCACCATATGGGAGAAGAAGCCGAGCAGAAGAAGGGTGCCGAGGAGCCAGTCGGGGGTTTGCGGGCGGAGAAGCAGCGAGGCGAAGAGGAGGGCGAAGCAGACGCCGAGCTCGAAGTTGAGGAAGCCGTACCAGAGGTTGAGATTGAGGAAGATGGCCGAGGGGGCGATGCACCAGAGTAGATGGGTCGCGTTGGTGTGATCGGCCAGGATGCGGGTGCGCAGGAAGTGGCGCAGCGCGGCGAAGGAGAGGGCGAGTTGGGTGCAGAGCCAGAGCTTGGCGGCGAGGGTCCAGGGAAGGACGAGGGCGAAGAGCGCGATGGCGAGGGTGACGGCTCCGTTGGGGACGGGGTAGTGCTTGACCAGGTGGGTGCGGTCGGGGAGGCCGAGCAGGTGATTGCGCAGAAGGACGCCCTGGTAGATGAGGTCGCCGAAGTCGCCGAGGCTGGGGGGCTCGGGGTGGGCGAGGATGACGGCGAGGTAGAGCAGGAGGAGTGTGCCGGCGGCGAGGGCTCCGAGGGACGGCAGCCGGCTGGTGCGGAGAGAAAGGCTGGGGGGCACGGATTTGATGATACGGGCGAGGTGGGGATGGTTGGGGGGGCTACGGCGGCCTGGAGGAGGGGAAGCACTATGGGGGTGGCGGTTAGCGGGTCCCCCGGGATGGGTGAGGCTGCGAGCGCGAAGTCAAAAAGACGACCCTACCGGGCGCCAAGGAACTGCTGGAGCACGGCGACATAGCGATCTGGCTCTTCATAAGAAGGCAGGTGGCCGCTTTCCTCAAAGAAGACGAGCTTGGCGTTGGGGATAGCGTGGGCTAGGCGCCAGGCGGTGAGCGGGGCTACGTTCATGTCGTAGCGGCCGTTGAGGACGAGGGTTGGAAAGCGGAAGGCGGCCAGGGCGGACGAGAGGTCAAGATCGTCGGTGGCCTTTGAGACGGCATCGCCGACCGCCGGCACATAGCCGAGATCGCCCATGTGGCTCATGTAGGCGTCGCGTTTGGCGGGGGAGTAGAAGATCATGCGGAAGTGGTTGCGGAGGCCGGCCTGTGCGGCTGCTTCCGGAGTGGCGGCGAGAGATTTCTCTTCGCGATCATCCTGTTCTTCGACGTCGGGAAAGGTTTGCGGCAGGAGGTGCACGATGCTTTTGATGGAGGGCGAGGCGGCGTCGGAGAGGATGAGGCTGGCGACGTGCTCCGGGTGGGCGGCGGCGTAGGCGGTGACGATGAGGCCACCGAAGGAGTCCCCTACGAAGGCGGCACGGGCGAGATGGAAGTGCTCGCGGACGGCTTCGAGATCGGCGATCTGCGCGGGCATGGTCTGGGGCGCGTTGGGAGAGAGGCGCTTCGAGGCCCCGGTGCCGCGCTGGTCGTAGAAGATGACGAGGCGCGTGGCGGCGATGCGCTGCCAGACATCGTTCTGCAGCATGTAGGCGTGCGAGAGGCCGGGGCCGCCGTTGACGGCGATGACGGGGGTGGCGCTTCCCTGCTGGCCAAAGGTTTCAAAGCCGAGGTCGACGTCAGCGGTGTGGATGGTGCCGGTGGTGTGAGGAAGCTGTTGCGCCGGGAGGAGTGTGGCTGCGAACAGAAGCGGCAGGAGAGAGATCAGGCGCATTGAGGATTCCTAGAAGTTGGGTGGGCGATCGGCGGCGACGTTGAAGGCTTGTTCAAGGGCGAGGCCGGCTCGGGCGATGGTGCCTTCGTCGAAGAGTCGGCCGATGAGGGTGATGCCGTGGGGGACTCGGCGTGGGGGGTTGAAGGTGGGGAGTGGGTTGGCGGGGTTTGGGGCCCAGTCGCTGCGGGCTTGTGAGACCTGGACGAAGCCGGCGCGGAGGGTGAGCGAGGGGTGGCCGGTGAAGTTGGTGATGGTGAGCATTTCGTCGCGGAGGGAGGGGACGAGGAGGAGGTCGACGCCAGAGCCGTCAAAGGACGTTGGCCCGGAGGACGTTGAGCCGGATCCGGAGGATGTTGAGCCAGAGGGCGTTGAGCCCGAGGTGGCGGGGACGAAGAGGCGGGCCATTTCGAGGGCGACCTTGCGGCGGAGGCGGTCGGCCTGGACGAGGTCGACGGCGGAGAGGAAGCGGGCCTGGCGGAAGGAGTTGGGCCAGGCGTCGGCGACCTGGGCTTTGAGGTCGTGATCGTGGCCGGAGGCGGTGAGTTCTTCGAAGGCGGCGGCGGCTTCGGCGAAGAGGATGAGTTGAAGGGAGTCGTAGGGCCAGTCGGGGATGTGGACTTCGACGGGGATCATGCCGAGATCGCGGACGGTGTCGAGGGCATGGCGATCGACGTCGGTGGCGGGGGCTTCGTGCATCCATTTCGGGAAGTAGCCGACGCGCAGGCCCTTGACACTGGTGGTGGCGTTGAAGTCGAGATGGCTGGGGACGCTTGAGGGATCGGTGGGATCGGGGCCGGTGATGGCGTTAAGGACGAGCAGGGTGTCTTCGACGGAGCGGGCCATGGGGCCGAGTTTATCGAGCGACCAGCAGAGGGTCATGGCGCCGGTGCGGGCGACGCGGCCGAAGGTTGGGCGGAGGCCGGTGACACCGCAGCGCATGGAGGGCGAGACGATGGAGCCGCCGGTTTCAGAGCCGATGGCGAAGCCGACGAGGCCTGCGGCGGTGGCCGCGCCCGGGCCCGCGGAGGAACCTGACGAGCCTTCTTCGAGCAGCCAGGGGTTCATGGTCTGGCCGCCGAACCAGATGTCGTTGAGGGCGAGGGCGCCGAGCGAGAGTTTGGCGATGAGGACGGCGCCGGCGGCGTTGAGGCGGGCGGTGACGATGGCGTCGGTTGTGGGGACGCGGTTGCGGTAGGGTTCGGCGCCCCAGGTGGTGGGGATGTTGGCGGTGTCGAGCAGATCTTTGGCACCCCAGGGGATGCCGTGGAGGGGGCCGCGGTAGTGGCCGGCGGCGATCTCTTTGTCGGCGGCGCGGGCCTGGTCGAGGGCGTGGTCGCGGGTGAGGGTGATGATGCAGTGGAGTTTGGGGTCGAAGCGGGCGATGCGATCGAGGTAGATCTGGGTGAGGCGCTCGGAGGTGAGATGGCGGTGTTCGATCCAGCGGGAGAGCTGGTGGACAGGGGCGAAGGCGATGGCGGCGTCGTCTGCGGGGAGCGAGAGATCTGTAACTTTGGAGCGAACAAATTGGTTGCGGAGGACGAGGGCGGGTGCGCCGCTGGCGTGGACGGGATCGGCGATGGAGTAGGGGACGATGGCGGGGGGGAGATCGACTTTGCGGGGGCCGGTGCGGCGCTCGTAGAGGGGCGCCATGGCGGATCGCCAGTTGCTGGCGGCGAGTTCGCGGTCGGCCAGCGGCATGGTGACCTGGACGAGGCGGCTGGACTCGAGGAAGGTGATCTCGGAGACGTTGGGGCCGACGGCGGGCGCGGTGCCGAAGGCTGGAGGCATGCCCGCGGGAGCTTCAGCGGCGGGCGCTGGGGTGGTGGCGGGTGCTGGGGAGGGTGTGGCTGGTGGGGGCTCGCGATGGCAGCCGGCGGCGGTGACGAGGAGGCCGGCGGAGGCGCCTTTCAGGAACTCTCGGCGTGAGTCTGGCATTGCGGGTGGGTTCTCCTGGCGCGCGGCGCGGGTGGTGTTCGATGAGGGTAGCGCAGAGATCGGTGAGGATGCTTGCTACGGAGATGCGTGGGGATGGTGTAATGGCTGCACACGACAGGAGAGCTTATGGAGCGACGGGAATTTCTCGGGATGGCTGCGGCAGCGGGGCTGGCGCAGGCGACGACACGGTTGAGCTCGGCGCAGATGCGGAGTAGCAAGATGCCGGTGCAGGCGATGGGGGCTGCGACGCCGATGGAGATGGGGCTGGTGGTCTCGCCGTACAAGGCGCCGGAGGAGACGATCAAGCGGGTGCATGATCTGGAATTTCGGACGTGCTTTCTGTCGCTTGATGGGTATATCGGCAAGTTTACGCAGGAGAATGCGGAGGCGCTGGGTGGGTTGCTGACGAAGTATGGGGTGCGGGCGACGACGGTGGAGGTGGTTCGTCCGGAGCCGCTGGTGTGGAACTTTCTGGAGGGGCCGACGACGATCGGGCTGGTGCCGCGAAAAACGCGGGCGGCGCGGATAGAGGCGCTGGTGGGGGTGTCGGAGTTTGCAAAGATGCTGGGGGTGTCGCAGGTGCAGACGCACTGCGGGTTTATCCCGGAGGATCCGGCGGACCCGCTGTATGCGGAGACGGTGACGGCAATCCGTGAGGTGGCGAAGCACTGCGAGGGGAACGGGCAGATGTTTCTGATGGAGACGGGGCAGGAGACGCCGACGACGATGTCGCGGATGCTGCGCGATGTGGGGCAGGCGAACCTGGGAGTGGGCCTGGATACGGCGAATCTGATTCTGTATGGGAAGGCGAATCCGGTGGACGCGGTGGATATTCTGGGGTCGCATGTGAGGAGCGTTCATGCGAAGGATGGCAGGTGGCCGACGAACCCGAGTGAACTGGGGGAGGAGGTGGCGATCGGGAAGGGTTTGGTGGACTTTAAGGCGGTGCTGACGAAGCTGAAGGCTGTGGGCTATACGGGGGCGGTGTCGATCGAGCGGGAGACGGAGGGGCCGCAGCAGGTGGAGGATGTGCGGCAGGAGAAGGTGTATCTGGAGCGGGTGCTGCGGGAGATTGACGGCTAGATTTGATTCGTAACGTTTATCGCTACAGAAGAACGGAAGGATGAGGAATGGATCGACGACAGTTTGTGGCGGGATCGGCGGCTTCGGGGCTGTTGCTGGTGAAGAGCAGCACGGCGTTCGGGTACCAGGCGAACTCGGCGGTGCGGCTGGGGCTGCTGGGGTGTGGCAATCGCGGGACGACGGTGGCGACCTCGTTTGCGCAGAACACGACGGCCCGGGTGGTGGCGCTGGCGGATGTGTTTCCAGACAATCTGGCGAAGGGCGAGGCGACCTTCAATGAGGTCAATGCGAAGCTGGGGCAGGGCAAGATCGCGAAGGGGCTGCAGTTCCATGGCGCGCGGGCGTATGAGGCGCTGGCGCAGTCGAAGGAGATCGACATGGTGCAGATCTCGACGCCGCCGTGGTTTCATGCGGAGCACCTGGAGGCGGCGGTGGCGGGCGGCAAGCATGTGTACTGCGAGAAGCCGGTGGGGATTGATGTAGCGCAGGCGAAGCGGGCGTTGGAGATTGCGAAGCGGGCGGATGGCAAGGTAAGTGTCGCGGTGGGATTTCAGGTGCGGGACGCCCCGCCGATTGCCGCGGTGATGAGCAAGGTGCAGGGTGGAGCGCTGGGGAAGATTGCGACGCTTGTAGCGAACTATAACGCGCCGGCGTCGACTGAAAAGGTGCGCGCGGGTGCGGGGAAGGATGAGTATCGGCTGCGGAACTGGCTGTGGGACAGGGCGCTTTCGGGAGACATTCTGGTGGAGCAGAACATTCACATCATCGATCTGTGTAACTTTGCGCTGGGATCGCACCCGTTGAAGGCGGCGGCGACGGGTGGGCGGAGTGTGATCTCGCATGCGGGGAACTGCTGGGATCACTACGAGGTGATCTATACGTATCCGAACGAGGTGCGGGTGAGTTTTTCGTCGACGCAGTTTGGCAGTTACGGCACGTTCGATGCAGGGCTGCATATCTTTGGGGCGATCGGCAAGGCGGACGCGCCATACTCGGGCCCGGTGCGGGTGGAGGGCGAGCACGCGTGGAACTGGAAGGACTCGGAGAAGCAGCCGGCGGGCGGCGGGACGTTTGCGGCGAACGGGGCGTTCTCGGACAACCTGGCGCTGGCGGATCGGGAGAAGGATCGGAACTTTATTGAGAGCATTACGACGGGCAGGTTGCAGAACCAGATTCCGGCGGGGGTGGAGACGGCGATGAGCTGCATGCTGGGGCGGATGGCGGGGTATACGGGGCGGGAGGTGACGTGGGAGGAGCTGATGGCGCAGGGGGAGAGCTATGAGTTGGGGATGGATCTACGGCAGTTTGCGTAGCGTGCTCGCTTCGCTTGCACGGGGCTCCTGCTCTCGTAGTGGAGTGAATGCAGAGACTTCTTGAGGGAGGGGATCTCTCCGCTGCGCTGCGCTTCGGTCGAGATGACGGTGGGTGGGGATGGATGCTGTGGGGCAGTTCCTGATGACTTGCGGCGAGGGACTAGTTGAGGGGAGTTAGTTCCCTGCCCTCGGTGAGGGTGTAGAAGCGGTCGAGTGTAACGGGTGGAGTTACAGATTGTTTGAGGCCGCTGGGCCAGAGGACTTCTATCTTGTCGATTTCGGTGGCGGGGCCAAGGCCGAAGTGGGGGCGCTGGTCGGGGCTGGAGGCGTAGGAGCCGCCGGCGAGAATGTCCTGACGCTGGCGGAAGCCGTTGGCGGTTACAAATAGCCTGGCGCCGATGGCGTCGCGCGGGCTTTTAGGGCCGCCGATGAGTTTGAAGGCGATCCAGTGGTTCTTTTCTTCCGTCACGTTGCGGAAGAGGGATGGAGGGCTGTCCATGTTGTTGATGACGACGTCGATGCGGCCGTCGTTGAAGAGGTCGCCGAAGGCCATGCCGCGGGCGACGGCGAGTTTGGCGAGGCCGCTGCCTTCGACGGGCGGGACGAACTCGAGTTTGCCGCGAAGGTTATGGAGGAGCTGCGCACGCTGGGCCCAGGTGGTGCCCCAGTTCTGCCGGTCGACCGCGGGGTAGACGTGGCCGTTGACGATGAAGAGGTCGAGCCAGCCGTCGTTGTCGTAGTCGAAGAAGGCGGTACCCCAGCCGAGGAAGGGGATGGTGGGTTCGGCGATGCCGGCCTGGTAGCTGATGTCGGTGAAGTTGGCGTTGCCGTCGTTGCGATAGAGCGGTTTGTAGTCGTCGGAGAAGGTGGTGTTGAAGAGGTCGACGAGGCCGGTGTGGGTGTAGTCGCCGGCGGCGATGCCCATGCTGGCGGTCTCGCGGCCGCTCTCGTTGAGGGCGTAGCCGGAGGCGAAGGAGGCGTCTTCGAAGGTGCCGTCACCCTTGTTGAGGTAGAGGTAGTTGGGTGTGGAGTCGTTGGCGACGAGGAGGTCGGGTTTGCCGTCGTCGTTTACGTCGATGAACAAGGAGGCGAGGCCGTAGAAGGCGTGTTCGTCGACGACGCCGGCGCGTTTTGTGGTGTCGGTGAAGGTGCCGTCGCCGTTGTTGTGGAAGAGGTGATCGGGCTCGCCGACGAGGCCGCGCGGGCCGCACATGACGGGGGTTCCACGAAACTGGCAGGCGGGGTCTTTGATCGCGCCGGCGTGGATGCGGGTGTTCATGTCGAAGTGGACGTAGCCGGGGACGTAGAGATCGAGGCGGCCGTCGCCGTCGTAGTCGCCCCAGGTGGCTCCAGTGGCCCAGGTGTTCACGGTGACGCCGGCCTTTTCGGCGACGTCGGTGAAGGTGCCGTCGTGATTGTTGCGATAGAGGCGACTTTTGCCGAAGTTTGAGACGAAGAGGTCGGGCCAGCCATCGTTGTCGAAGTCGCCGACGACCGCGCCGAAGCCCCAGCGGTCGTTGGCGACGCCAGCTTTGGCGGTGACGTCGGTGAAGGTGCCGTCGTGGTTGTTGTGGAAGAGGGCGGCGTGCGGGGCGGGCGCTTTACCGGCTTCGGCCTCGAAGGTTGAGCCGTTGACGAGGTAGATGTCGAGCCAGCCGTCGTTGTCGAAGTCGAGCAGGGCGACGCCGGAGCCGACGGTTTCGATGATGGAGCTTTTTGCGGGTGTGCCCATTGTGTGATGCCAGGGGGCGAGGCCGGCTTTGGCGGTGATGTCGTCGAAGATGCGCGGGCCGGATTTGACGAAGCCGCCGGCGGTGATGGGGCGATGTTCGCTGTCGAGGACGGCTGCGTGGGCTTCGCCGGTGTTGACGGTCATGCCGCCGGGGGTCTGGGCCGGCGGGGATTGGGCAGGAGACGGCAGGGACGGGCAGAGGAGTGCGGCAAGGGCAAGGAGCGCGGGGTGGAGGTGCTGGCGGGTGAGAGTCATGGTTGCGGCGCGGCGGCGGAGGGTGCGGGTTCGTCGATGGGGATGGCGCGATCTACGGGAAGGTTCGTGAGGTGCTGCACGATGCCGCTGGGCCAGTGGATTTCGATGGAGGTGATAGTGGTGTCGGCGGCGAGGCCGAAGTGGACGCGCTTGTCGTTCGAGGAGAGATAGCTGCCGGTGGTCGAGACGGTGGCGTATTGCACGCTGTGGGGGGCGGTGAGCTTGACCAGGGCGCCGATGGCGTCGCGGTTGGAGGTGTGGCCGGTGAGGGCGAGGGTGACCCAGTGGTTGACGGGCTGGCTGCCGGCTGGCTTGCCGTCGGCGCCGGGGGTCTCGTTGTGGAGGATGTGGGCGGCGCCACCGTTGGTGCTGACGACGGCGTCGAGGCGGCCATCGTTATCGAGGTCGCCGACGGCCATGCCGCGGCCTACCCAGGGCTGGGTGAAGGCGGGGCCGGAGTCTTTGGAGACGTCGAGGAAGCCTTTGCCGGTGTTGCGGGCGAGGAGCATGGGCTCTTTGTAGTGGAGCTGCGGAAAGCTGAGCTCGACGGTGTCGAGATCGTGGCCCTGGGTGATGAGGAGATCCTTGCGGCCGTCGTTGTCGTAGTCGAGGAAGTGGATGCCCCAGCCGGAGTGCAGCAGGGTCATGCGAGCGAAGCCGGTGGCGTAGGTGTCGTAGGTGAAGGAGCCGTCGCCGTTATTGCGATAAAGGGCGTACTTCTGGTTGGCGAGGTTGGTGATGACGAGGTCGGGGAGGCCGTCGTTGTCGTAGTCCTGGAAGTCGATGCCCATGCCGGCGTAGGTGCGGCCGTCGCCGTCGACGGCGATCTCGGCCAGCATGCCGGTCTCTTCGAAGTGGCCGCCGCCCTGGTTGTGGAAGAGGAACTCGAGCATGGAGTCGTTGGCGATGGCGACGTCGATCCTGCCGTCGCGATCGAAGTCGGCGATGGCGACGCCGAGGCCCTTGCCGGGAGTGCCCATGCCGATCTTCTGGGCGACTTCGGTGAACTTGCCGTGGCCATCGTTGTGGAAGACGAGCGGGGCGATGGCGGGAAAGATGTCAGGGTGGCAGAAGGCGCGGTAGCCCTCGCGATGCTCGCCGCACCAGACATCTTCCCAGTCCCACTTGACGTAGCGGAGGACGATGAGATCGAGCAGGCCGTCGTTGTCGAGGTCGACCCAGGCGGCGGAGGTGGACCACTGTTCGCCGGGTGTGGTGGAGCCACCGGTGCCGGAGGTTTGAGTGATGTCGGTGAAGGTGCCGTTGCCGTTGTTGCGGTAGAGCCGGTTGCCACCGAAGGCGGTGACGTAAAGGTCTTCAAAGCCGTCGTTGTCGAAGTCGCCGACCGCGACGCCCATGCCGTAGCCGACGCCCTGCAGGCCGGCGCTCTCGGTGACATCCTCGAAGGTGCCGTCTTTCTTCTGGTGGTAGAGGCGGTTCCAGTCGGCGGGGCCGGCTTTTTTGGGGATGTAGCCCTTGGGGGCGGGGTCGATGACGGGGGCGCCGTTGACGAAGAAGAGGTCGAGCAGGCCGTCGTTGTCGAAGTCGAAGACGGCGGTGCCGGAGCCCATGGTTTCGAGGAGATATTTGCTGGATGTGTGCTGGGCGACGCCGGTGAAGGTGACGCCGGCTTTGGCGGCGATGTCGGTGAAGTAGCCGGGCGGGCCGGGGGATGCGGCGGGAGTTGAAGGCTTCTGCGCCGGAACCTGTGGATGCAGGACCGGTAAAAAGGCGAGCAGGCTAACGACGAAGACGTTCAGTGATCGGAACAAGCAAAACTCCTTCGGCGTTCACATCTGCTGGCAGTTGTTCGGGGCTAGTTGCCCGCTCCTTTTGTAGCATTTTGGGCCGTTGCCGGTCGCGCGGTCAGAGTGCGGATGAGGTCGACCTCATGCTGGCGGTAGGGGGTGTCGTCGTTGCGGAAGACCTCATGGAACCAGACGACGGGTTGGAGGCGCACGTAGGGGTGATCCCAGGAGTCCCAGGGCAGCCAGGTCTGGGTCTTGCCGGCGACGAGGCCCCAGTTGATGGCGGCGACGTTGTACTTCTTGGCCACGGGAAGCGTTCCGTCGAAGGTGGAGCCGGCGCCGCGGGCCATGTACTCGGTGCAGAGAATGGGGCGGTGGATGGGCTGGAGCTCGTGGATGTGGGCTTCGAAGACCTCCGGCCAACCGTAGTCGTGGAAGGAGATAATGTCGGACTCGGCGAGCTGGATTTTGGTGGTGGCGCTTTCCTTGTCGGGGTGCGACCAGTCGCCGTTCCAGACGCCGCTGGTAAGCGGCTGCGAGGGATGAGCGGAGCGGGCCCAGGCGAAGGCTCTGGGGAGGAGCTCGTCGACGCGTTTGACCTTGGCGGGCTCGTCTGCGGCGACATCGCCACCACCGTTGTCGGGCTCGTTCCAGACATCCCAGCCGAGGATGCGGTCGTCGGTGGCGAAGGCGCTGACGACGCCGGTGACGTAGGCCTTGAGTTTGGGTTCGGCGGCGGGATCGAGCAGGCGTTGCTTGCCGGGGCTCTGAACCCAGCCGGAGTTGTGGACGCCGGGGATGGGTGGGTGCTGCGGGCCGAGGTGCGGGTTGGTCTCCCAGCAGGAGTCAAAGAGGACGAGCAGGGGGCGGATGTGGTGTTTAGCGGCGATGGCGAGGAAGGTGTTGAGGCGCTGCTTGAAGCCTTCGGGATCCTGCTCCCAGAGCTGGTCCTGCAGGAAGACGCGCGCGGTGTTCATGCCGATCGACTCGGCGAGCGAGAGCTCGCGATCGTTGATGGCGGGGTCAAAGGTGGCGGCCTGGAACATTTCGAGCTGGTTGATGGCGTTGGACGGGATGTAATTGGCGCCGACGAGCCAGGGTTGTGCGGCGTACCAGGTATTGGCCTTCTCCTCAGACCAGCGTTGACCGTTGCCTGGTGCGGCAGGTGCAGCAAGCGAGGTCGCGACGAGGCAGGAGAACAGGGAGATGACGGCAAAAGGAGAACGAAGGAACGGCATGGAGCGGCGAGACCTCCTGAGCTGTTGCCGCTGAGACCTGCCGGCTGAGAGGCGGCGGTGTCCTGGCGGAATCCTGCCCACCAACATACAGGAAGTGCGTGGAGCATGACTAAGAGAGCGTCCTGCCACCCTTATGGAGGGACACGGACGAGTGAACATGGTGACCCCACCGTGCAAGCTAATTCGCATGAAGGCACAACCCGATAGCGATGCGTGATGCTCTGACTTGCAGGGAAGCTTTCTCAACACACTTTGTCCGACCGAGAAATGGGTTCTATGACGACGCGCACGCCGACCTACGAAGAGATCGAGAGTCGTTTGAGATCGATGGAAGAGATGATCGAGAGGAACGCCCAGTTGATGGTGGCCAGCCAGCATGCGACCTCCGTGATGCACGAGGTGAACAACCCTCTCGAAGCGATGGTCAACCTGGTGTATCTGCTGCAGCATGATGAGCCGTTGCCGGCAAAGGCGCGGGAGCGGGTTGAGGATCTTGATGAGCAGTTGCGGGTGCTGACCGGAGTTGCGCGCACATCGCTGTCTTACAGCAGAGATCAGGCTCGATTGAAGCCGGTGGATGTAATTCAGGTGGCTGAATCAGCGCTAAAGCTGCACGTGGCGAAGATCACGGCTCGCCGGGTGGCGGTCAAGAAGCGCTTTCGCCATCACGCACAGTGCCACGGTGTCTCTGGAGAGCTGTTGCAGCTACTTTCGAACCTTATTTTGAACGCCCTGGACGCCATTGCGGATGTGGAGCGTGGGGCGTTGCACGTGCGGGTTCGTCGCGGAAGTTCCGGGATCCATGTGACGGTTGCGGATAACGGCGGGGGCATTCCGGAGAATGTGGCGACTTCCTTGTTTACGCCAAACGTGACGAGCAAGCAGAATGGCACGGGCCTTGGTCTGTGGTTATCAAAGCGGATTCTGGAGCGGCATAACGGGGACATCCGGATGCGGACCTCGCGGCTGCCGGGGAAGAGTGGAACGGTATTTCGGGTGACGCTGCCGCATGCCAAGGCAGCTTGATTTGGTAGGGAAGCTTTCTAAGCTGCTAGAACTTTCGTGGTCTACGCTCAAGCTTGGGTTGCGCTACGACTTGAGTTATCTTCGGGCATTCGCCTTGCCCTAGACTGGATCGAGCCGGCATGCAGATGGGAAATGAGTCCTGGCAGTACATTCAGGTTTCAGACGCGCTCGATGAGGAGTTCGTTGCGGCCCTGTCGCGGATCGTTTCGCTTACGGCTTGGCGGCCGGAGATGAAGGCCGGGGCGATGTTCCGGCGACAGCGGCAGGATGAGACGAAGGAGCCGACGGAGCATCCGGGCTTGTCGCTGCTGCGGTTTCCCTTGCAGCGGGGCTACGCGCGGCCGCCGATCTCCTGGCTGGCACGGAGCACGAATCGCATGAAGGCGCGTTTTCTGGGGCACACTCCTGAGCCCGCGGCCACCCCGCTGATCTGCTCGACGCCCTACTACGCGCCGCTGGCCGAGATTTGGCCGGGGCCGGTGGTGTACTACCTGACT
>CAXSEC010000055.1:3378-19794 GCA_964236325.1 uncultured Acidobacteriaceae bacterium | reverse complement strand
TGCCGATGACGAAGGAGGTGGCGTGCCGGGTGGAGAGGACGCGGGGGAGCTCGGCGCGGTGGCTGGCGGGGGATGGGGGTGAAGTAGTAGGTGGAGAGGTGGACATGCGTCCGGTGAGGGTAGCACGGTGCCCACGCATGAGAGATGGTGCCGGCATGCAGTAGTTCCATGGCCTGTTAACTACCGCTCTAGTTATCAGCGCAGAGGTCGATCAGGACGGCGTTCTCAGCAGAAGAGATCACGGGTTTGATTAGCTTGAAGCATGCCGTTGACGACCTAATGCTGGTCAATCTTCCAGATGGTTAGAGGGCGAAACTCTGGATCCACCCCTTGCTTCGTATAGGTTACGTGAGGATTGTTTTTAATATGCCGATCCCACCAGGAGTCACCGGAAGAACTCATTAGCAGATAGAAGCTCGAGTGGCCGTCGAAGAGCAGATTGACTTCTGGCTGGTGACCGCTGTAGATACCTGCAGCGTTCCAACGTCTTGCTATATTAACGCCGAGCGTGTTCCAAGTTGTGGCGTCATGATCGACGGGGAACAGGATGCGTTGCTGGAATCGATCTCCGTAGTAGAGTGCCGCTGGATAGACGCTGAAGTCATAGGGCACAACGATAGTGGCGCCAGCCGGTATTTGAGAGAGGAGGCGGGATTCGTATCCTCTGGCTGGATAGAGCACCGTGAGGGGAACGTTCTGCAAGGCAACGTACAACATGCCTGCGGCGGTCGCGATGATGCAGAGCAATTCAACCGGCCAGAGTCGCAGCATGCGGAGAAGGCGGTAGTTGAGGATATGAGTAACTACTTCAGCAAAGAGCAGGATTGCGGCTAAAGCGATGGGAAGAACGTAACGGTCGGCTGCGAGCGAGGTGCCGAAGCAGGACTTGAGGAAGACGAGAAAAGCGGCGACATAGAGACAGACGACTAACATCATGGCGGGGCGTGAACCTCTGCCACCTTGGGACGTTTCTCCTTTGTGATTCTGGCCAAAGAGGACCCAAAAAGCTGCCGCCAGACTTACACTCGCGAAGAGTGCCTGATCGACCGTCACGCTGTAGAGGGTGACCATCGCTCGAAAGATTTCCCAGGTAGGGGGAACCGTCCAGAAAAACTGTTTCCCGACTTTCGCGCTGTTGAGTATGGCAGGGACCGAGGGGAGTAGGATGAGCCATCCGGCGGCACATGCAAGGTATAGCCGCCAGCGCATTTCGCCCCTGCGGCGATCACAGAGAAGAAGACTGAGGATGATGGCGAAGCTATAGAGCGCTCCGAGGATGTGGGTTCCGGCGAGCAGCAGATGCGTGATGAAGCTGTATAGGAGAAGTCTCCGGGATGCCGATCCTGGATGTTCGAGAGCGATCACATAGGTGACCATGGCGAGGGAACAAGCCAGAAGAAAGAGGCCATAGAAGCGAGCGTTGGCAAGATGCCAGCTCACCATTTCGCTTCCGAGATAGACGACGAAGCCGCCAACTGCCATGGCGAGCGGACTGTAGAAGCGTCTTCCTACCCACCATAGAAGGGAGAAGGAACAGCACAAAGGAACTGCTGAGAGCATGCGGAGCGACATATCTGAGCCACCCACGATGCGCTCCCAGACCCAACCGAGGAGATAGAAGAAGATGCCCCCGCCATCGGCTCCCTGCCACCAACCCCAAAGCATTTTGTGGAAGCTTTCTCGAAGCAACACGGCAGAGAGGACTTCGTCGCTCCAAAGGAGCCGGTCGGTCGATCGATCGACCGTGACGTACAAAAATGAAGACCAGGCAACGGCATTTGCGAGCCAGTCGGAGATCCACAGGCGGTTAGCTGGCCTGAGTGCGGAGGGAAGCGATCGTTCCATTGGATCGATGCTAAATGAGAGCGATTGAGCAGACGTGAGTCGCGCGGCTCGCGAGCGATCGGTGTGTGCAGGCGCGCAGGATCAGAGGCGGCTAGATGTAACTTTTGCGGGCTTGCCAGAAGGCCGTCATGTCTTGATGCGGTCCGCGCAAGAGGTAGATCTTGTGCTGGCGTTCGAAGGGCAGCATGTAGGCGTTGTGATTTAGGTCTCCGACCAGCGTCACTTCGTTGTAGTTGCGATGCAAATCTTCTGGAGTTCGGTCAGTGATGGCGAGGAGAAGTTGTCCAGTCACGCGACCGAACCCCCAGAGAAAGTACGTATTGTGAGTGCTTAGAACGGGTGGAAGGCCCGGAGCGTAGAACTGCAGAGCGCCGGCTTCTCCATAGTTGTCGCAGATGATAGCGACTTGAGCACGATCGGCGGGAGAGAGCGTGGCGACGAGGCGGGTAAGCTCAGAAGCTTCTTCGCGCCAGCCGAATCGTTCCGCAAAGAAGTTGGGGAGCGCGCTCGCCTTGGTGAGGTCCGTGGGCGGGTAGTAGAGGCCGGTGTACGCAGTGTATTTGAGCCAAGAGGTTGGAGTGAGGATAGGGATGAGCGTTGGCAACGTGAGAAGAGACACAGCCGCGAGTGCGGTACAGCTAAGCGCGACCACGAGGATGCGCGTACGACGCCACAACCTGAGCACTTTTTCCCAGGCGACTCCACCTGCCGCGAAAAGCAGCGGATAGATGGGGAAGGTGTAGTAGTCCTTTGCCGTAGCCGCCATCATGATGGCGAGAAAGAGCAGGTACGTCAGGCCGAGATAGCGGGTCTGGACGCGCTGCAGAAGATAGATGAGCCCGGCGACCCAGATCGCGGCCGTAGCGGGAATGAAGGCGTCGATGGGGGCCTGAAGAAAGGCGCTTGGATTGAAGACGCCGTTTTTTCCCTGCTCTTTGACACTACGGAGGAACTGAAGAGTTGGCCAATCATGCTGAATTTGCCAGGCGAGGTTCGGCGCCGCCAAAAGGAGCATGAGCGCGATCCCGACCAGCGCTTCGCGACGGAGAAGAAGCATCCGGCCGATATGTGTTGTGAGTAGAGCGAGGCCGAGCGCGGCTAGAAAGAATGCCATGGACGGTTTATTCAGAAGACCAACGCCGGCGCAGACGCCAAAGGCAGCCCAAGGGGCAACAAGGGGGACCGAGCTTAGCGGTTGGTCGAGAGAACCGGGAGAGCGAGAGAGTCTGGCGCGGAGGAAGAGAGATGGTTGCCGATGACCGAGGGCATTTCGCGTAGGGGAGAACCGTCCCTGGATGGAAAAGACGCCGGTATTTCCCGCATCTGTAGAGCGTCTAGGAGCGAGACCGAGACGGGTTTGTGCCTCAAGGAGTGCGAACACGCAACCCATCCAGAAGACGGACTCAAACGGGCCCATGTTAAGAACGCTGTCACCCCCCAGATACGCGGGCGCTACGAGGATGCCGGTCATGGCGAGCATTTGTGCTGAACGGCCGCCGCCGAGCCGGAAAGCAATTAGGCCGGTCAGTAAGACGCGAATCGCACCTGCGAGTGCCACAAAGATGCGGATGCTCGCTAGAGAGCGGCCAAAGAGGTGGATTGATAGCCAGGCCTGCAGGGCGACGACCGGACCGTGATCAACGTAGCCCCAGGCAAGATGCTGGCCGCAGGCGAGGTAATAGAGCTCATCGCGCCACAAACCCCAGCCCAGATGGGCCTGCCAGAGATTACCTCCGAAATGCACGACAAACTTAATGAGCCCCAAGAAAACTGCGAGCTGGAATGCGGAGGTGAAATCCCTATAACGCGGACGGACGATCGTCGAAGATGTCAAAACACAGGCCTTAGTTGGTGTATGCGAAGGATACACGCTGTTCCGCCAGCGAGATAGATTGAGACGAGAGACGAGGAACTGCGCGGCATACGATCTGCGGGCCGAAGGGGTGAGTTTGAAGGGCGAGGTGCTTTGACCGAGGACAGAAGAGCCGGATCAGGCAAGTGGACGATTGTGGAACAGACAACAGGACGACACGCTCTCTGCAGGATGGCTTTGCCTTAGTAGAAGTAGCGTTCGTCTTTCCAGTCGAAGGGAGCAGAGGGGCGGCGGCCGCGGAGGAGGTAGACGTTGCGATGTTCGAAGGGCATGGCGAATGGGTGATCCATGTGGCCGACGATGGTGACGGACTCGTACCTGGTAGCGAGCTCTTCGGGCGTGTTGTGGATGATGGCGATGACGAGGTTGGGATCGCGGTGGTGGGTTCCCCAGAGCCAGTAGTTGTTCTGGCCGCAGAGGACGGGCGGGAGGTTGCGGTGTTCGTAGCTGGAGAGGATGTCGAGGGCGCCGGCTTCGCCGTAGTCGTTGGTGAAGATGAGGACGCGGGCGCGGTCTTCGGGTGAGAGCGCGTTGTAGGTGCGGCTGACGATGTCGAGGTACTCCTGCCAGCCGAAGCGGTCGGCGAAGAACTGCGGGAAGGGGCCGGTGGGGGAGGTCTCGGCGTCGCTGCTATGAAGGTGAAGGGCGGTGGTGTAGCGGAGCCAGGCCTGCGGGGAAAGGACGGGGATGGCCATGGGAAGGAGAAGGATGCCGGTGAGGACGAGCGTGGCCTGGTAGAGCGGGAAGGCGAAGAGGCGGTCGGCACGGACCTTGGGCGTTGCGGCGGCGGAGAGATTGCCGAAGGGACGCCATCGGCGATGTTCCCAAGCGATGCCGCCGGCGGCGAAGAGGACGGGGTAGATGGGGGTGACGTAGTAGTCCTTGGCGTGGAGGGCGAACATGCCGACGAAGAAGAGAAGGAAGGTGAGGCCGATCCAGCGCCAGGCGGGGCGGCGGAGGAGCCAGACCAGGCCGGGGAGCCAGAGGAAGAGGTTGACGGGGTTGAGGGTCTGGATCTGAGCGGCGACAAAGGCGACGGGACCGAGGATGGCGTTTTTGCCGCGGACCCGACCGGTGTGGAGGAACTCTAGGGTGGGCCAGTGGTTGTGGATCTGCCAAAGGAGGTTGGGACTTGCGATCGCGATAAGGAGGGCAACGCCGGCGAGGGCTTCGCGACGAAGGAGCAGGGTTCGGCCGGGGCGGGTAAGGAGAAGAGCGAGGCCGAGGGCGAGGAGGAAGAAGGTCATCGAGGGTTTGTTGAGGAGGCCGAGGCCGGCGGCCAGGCCGAAGAGGAGCCAGAGCCAGAGGCGGAGGGGGGCGCGGGTTGTAAGGGTAGGAGTTGCCGGCGTGCTCTCCGGGCTGTTTCCGTCCCACCCATCGCGATGGTGCTGCGATGGATGGGGCACCGAGGGGTCTGAACCAGCCTTCGGGAGGCGGTTTTGCAGGGTGATGAGGGCGAGGAGACAGGACATCCAGAAGAGGGATTCGAAGGAGTTCATGGAGAGGAAGCTGTCGATGGCGAGGTACTGCGGGGCGAGGAGGACGCCGAGCATGGCGAGGGACTGGGCGGCGCGGCGGCCTCCGAGGGCGAAGGCGAGCAGGCCGGTGAGGAGGATGCGGGCGGCGCCGGCGAGGGCGGCGGGCAGGCGGAGGCCGACGAGGGAGTGGCCGAAGAGGGTTTCGGCGAGGCGGGCCTGCAGGGCGACGAGCGGGCCGTGATCGACGAAGCCCCAGGCGAGATGACGGCCGCAGGCGAGGTAGTAGAACTCATCGCGAAAGTATCCCCAGCCGAGATGCGCTTGCCAGAGATTACCGACGATCTGGAGGCCGAGCTTGAGGAGGGCGAAGGCGAGCGCTAGTCGAAGGGCACTGGCGAGCTCGGTCTCACAGACGGGCGTGGAGATGGGGGAACGTTTAAGCATGGGCGTTGCGGTGCCTCGGGATGAGAGCGGTACGAACCGGGGCAGCTACAGGTTCCATGGAGGGGCAGAAGGTGCTCGATGCGGGGGGCAGAAGTGTGTCGCGATCATGCCATACTTTTAGGGATAGACGGCGCGTGGCGCTGCATGAGGAGGCTTTGACGATGGATTGGACGCCTGGTGGGATGAGCAGTGATGTAGAGGACCGGCGTGGAGACTCGGGCGGTGGCGGCGGTGGGTTTGGGTTTGGCGGCGGCGGTGGCGGCGGGCTGGGGATCGTTGGGGTGGTGGTGTTGGTGGTGATCAGCCTGCTGACCGGGCGGAACTACGTTGGCTCCTACCTGAGTGGTGGCGGGAGCGGCGGGCAGGCGCCGGCGCGGCAGGCAAGTGACCGGAATGGGCAGTATGGGCCACAGCAGGGGGCTGCGGGAACGGCGGCAAGTCCGGGGGCGGACAGGGATGCGCAGCTGGTGTCGTTCACGCTCGATGATGTGCAAAAGACGTGGACGAAGATCTTTGCCGACAAAGGGCAGACGTACCAGCGAGCGAAGCTGGTGCTGTTCCGCGGGCGGACGTACTCGGGGTGCGGCACGGCGCAGGCGGCGACGGGGCCGTTCTACTGCCCGGCGGATGGAAAGGTGTACATCGACCTGGGGTTCTGGGATGAGCTGAAGCAGCTGGGCGGGGATACAGGGGACTTTGCGCAGTCGTACGTGATTGCGCATGAGCTGGGGCACCATGTGCAGGATCTGCTGGGGACAGAGGCGAAGGTGCGGCGGCTGAGTCAGCAGAACCCGGATCAGGCGAAGCAGCTGTCGGTGGATCTGGAGCTGCAGGCGGACTGCTATGCCGGGGTATGGGGGCACTCGACCGAGCAGCGCGGGATCGTGCATGAGGATGATGTGGATGGCGCGCTGAAGGCGGCAGCGGCGGTGGGGGATGATCACATTGAGAAGATGAGTGGGCGCGCGGTGAGCCCGGAGAGCTGGACGCATGGATCGAGCGCACAGCGGGAGGTGTGGTTCAAGAAGGGGCTGAGTACGGGGGATCCGGGGGCTTGTAATACGTTTGCGGGTGGCGATTAGCAGGGTGGTTGAGCGCCATCTGGCGTATGCTTGGTAGTCAGGTGGCGTGTTATGACGGTGTCTGGCATAGCAGCGGTGTTGGGTGGCGATAAGGTGCTTCGGCGGCGGGTTGCCAGCGCGAAGGAGCTGGTGGCGCTGACGCGAGAGGGCTTGCCGGCAGAGACGCTGGATTTGCTGTCGGCGGAGATGGGTCTCAGCCGCTCGGTGATGGCGATGTCGCTGGGCATCTCGCCTCGGACCTTGACGCGACGATCCCATGCGCGGGCGCGGCTTACGGCTGCGGAGTCGGATCGTGCGGTGCGGATGGCTCGGATTCTTGCGCAGGCGCGAGAGGTGTTCGAGACGTCGGACAAGGCAGCGCGGTGGATGATGACGGCGAATCGAGCGATGGAGGGTGATACTCCGTTCGAGCGGCTGGATACAGATGCCGGCGCGCAGACAGTGGAGACGATCCTGGGCCGGATTGCGTACGGGACCTACAGTTAAGGGCCTGGCCCAAAGAATTGCAGATGCTCCGTAGAGTAGGTCATGAACGCTTCAGGCGCATCCCGTCAGCTATTTCGGATATGCAAAGAGCGCTTCAGTGCGAGTGCGCTCACGGGTGAGGGAGCTCGACGATACCCTGGGCGCTGGAACGATGCAGGAGTGCCGATGGTGTACTGTGCGACGTCGCCAGCGCTTGCTGCACTGGAGTTCTTTGTGCACCTTGACCCCAGCGTCGCGCCGGATGATCTCGTCATGGTGCAGCTTGAGATGTCTGAGGATGTAAAGGTGGAGCGGATAACGCGCGAGAGCCTGCCGGCGAAATGGCGATCGCCTGATTCGTCCTGCGCAGAGATCGGTTCGGCATGGGCTTGGTCCGGGAGATCCGTCGGCCTGGAGGTGCCCTCCATCGTGGTAGATGGAGATTGGAACATGCTCCTCAATCCGCTCCATCTCGACTTTGCGAAGGTGAAGATTGTTGCGCAGGAGCCGTGGCACTACGACGCGCGGATGTTTCGCTGATCTACTGCAGGATGGTGAGCGGTGATGCAGCCTCGGGTCCGGACAGGATAGCGTCACCGCTGAAGAAGGCGCGGATTCTTTCGGCGGTGGCGGCGTTGACGACGGCGGTGAGGGCGTCCGGGGTGGCCTGCTTGATGCCGCGGAGGGAGCCGAAGTGCTGGAGCAGGCGCTGGCGGGTGCGGGGGCCTACGCCGGGGATGTTGTCGAGCTCAGAGTCGCGGTCGCGCATCTGGCGGCGCTTGCGGTGGTAGGTGATGGCGAAGCGGTGGGACTCGTCGCGGATCTTCTGGATGAGGTGGAGGACGGGGGAGCGGCGCTCGAGGACGACGGGGGCGTCTTCCTGGCCGTGGACGTAGACGATCTCTTCCTTTTTGGCGATGGAGGCGAGGGGCTGGGTGTGGATGCCGATGTCGGCGAGGGCGTCGGCGGCGGCGTGGAGCTGGCCGAGGCCGCCGTCGATGAGGATCAAGGAAGGGAAGCAGTCCTCGCCGGTGGCGAGTTTCTGGTCGAGGAGGCGTTTGTAGCGGCGCTGGACGATCTCGCGCATGGAGGCGAAGTCATCGACGCCAGTGACGGTTTTGACCTGGAACTTGCGGTAGTCGGCCTTCTTCATGGCGCCATCTTCCCAGACGACCATGGAGGCGACCGTCTCGGCGCCCTGGATGTGCGAGATGTCGAAGCACTCGATGCGGGTGGGGAGTTTGGGAAGCATGAGGGCGTCCTGGAGAGCACGGGCGATGGCGTTCTGGGTGGGGATGAGGACGCGGAAACGCTGGTCGAAGGATTGCTTGGCGTTCTGGCAGACGAGGTCGACGAGCGAGCGCTTGTCGCCGCGCTGCGGGGCGGCCAGCTCAATGCGGTGTTTCATTTTTTCGGAGAGCAGATCGGCGAGCAGGGCGCGGTCGGGGAAGTCGACCGGCACATAGATGGAGCGGGGGACGTAGGGCTGGTCGAGGTAGAGCTGCTTGAGCAGGGCGGAGAAGAAGCTGGCGGGGGAGAACTGCTCGCCGATGTCGGCGATGGCGGTGCGCTGGATGGGAGCGCGGCCGAGGGGCTCTTCGGACTGGTCGTACGCGGGCGCGGACTGGGTGGGGTTGGGCTCGAGGGTGGGGAGGTCTTCGGGCTCGGTGATGTCGGCAGGGCCGTCGAGAGCGGGGGTGGCGGTAGCAGAAGCGAAATACAGGGGTCTCTCCGCTGCGTCTTCGCTTTGCGAAGACTTCGGTCGAGATGACGGCATTTGGTGGCTGCCGAGAGATGAAGGTGAGGGGAGCGATTCGACCTCGTCTTCGTCGTCCATGGCGAGCTCGTTGAGGTTTTCGCCGAAGGAGGATTGGAGGTCGGGGAGGTCTTCCCAGAAGAAATCGCGGCGGTCGACGATCTTGCCGCCGCGCATGTGGAAGAGGTTCACGGCGAGCATTTCATTTTCGAAGTGAAAGCCGAAGACGTCGGCTTCGCTGTCGTCGGCGGTGGCGATGCGCTGCTTGTCCTGGGCCTGGTGGACGGTGACGATCTGGTCGCGGAGGCGGGCGGCGAGCTCGAACTGCATGTTCTCGGCGGCGGCTTCCATGCGAGCGGTGAGGAGTTTTTCGAGCTCGTTGGGGCGGCCGTCAAGGAAGAGCTGGACGTCGCGGATGGTCTGTTTGTAGATCTCGGGCGTGGTGTGGTCCTGGACGCAGGGGCCGAGGCAGCGCTTGATGTAGAACTGCAGGCAGGCGCGGGGGTGGTAGCGGGAGAGATCGACCTTGCAGGAGGGGATGAGGAAGCTGCGGTGGATGAGGTCAACGAGGCGATGGGCGAGGTTGCCGGGGAAGTAGGGGCCGAAGTACTGGCCGCCGTCTTTGCGGAGCTTGCGGGTGACGAAGACCTTAGGGAAGCGGTCGCCCATGGTGAGCTTGATGTAGGGGTAGGTCTTGTCGTCGCGAAGAAGGATGTTGAAGCGCGGCTTGCGCTGCTTGATGAGGTTGTTTTCGAGCGCGAGGGCTTCGCGTTCGTTGTCGACGACGATGTAGTCGACGTCGACGGCCTCGCGCATGAGGGAGCCGGTCTTGCGGTTGGCCTGCGAGGCCTCGAGGAAGTAGGAGCGGACGCGGGAGCGGAGGTTCTTGGCCTTGCCGACGTAGATGACCGTGCCTTCGGCGTTCTTGTAGAGATAGCAGCCGGGCTTGGGCGGGATGGTGCGGATTTTGGCGTGCAGATCCATGGTCGGGCTTGGCGGGCGATTGCAGGTTCAGTACTTAGTTTAGAGCTCGCCGCGGGTGGCGTGCGCGGCGGGAGAGAAGCTGGTGTTGATAAAGCGGCACGCGAAGATATGACGTAAGGATGAGGGAAGAAACTTCGTTCTTCTGGTCTGGGAGAGACCTTGCGGCTCGCTTTGCACGCAGCTGCAAGTAGTTGATGCGGTTGGAGATGAGGCGATGCAGGAAGCTGGTCCTTCAATTGCATCCAAGGTCTAGAATGATTTGACGCGCATGGTTGAGAGGAGAGTACACCTGATGCAAACAGGATTGCAGTTTTCCAAGGATGGCGGTGCTGCTACGTGGACCGGATCGAGGACACTAGCTGGGACGTTGTATGAGACTTTGGGGGTTGTAGCGCTGTGCGGCCTGTTAGCTGGCGGGGTAGGGTGTTCCACGAAGAAGTATGTGCGTGCGCAGACTGCGCCGATCGTGCAGCAGACGAACACGCTCGATGCGAACACGGCGCAGGATCACAGGACGATTGCTGAGACCGACGAGCGGGCGACGAAGAGAATTGCCGGGGCACAGAGCGCAGCGGACGCCGCGGGACAGCACGCCGGGACGGCTGGGCAGTCGGCGGACACCGCGAACAAGAATGCAAAGGATGCGTACAACCGGGTCGACACCCTGAGCGGGGTGGTGGCAAACCTGGATAACTACAAGCCGCTGGCCGATGTGAGTGTGACATTCGCACTCAACAAGTATGTGTTGACGAAAGACGATAAAGCCGTGCTGGACCAGTTTGCGGCAGGGACCACGTCGGCGAAGGGGTACATTCTGGAGGTTACGGGCGGGACGGATACAAGTGGCCCGGCGGACTATAACTACCAGTTGAGCCAGAAGCGGGCGGATGCCGTGGCGAACTATCTGCAGGAGAAGTTCAATATTCCGCCGCACCGGTTCTACCTAGTAGGCATCGGCAAGGACCAGCAGATCGCTACCGACAAGACGGCAGAGGGAAGACAGAAGAATCGAAGGGTGCAGATTCGGTTACTGTCGAACATGAGTGGGGACCAGGCACCGGCGGCGGCTCCTTCCGGCAACTAGACCGGGTAGGTGGCCGAAGCGGCAGCCCAGGACGCGGGTTGCCGCTTTTCTGTTTATGGTACGTCGAAGCAGCTTCGGGCACGCGGAAGCGGCGGAACGATAGAGGCAGTTGCCGCTGTGATTGCGGTCGCAGGCCGCTAGAGTGGGGGAATGATGGAGCCAAAGGCAGAGCTTGCTCGAGCGCCCGCAGATGTAGCGGATCGCGCCACTGCGAAAGGCTCGGGTGGCGCAGCGAATGAACCTGCGGCAGGCAGGCTTGCAGCCAGGACTCTGGCGGGGGATCGGGCGATGCCGGCGATCGAGAAGGCCGCTGCGATCATGCGGCTGCTGCGGTCGGCCGAGGGATGCCCGTGGGATCGCGAGCAGGACTTTGATTCGATCAAGCGGCATACGCTCGAAGAGGTGTACGAGGTCTTTGACGCGATTGAGCGACGGTCGTGGCTTGAGCTACGGGACGAGCTGGGGGATCTGCTGCTGCAGGTGCTGTTCTATGCGCAGATGGCGGAGGAGGCGGGATACTTCCGGCTGAGCGATGTCGCGGAGGCGCTGAACAGCAAGCTCATCCGAAGGCATCCGCATGTCTTTGGCGGGGTCGAGGCGACAGATGCGTATGCGGTACTGAGGAACTGGGAGCGGATCAAGCGCGAGGAGAAGCGGGCGACGGACGGCAGCGGGCCGGGTGGTTTGCTGGACGATGTGCCGCGATCGATGCCGGCGATGCTGGAGGCCGGCAAGCTGGGTAGCCGGGCGGCGAAGGTGGGCTTTGACTGGCCGGAGGTTGGCGGCCTGCTTGAGAAGATGGCGGAAGAGATGAACGAGGTGCGCGCCGAAGTGGCGACGACGGACGTGGATCGTCGGCGGCTGGAGGAGGAGCTGGGTGATGTGCTCTTTACCGCAGTGAATCTGTCGCGACACTTGAAGGTGGATGCGGAGGGCGCGTTGCGAGGGGCGAACGGAAAGTTTCGCCGGCGTTTTGCTGTGATGGAGGCAGAGGCGGGCGGACGGGAGGGTCTGGAGGGGCTGAGCGATGCGGCGTGGGACGAGCTGTGGCGGAGCGCGAAAGGGAAGGAGGTTGGTGGGCGATGAGTGTAGAGCGCGGCGCGAAGCTGGCTACGAACCTCACTGCGGGATCCGCGATAGAGATTCGCGCGCTGACCGAGCTGCCGGAGTTTGAACGCTGCGTGGAACTACAGGTTGCGGTGTGGGGGTACAGCGATGGCGACGTGATCCCGCGACGTATGTTTGTGGTGGCGGAGCGGATCGGAGGGCAGGCGCTGGGAGCGTTTGTGGACGGAACCATGGTTGGGTTTGCGATGGGTCTGCCGGGGTATCGCGACGGAAGGTCGTATCTCCACTCGCACATGCTGGCCGTGCTGCCGGAGTTTCGCAACGCCGGGTTGGGGCGGAGGTTGAAGCTGGCGCAGCGGGAGGATGCGATGGCAAGGGGGTTTGCGCTGATGGAGTGGACGTTCGATCCGCTGGAGATCAAGAATGCGCACCTGAACCTGCATCGGCTGGGGGCGATCTGCAGGCGCTACCAGGCGGATTTCTATGGAGCGTCGAGCTCACCACTGCAGGCGGGTCTGCCGACGGATCGGCTGTATGCCGAGTGGTGGCTGCGATCGGCGCATGTGGAGCGAGCTTTGGAGGGGACGAGAGTAGCGCCTGATGGCGGCGGCGAACGGATTGTTGTGCCGGCGGCGATCTATGGGTGGAAGCGCGAGGGCGACGCGCGGGCGAGGGAGACGCAGACGGCGGTTCGGGAGCGGCTGCTAAAGGCGTTTGCGGGGGATCTGGCGGCGATCGGCTATGAGCGGGATGCAGCAGGAAACGGGAGCTATGTGATGGGTTCGTGGGATGACGCAAGGAACGATGTGGGCTCCTTGCTGGAGTGAGGGCGTCTGCAGGACCGGGGACGCGGCACGCACGGGGAGACGGTGACGCGATCGCCGATAGAGAACAGCTGATGTGAGAGAGGATTCGGTGCCTATGTTTACTGTCGATGCCATACATCTGCGCGAGATCAACCTGCCGCTGGCGGGTCCGTTTGAGACGAGCTTTGGCGTGACGACGGCGCGACGGATCCTGCTGGTTGAGCTGGAAGCAGAGGGCCTGACAGCGTGGGGGGAGTGCGTTGCCGGTGAGCACCCCTACTTTTCGGACGAGATGATCGACACGGCATGGGTTATCACGGAGACCGAGTTAGCGCCCAGGCTGCTGGAGGCGGAGCTGGAGGGTGGTGGGTCGGTGCCGGAGGTCTTCAAGCAGGTACGCGGCAATCGCATGGCGAAGGCAGCGCTTGAGAACTCGGTGTGGGAGATGTCGGCGCAGCGGGAGCAGACGTCACTGGCGCGCCTGCTGGGCGGAACGCGCAAGGTGATTCCGTGCGGGGTGTCGATTGGGATTCAAGGTTCGGTTGAGGAGTTGGTGGACGTGGTCGCGATGGAGCTGGAGGCGGGGTACCAGCGCATCAAGCTGAAGTGCAAGCCGGGCTGGGACGAGCAGATCTTTGACGCGATGCGGGATCGCTGGCCGACGATCCTGCTGAGCTGCGACGCGAACTCGGCCTACCGGATGAAGGACTTTGATCGGCTGGCGGGATGGGATCGGTACAAGCTGCTGATGATTGAGCAGCCGCTGTGGTTTGACGACTTTTACTTTCACTCCATGTTGCAGAAGCGGATGGAGACGGCGATCTGCCTGGATGAATCAATCCGAAATCGACGGGATGCGCTGGCGGCGATCGATATGGAATCGTGCCGCATTCTGAATATCAAGGTGGGACGGGTTGGCGGGTTTTCGGAGGCGATTGCGGTGCACAATGTAGCGGCGGAGCGGGGGGTTCCGGTGTGGTGTGGTGGGATGCTCGAGACGGGCATTGGGCGAGCGCAGAATATTGCGCTTTCGTCACTGCCGAACTTCAGTCTGCCGGGGGATGTTTCGGCGTCCAAGCGGTACTGGACGCAGGACATCATCGAGCCTGAGGTGACGGTAAGTGCGGCGGGGGAGATCGTGGTGCCGGAGGGGATTGGAAGCGGCTTTGTGGTGGACAAGCAGCGCATCGAGGCATTGACGGTTCGTCGGGCCAGCCTGCATCGCAAGGCGCGGGTAACCGGATAGACCACTATTGCAAAAGGAGGGCGATGGCCTGCTGAAAGGTGAGTGAGCCAGGGAGACGCTGGAAGTTTGAAGCGGTGATGTCGGCGGAGATGTCAATAGTCTTCAGCAGCAGGGCGCGGACATGCGCCTGATCGGCGAAGTGCGAGTAGATCCACCGATTGTTGCCGACGTTCACCTGCTCAAAGGAGAGCTTGCCGCCGGGATAGACATGGGCGAGCATGCCCCAGCCGATGTTGACGCTGCGGAAGATCTCGCCGTCAAGGCGAGTGACGAAGCCACTGGAGGCGTCGATCCAGACGCGGCCTTTGAGGCCGGTGAGAGCCTCGGACGTGGTGGAGGGCGGGGTCCACTTGGGGTTCGGCTCGAAGTCGAAGACGACGAGATGCGCGCCCGTGGGCGAGTGGGCGTCTGCCATGCCGGGCGCCGGAGTGTAGATCATGGCGTCGGGCATAAGACGGATCAGATCTGCGGCGAGCTTCTTGTCAGTGGTGTCCTCTTTGACGTGTTTTGCGAAGTCTGAGGCCGACGCGGAGAGATTCTTGAGACGCTGACGCTCTGCCTGATCCGCTTCGGGAGAGAGAGGTTTGCCGCCTTCCATGAGGGTGCGCGCGATGCTGCCGTCTTTTGATTCGACGACATCACGGATGCGATCTCCCTTCTGGTTGACGACGTGAGTGCGGTAGCGGAGGTACGAGCCCTCGTGGGTGAGGGCGCCGATCTCATTGTTGCTGGCGAGCACGACCCAGTCGCGCGGAGAGCTTGGTGGCGCAGCGGCCTCGGTGATCGTCGAGTCGCGAGGGTCAGCAAGATTGGTTGCGCTTGCGGAGCGACTGCACACCGGCAGCAGCTGCACGGAAAGAGCAGCGACGCAGGCGAAAGAAGAAACAAGGTGAGCGCGGGCGGTCAGAACGGGAGTCTCCATTCCGGAGTGAGGCCGGACTTCCCGATTTTAGATGGACCAGCGGCTGCGCGGGACGTTGGTGTGGTTTGCCTGAGAGAACGGCGTCCCGTACACTTCGGCCAAGTGCACCAATCCAGGTGAGAGACAGCGCGGACAACTGCTCGGTGGAAGAGATCAGGAGCCAGCCAAGTCCTGGTCCCGGCGGCATGTCTGCAAGTGGCAGGTATGGGAGAGTAGAAGAGATATGCGCATTTTTTTTAGTGGCGGATCGACGTCAGGCAATGCCCGCGACAAGGGCAGTGACCACGCGGTGCGGCACTCCAGCGGGTGGAAGGAGATGTTGAAGAACCTGCAGCGGCGCGACTCGCTCCGGGTTCTGGATATCGGTCCAACCTCATCGACGAATATTAACTTCATTACCGGCATGGGCCATAGCATTTACATGTCGCATCTGGTCGAAGAGGCGGCGCGGCCGGAGTGGACAAAGCGGGATGCCGAAGGTGAGCCGAGGTTTGATGTGTCCGGCTTTCTGGAGGCTAACCTGAACTTCTCCGGACGGATGTTTGATGTGGTTCTGCTGTGGGATGCGCCGGACTACCTGCCCGAGTCTTTGCTGCCGCAATTGATGCATCGCATGCATGAGGTCCTGGCCCCCGAGGGACAGATGCTGGCGTTCTTCCATGCCAAGCCGACGGCGGGATCAAGCGCGGCACCGGTAGATAAGGGGTTCTTTCGGTACAGCTTGACTGGTAATGAGACGGTTGATCTACAGCGGGCGGGGCAGTTTCCTATACTCGCAATGTATACGAATCGTCAGATAGAGACGTTGTTGAAGGACTTCAGCAACTTCCGATTCTTTCTAGCGAAAGACAATCTGCGCGAAGTAATTGCTACTCGGTAAAGGTGCAGCGAGCAGCGACGAGCGTACCAGCCACCCTGTACTGGTACGCGCCCCGCTTACGGATTATCGAAAACTACTTGGCGACGGGAGATTTTGCAGGAGCTTTCTTGCGCTCAGCCCAGCGACGCGTCATGGCTTCGGCAATGCGCTTACGGCCTTCGGGGGAAAGCTTGCGACCGCTGACCTTCTTAGGCGCTACTGGTGCGCCTGTGCTGGCGTTCTTACTGCCTTTTGGCCGACCAGGGCGGCGACCAGATGGCTGCGCCTCTGCACCAGAAAGAAGTTCTTTGGCCTGCTGTAGTTTAGCGATCTGAGCATCAATTTCTGCAATGATTCTACTTACTTCCAAGTAACACCTCCATGCAGAGTTAGATGCTCTTGACAACGGACACGCTCTCTGCTGCAGGTAAAGACTACCCAACTGTGATCGTCGAAGCAAATAAACAGACGGATTCAGCTAATTTCAGGCCCGCGCAGTTTCTT
>CAXSEC010000055.1:0-3278 GCA_964236325.1 uncultured Acidobacteriaceae bacterium | reverse complement strand
CGTCGAAGCAAATAAACAGACGGATTCAGCTAATTTCAGGCCCGCGCAGTTTCTTATAGGTCAAGGGATCGAGTTTTTTTGAAGAATTGCAGGCGGCAACCTTACTTCGTCAGGACAGCTGCCGAGTGTAGATGCTGCGTTTGGCTTTGGGCGGAGATGTTTGGTTTCCGGGTAGGGAGCAAAAGATCGGTCAGAAGAGCTCGCTGATCGCGCGCGTTTAGCGTCGATGTGGATTGCATGCTTCGAACGTCGCTGTGGCGTAGATCCTGGATGCGGGAAGCGTCGCAGCCGAAGCCAGACCTGACGCACTTCCAATTCTTCGACGTGGATGGTTGGGCGTGCGGTGCAATGTGGAAGCTAAGTACTTCACCCTCGGTCGTAGTGACCTAGAAGTTCAAGTGACGAATCGATCTTTACACGCCCGTTCCATCCAACAAGTTTGCTCTTCCGCCGTAAGTTTGATGGATGGATCGGCAATGACGGCTACGGGCGTCAAGGGAGCTAGTGGTTTGGACGAGAGCGGCGAAGATCTTGCCCGCGGGAACTACAAGCAGCGAGATACGTTTTCGGCGGCCTTCCAGCCAGCCTTCGCCGTGAGTACTCTACGCACTGACGAGCGTGCCGACCCTCATAAGTCCGGCAGAGAGCAGACTAAGCGTTGCACACGCTCGGACTGGTCGCCTTTGCAAGGGGTAGGGCGCTCGCGTTCCTCCTCGGCCTCGAAGAGGTCTTGGGTCTTCGACAAAGCTGATGGCGAGGACGACGACCGATCCAGCCAGCCGGACGCCTGGCGGTTAGACTAGACAGGCGATGCGACGGGTGCCTAAGGGGCTGTGGGGTCTGGCGATGGTTTCGGGGGTACTGCAGGTGCTGCCCTACCCGATTGCGGGTCCGGTGCCGCTGTGGCGCACGCATGTTTGCTGGATTGCGCTGACGCCGCTGCTGTGGGCGCTGGTTGGCGATGATAGCAAGGGGCGGCCGATTGGGAGAGCGCAGGGGGCGGCGCTGGGATATGGCTCCGGCTTTATCTGGTATATGGGCAGCTGCTACTGGATTTACCAGACGATGCACGTCTATGGCGGCCTGGCAAAGCCGATCGCCGCGGTGATTGTGGCACTGTTCAGCCTGTACGTGGGGCTGTATCACGCTCTGTTCGGGTGGCTGGTGGCGACGGTGCGTAACTCGCGCCTGGGCCGGCAGGGGGCGCTGCTGCTGGTTCCCGTGCTCTGGGTGGCGACCGAGCTGGCACGCTCGAGGATCACGAGTTTCCCGTGGGATCTGCTGGGAGTGACGCAGGTGGACAATCCGTTGCTGCGACAGATTGCGCCATGGGCAGGGGTATGCGGGATCTCGTTTGTCATAGCGGCCGTCAATGCGCTCTGGCTGCTGCGGATCAGCGTGCGGGAGCGGCGATGGACGCGTCCGGTGATGGCGGTGGTGGGCGTCGCGATCATTGCCGCGTACACGTTTGCGTTGCTGCATCCGCGGCGACGGGTGCAAGCCATGGAGGGAGGGACGGGGACGCTGCTCCAGGAGAACCTGGACGTGGGGGCAGTGGAGGTGCAGCCGACGGAGACCGAGGGCCAATTACTGCAGCAGTTTGCGGCGCTGAGCCGACGGCCGGCGGGCGTGTTGCTCCGAGGCATGACGGAGACTCCAGGCGCGCGCGTTTTTCCTGATCCGCAGAAGCCGGCGCTGCAGCTTCCGCAGGGAGCGAGGTCTGTTGAGGACGCGTTCAAGCCGACAGACCTGGTGGTCTGGCCGGAGTCGCCAGCACCTTTCCGGGAGGCGGAACTGGAGTTTCGGGCGGCGCTCGGGACGTTAGCGCGGCAGATGGGTGCGCCGATCATCGTAGGGAACATCGGCATCGATCAGAGCCACGACAAGACCAAGCCGCGGCCGTACGACACGTATAACTCGGCTTCGTTCATTCGACCGGATGGGACGTTTGCGGGTCGCTACGACAAGATGCACCTGGTACCGTTCGGCGAGTATGTGCCGTATAAGCAGCTGTTCTTCTTTGCGGGCAGCCTGCTCGCAGAGGTGGGCACCTTTGAACCGGGAGTGAAGCGCGGCGTGTTTACCAGCGGCGGCCACACGTACGGCACCTTCATCTGCTACGAATCCATCTTTGGTGACGAGATCCGCGAATTCTCAAAGATGGGCGCGGATGTGCTCATCAACATATCGAACGATGGGTGGTACGGCGACACGAGCGCGCCATGGCAGCACTTGAACATGGTGCGGATGCGGGCGATCGAGAGTCATCGCTGGGTGCTGCGCGCGACGAATACGGGAGTCACGTCGGTGATTGATCCGGACGGACGCGTCTTCCTGTCCACGCCGCGGCATGCGCGCACAGCGATCCGGGTGCCATTCGGCTATGAGCATGATGTGACGTTCTATGCGCGCCATGGCGACTGGCTGCCGTGGGGATGCGCCGGAGTGGCGATCGTGGCGGTGGGGTTTGCGGGATGGTCGCGGCGATCCGGACGGACGCCTGGACCGGCCGGGATGGTGGCCGGTTGAGGGTGAGCGAGCGCGCATGATGCACTAGAATCAGGGTCTATGTTGACTGATTTTGAGTACACCTACTCCCCGGTTCGCGAACGTGTGCGCGAGCTGCGGGAGTATCTTTGACTCGGCTCGCCTGAAGCGGGAGCTGGGTGTGATTGAGGAGAAGATTGCGGATCCGACGGTGTGGGCGGATGCGGGGCGATCGCAGCCGCTGATGCGGGATCGCAAGCGGCTGGAGACGCTGCTGGCGGATGACGCGGAGCTGCAGCGACGGTCGGACGACATCGAGGCGTACTTTGAGCTGGCGCGTGAGGGCGAGGCGGTCGATGCGGAGCTGGAGCGTGAGATCCCTGGATTGGTCGCGTACACGGAAAAGCTTGAGACCAAGACGATGCTTTCGGGAGAGACGGACGGCCTGAATGCGATCGTGGTGGTGCACCCGGGGGCTGGCGGAACGGAGAGCCAGGACTGGGCCGAGATGCTGATGCGCATGTATCTGCGATGGGCTGAGAGGGAAGGTTTCAAAACAGAGTTGAACGAGATCCAGGATGGCGACGAGGCGGGGATCAAGTCGGCGACGTTTACGATCTCGGGTGAGTTTGCGTTCGGGCTGCTGACGGGAGAGACGGGGGTTCATCGGCTGGTGCGGATCTCGCCGTTTGACTCGGCGAAGCGGCGGCACACCAGCTTCGCCAGTGTGTTTGTGAGTCCGGAGATCGATGACACGATTGTGATCGACATCAAGCCGGAGGAGCTGCGCA